>JAZLLB010000059.1:0-15589 GCA_045597925.1 Acutalibacteraceae bacterium
ACCGAATGAAAGTGCCGTTGCAAGATAGCCTGCCGTTGTGTCGCATTTTACCATAGCCGCTGTTCCGCAGGCAAAAAACACAAGCACAAACGTGCCGATAAACTCCGCGATATACTTTTTGATTGATGACATAACAGTTCCTCCCTGAATTATAATTGCGGAATGAGTGTTTCCGCTCATCCTGTATTAAATTTTAGCACAGTTAATTTTTATTTTCAAGAAAAATGTTCAATAACTCAATTAATTTTCATATCACAAACACGTGCTGTTCCTCATAAGAAGAATTCTTATATTTCTTTTTATTCTTATTATTCTTATATTGTTGCCCTTTGTTTGCCGCCCGTTTGCCTTTTGTTTGCCCTTTGTTTGCCCCAAAATCTTCCGGACACTGAAAAAGTCCTTGATTTTCAACGGCTTCGGTGCTGAATCCGTTTGCCCTTTTTTGATGTTTTTCCTGTTTTCCTATGCTCTCCGTATTACTCATAAAATTTCAAAAAAGCCTTTCACTTATAGCTGAAAAAACGGTTTTTTTGAAGCAAAAAATTGCAATTTCCGGGGTTTTGCGAAAAAAATTTTTGTGCCGGACCTTAAAATATAAATGCGGACTGAGCGGTCGGTCTTCTTTACCCCTCAGCCCGTATTCGCGGACAGCTGCCGTATTCAAATTTTATTTATGATACTTTCCGCCGTTCTGGATACTGAACGCACGGTAAATCTGCTCAAGAAGCATAATCCTTGCCAGCTGGTGAGGGAAAGTCATCTGCGACATGGAAAGCCTGAAATCCGCTCTGTTTTTCACTTCATCTGAAAGACCGAACGAACCTCCGATTATAAACACCGCGTTGCTGAATCCGCTGGCAGCACATTTCTCAAGCTCATGCGCCAGCTTTTCAGACGGCATCTGTCTGCCCTCAACACACATGGCGTAAACCTTTGCGCCGGACGGAATCTTTGAAAGAATCTCTTTGCCCTCCGCGATTAAAGCGTTTTCAATTTCACCCCGCGACGGATTATCAGACAGTCTTTTCGGCGTAAGCTCGTGGATATTCAGCCTGCAAAACGCGCTCAGACGCTTTGAATATTCATCGCACGCGTCACGCAGATATTTCTCTTTCAGTCTGCCCTCGCATATAACCGTAACAGAAAACATCACAGCACCACCGTTCTCATATCGCCCTGACCAGCGACATACATCATATAGTCAGTGTTTTCCTGCGCTCCAGCCTGTGAAAGAGCCGCCTTCGAGGTCTGAAACGCAAGCTCGGGCATATTGTTTTCTTTACTCAGATGGCCGAGAACGATTCTCGTCGTACCCTCCTGCACAAGCTTCGTCACAAGCTCGGAGCAGGCTGTATTTGAAAGATGCCCCACGTCTGAAAGAATTCTTCTTTTAAGCGGGTATGTATACGGTCCGTTTCTGAGCATTCCCACATCGTGATTTGACTCGGCGAGGATAAGGTCGCTGCCCGATACGGCGCGGTACATGTCATCTGAAACGTAGCCGGTATCTGTCAGAACCGAAATTTTTCTGTCATCGGGAGTTTCAACCGTGAAGCCGAGACTTTCGGCGCAGTCGTGCGATGTTCTGAACGGCCGCACAAACATCCCCCTGCATTCAACTCCGCTTTCGGGAATAACGGAGCAGCTGTATTTATCGCACAGTCTGCCCGCCTGCTCAAGGGATGTCATTGTTCCGTCTGATGTATATACGTTTATATTGAATTTTGAAGCCAGCGCACGCAGCCCCTGAATGTGGTCGGAATGTTCATGAGTAACAAAAATTGCACCGATGTCGGCAATATCGACATCAATGCAATCCAACGCCGCCAGTATCCTCTTCGCACTGACACCGGCATCAATTAATATTCCGCCTGTTCCCGAGCCGATAAATGTGCAGTTTCCGCTGCTTGAAGAAAACAGCGAACTGAATCTTGCCATTTAACTACACGTTCCTTTCACTTCTCAGGCGGTTTCTGATTTTATCACCGCGGGCTTGCCCTCATCGTCAACACGCCAGATATCCGCACCCAGACTTTTGAGCTTGCCCACAACATCATCATAACCGCGGTCAATAAACACAATATTTTCTATGGAGGTTGTTCCTTCCGCAACAAGCCCCGCGATAAGCATAGCCGCGCCCGCGCGCAAATCATCTGCTCTGACAGAAGCCGCCTTAAGACGCTCAACGCCCTCAACAGTCGCTACTTTTCCGTTTACGGTTATATTTGCGCCCATTCTCAAAAGCTGCTCAACATACTGAAAACGGTTGTCCCATATTCCCTCTGAAACAATGCTTGTACCGTCCGCCACAGCTAAAAGAGTAGTTATCTGCGGCTGCATATCCGTCGGGAATCCGGGATGAGGAAGCGTTTTTACATTGCAGCGTTTTGCTCTTTCCTCCGCCTTAACAAGAATTGAATCATCATATTCCTCAACCTCGGCACCGCACTGAATAAGCTTCGCGGTGATTGACTCAAGATGCTTCGGGGTAACATTTTTGATAAGCACCTCGCCCTTTGTCGCCGCCGCGGCAACCATGAACGTACCTGCCTCAATCTGGTCGGGAATTATCGCGTAGCTGCACCCGTGAAGCATATCAACGCCTCTGATTTTAATAGTATCCGTACCCGCTCCGATAATGTTCGCTCCCATTGAGTTGAGGAAGTTGGCAAGGTCAACAATATGAGGCTCCTTTGCCGCGTGCTCAATAATGGTAACGCCCTTTGCCTTGACCGCCGCGAGCATGATATTGATAGTCGCGCCGACTGATACAACATCGAGGTAAACGTATCCGCCGGAAAGACGTGAATTGCCTGATTCATCATAAACATCGGCATCAATCATAGCGTTCTGCACAAGAGAAACCTCCGCGCCGAGAGCCTCAAAGCCCTTTATATGCTGGTCAATCGGGCGAACGCCGAAATTACAGCCACCGGGCATGGCTACTTTTGCTCTGCCGAAGCGTGATATAAGCGTGCCGATAAGATAATATGACGCTCTCATGCGGCTTGCCATTTCTTCTGTTACAATATATGAATTAACTGAGCTTGTATCTATTTCAATTGTTGTTTCGTCTATATTTTTAACCCTTGCACCTAATTCCTCAAGAATGCACAGCATCAGTCTTACATCGCTGATTTTCGGAACATTCTCGATAACGCATACGTCCTGCGCCAGTATAGTTGCAGGGAGAATTGCGAGAACCGCATTCTTCGCGCCGCTGACGGTAACCTCGCCCTTAAGCGGATTACCACCGTTTATGAATATTTTTTCCATAACCCGGGCCACTCCCAAAATGTAAAAATTTATATGTAAATGAAAGAAATTGTCATTAAAACAGTGAATATACTACTATATGTTGATTAACCTTACAGATTATACCACTATCTAATGAAAAAATAAAGAGTATTTTTAAAATTTTTTTAATTAATTTAAAACATGGGCAAACAATACCTGATACCTGAGCTTTTTTCGGCAAAACTATTTGTATCAATGGTCTGAAGGTGAATAAAATGAATGTATTAAAAACTGTTCTTTCATCATTATTATCAATTGCGGAGCTTTTTATACTCGCGAAAATGATGGGAAAACGTCAGATTTCCCAGCTGAGCTTTTTTGACTATATAAACGGCATAACAATCGGCTCCATTGCCGCAGAAATGGCAATCGGCGGATTCAAAAATACCGCCGCGCCGGCAATCGCGATGCTGATATACGCTCTTGCGGCAGTCTGCATTTCGGTAATATGCGACAAGTCAATAAAAGGCAGACGTTTTTTCAGCGGAACGTCAACCGTAATTATGGATAAGGATAAAATTTACAGAAAATCCATGAAAAAAGCGAAAATAGACCTCAACGAGCTTTTAATGCAGGCGCGCATTAACGGATATTACGATTTAAGCAAAATTCAGACGGTAATTCTCGAAGCTAACGGTTCTCTGAGTTTTCTGCCGAAATCCGGGGAACGTCCTGTTACACCGTCGGATATAAACATCACGCCTGTGAGAGAAACCGTATTCACTCCCATGATAATCGATGGCAGAGTAATTGAAAAGAACCTTATTCTGCGAAACAAAAGCCTCGGCTGGCTTGAGTCGGAATTAAAAAAGCAGAACGCCGGAAAACCCGAAGACGTTCTGCTCGCGCTGTATAACGGCAGCAGTCTGGTTATTTACGATAATGAGCAATAAAGCTCTCCGTTTCCTCTTTTGACGGCATAGACGGAATAGCTCCGCTTTTTCCTGTGGAAAGACCCGCCGCGGCACATGAAAACTCAACCGCCTTCAGCAGAATTCCGTTCTCGTTTTTCAAAAGAGAATCATAATTTCCGGCAAACGTCAGGAATGTACCGAGGAAGGTATCGCCCGCGCCGTTTGTGTCAGCCGTTTTTCCCGTGAAAGCGGGAACGTACCCCTGAGCGTAATCCGTAAGATAATACGCGCCCTTTTCGCCGAGAGTAACAAGCACAATGCCTATGCCCTCTTTATGAAGGTTTCTTGCGGCGGACTCAATATCATTTTCACCCGTCAGCATAAGCGCTTCCTCATCAGACGCTTTTATTATATCGACAAATTTCAATAAAGCACGCATTTCAGCCATTGCACGAGCTTCATCGTTCCATAGAAGCGGTCTGTAATTAGGGTCGTAAGATATGATTTTGCCAGCCTGTTTCGCGTATTTCACCGCGTATTTCACCGCTGAAGCAGACGGTTCGTCTGTAAGAGACACTGAGCCGAAATGCAGTATGTCACATTCATCTAAAAATTTCGTATTAATCTCATCGGGTGAAAGCTTCACATCAGCACTGCCGCCGCGATAGAAAGAAAAATTGCGTTCTCCGCCGGGGTCAACACTTACAACCGCAAGTGTGGTCGGGTTGAATTTATCATAGATAATCCCGCTTATATCGACATTTTTCGATTTAAGCGTATCAGCAAGCATCCTGCCGAATGAATCATCGCCGACCTTGCCGATAAAGGCTGTTTCCGCACCCATAAGAGAAGCCGCCACCGCCGCGTTTGCCGGTGCGCCGCCGGGGTTAGCCGAATACTGCGGTATTCCGTTTTTGTCTGTTCCTGTTTGCGTAAGGTCAACAAGAAGCTCGCCGACAGTTAAAATTCTCATAATATCACCAAATTTTAAAATCACGTATAATAATAGAAAATCCCTATTAATAATACACTATATAAATTAGGATTACTACATAAAATTAAAAAATAGCAGAATTTTTTGTACTTTTTATGTTACATTCAGGATATTTATTGATAAAACCGGACGGCTGTGATATAATTTTTTCATACTTCTGAACGGAGGCTTGCGTTATGAAAAAAATTGTATCTTTTTTTACAGCACTGTCAATTATATTCTCCTATCTTTTCGGATTATCAGCACCGTCAGTAAGCGAACCAGCAGAAATCACCGGCAAGAATTCCCTTTTCGGAATCACCGCGCTCTATGCCGGTCAGGGAATCACGGCAGACGAAAACTATTACTATACCTCAGGCTCGCTTTTTCACAATAAAAGCGGTATCGGACTTCAGTTTATTGCAAAATGGACAGCCGACGGCTTCAAAAAAGTAAAAATAAATCGTTCACCGATACCTTCTTTTAACAAAAAACACTACGGCAGCGGTCATATCGGCGGAATCAGCTGTTATAACGGCAAAATTTATGCCGCCGTTGAGGGAAAGGATTACAGCATCAACTTTGTTTATGTATTCAGTGCAGACGACCTTTCGCTCATAAAAGTATATAACGTAAGCTGTGACTATCTTGACGACGGTATTCCGTGGGTTGCCGTTGACGGTGAAAACGGATTTTTATACTGCTCAAGGTGGGGAGAAAGCAACAGGCTCCTTAAATTCAGCCTTTCAGACATGTCTCCCGCCGGAGAAGTGATTCTTTCAGAGAATATTTCAAGGATTCAAGGCGGTGAATTTTATAACGGCAGACTTTATCTTTCAAAAGACAACAGCCACAGCACTGAGGAAAGCGTTTTATGCGTTGACGTGCAGACGGGTGAGGTTTCACCGCTTTTCACTCTTACAATGACAAATTACGATAACGAATCGGAAGATATAACGGTTTATCCGAGAAAAGACGGCAGCCTTTTTCATATTCTGAATTATGACAAACTCTTAGGGCTTAACATCATGCACTGTTCAGTAAATAAAAATGCCTTATCATAAGCATTAACTCACAGCCCTGAAACCCAATATAATAAATCTGCATTAAAAAGCGCGGAACACCGTCAAAGGCATTTCGCGCTTTCATTTATTGCTTTTGATTCCCGTCAGGTTCTTCAGGGGGATTTTCACCATCCGGCATCTGCGGAGGCTGTACGTTCGGCATTCCCTGCTGATTTTCACCGTCAGGCTTTTCAGGCGGTTCACCGTCAGGCTTTTCGAATCCGCCCGCTCCGAGAATTTTCATAACATCTTCAAATGTCGCCTCATCGTCAAGAGCGGCAACCTTTTCCTTGAATTCTTTTATATCAAAATCCTCACTCCCGGGCATAAATCCGCCTTGCGACATTTCTCCGCCTGTTCTGCCTGTTTCGTTAAATACCGAACCTGCGGTGTAGCTCTGCTCTTTGCCGTCAATTATAACCTTTCCCGCGTTGTAATGTATGCCGTCTTCCGAATCAATCGCACTGTCGGGAGCGGTTACCCCGTTTACGGAAAGCGTGCCGCCGTTTATTACAACAAATCCGTTTGAGTCAACGCCGTCACCCTCCGCGCCCTGCGCCGGATTAAGCGTTACGTTTCCGCCGTTGAAGAACACAACAGAAACATTATCTTCGTTTACGTTTATTCCGTCGTCCTGAGAATCAACAGTTATATTGCCGCCGTTAAACGCCAGATGAAGTTCGCTGTCAATCCCCTCAAAGCCGCTTGTAACCTTGAGCTTACCCGTATTTTCATCTTCTCCGTTAATCGTCATACTCATGCACGAATAAAAAGCCCCATCGGTTTTTCTCATCTTTTTCTGAAGCTTAATTTCATCTTTTGAGTCTTCATCTTTATATTTTGTTTTGAGCATTCTGAACACGTTACAGCCTGAAACACTGTTTTCCGTTCCGTCTGCGACAATAACATTCACGCCCGCATCTGATAAATCCGCATCTGCCGTATGCTCATCGGCATCTTCCCACTTGTTGTCACATTCATATGCGTCAGTAAAAATTATTCCGGGTGCGGCGGTACAATTTATATCGGCACCGCTCAAAATCAGCGTAACCTTTGCGTTTTCATCTGAAAATGCATCATCTTCGCCGCCGAGGTCAATATTTATCTGACCGTTCCAAATGCCCCTTAAAACGTATGTTCCTGCCTTCGTAATATGAAGCACCTTGTTTTCCGCCGCTTCTTCGGGCGAATGCATCATTTCACTCGGGAACTGCGTGCCGAGAACGGGAAGTGTAGCGAAAATAAAATCATCATGCTCGCCGTCATTGTAATAATATGCCCACTCGTATTCCCCGTCATATCTCACCTTTTTAAAGCCGTCCTGCGGCAGCTCGGGATAATAATAAAGCTCGCTGTCAATATACGCCGCGGCGTCAGTCTGCGGCTTTGTACCTGTGTAATATTCGGCAGGCGCATCTTCCACATCATCATGGCTCTTTGACGGGTCACAGTGCCACATATAATCAAAGCTTTCAATTTCCTTACCGCCCAGCTTCGCCGAACTTTTATTCAGCTCGATTATCTTCGCATCCTTATATTTGATTTCCTCCGTCTTGGGAGCTTCTTTTTTGCTGCACCCTGCCATCCCCGCAATCAATACGGCGGCAGAAAAAAACGCAGCTGTTCTTTTAATCACACTGCTCATAATTTCAATCCTTTCAATATGATAGTGATGATTATATAACAAACATCTGCGTAATGTATGAAAACACTATTAATAATATGTAAATACTACAGCTTAGGGCAATCTTTTCCTCCGCAGGCAAGCCACTCAATCAAATCCGTTTCGCCGTAAGCGGTATCCCAGCAGCCGTGGCCTTTATCCGTATATGTGGTGAAATCTACAATAACGCCGCTTTTTCTCGCCTTCTGCGTCATAATTACAGAATAAATATAGGGTACAGCGTCATCATCAGTCGAATGATAAACTCTGATTTTTTTGCCTTTGAATCTGTCGCCGGCAAGCCATACCCCGCCGCCTCCGCATACGGGAGCGGCACAACAGAAATACCCGGGATAGGTGCCGACCATATCCCATGTGCCGAAGCCGCCCATCGAAAGACCGGTTATGCTGATTTTATTTTCATCGGCACCGTACTTTTCGGCAACCTCCTTAATCCAGTCCATAAGAATCATAACAATGTGATCCCAGACATATCCGTCGGGACACTGCGGAGAAGCGGTAATAACCCGCAGACCCTTGTAATCGGGATTTTCCGAGAAATATTTCGGGACACCGTGAGCGCATACCTTATCGACAGTTTCGGGCGTACTCGCGCCTCTCTCCCCTATTCCGTGAAGAAAAACAATCATCGGCAGCTTCTCGCCATTTTGATAATCCGAAGGCAGAGTTACAATTCCCGTAAGTGAACCGTACTGCGTCTCTTTACCCGTAAATTTTATTATATTTCCCATTTTCATCCCTCTTTTTTGTTCCACAGCTCGCGAAGCGATGTTTTAATATACTCAATTTTACTCACATCTGGCAGATAACGCTCCACCGCCGCCGAGGAAAATCCTTTATTTTCAGCACATTTATAATTGAAATAATAATCATATTCTTTATCTGAAAGATATTTTATATCAGAAAGGCCGCCGTCAGCAAGCTTTGAAACGAATCCTTTTTCAGTCTCTTTACCGAGGACAAAAACATCATCCGCACATTCAACATGACTGATAACAGCGTTTTCAAAGGTGAAGCTTTCACATTCGCCGCCGCAAACATCATAAACACATATCGCGTTTTTTTCGGCGTTATATAATTTTTTGCCGTCAGGAGAAAAGCTCATCCCGTTTTCTGCGCACTCTTCCGCGCCTGACTGCCTGAGAACAGCGGTTCGCCTGAGCTGACTGAATGAGTAAAGAGCAACTCCGCCGTCTTTAGCCTTTACGGCAAAGGTGTCGCCGTCAGATGAAACAGCCGCGAATTCCGCTCCGTCACAGCTGAATCTCGCCAGCTCTCTGCCTGCTTTTTCATAAACATAAATCATTTTGCCCATGCATGAAACCGTATATTTCCCGTTTGAAACCGTACTGTAAATAATTGACATAATATTCGCCGCCTGTTTTTTATTGTATACATCATATCATGTATATGCATAATTTGCAAGATGAAAGTATAAATATTCAAAATTATTTCATTTGATGCATATTTTTGAATATATACCGCATATTTCAAAACAAAAAAGAGCCGTCTCTATGACAGCTCTTCATTATCGTGTTATATTTACGCCGCTGTATCAATCTCAAATTCATCAGCCGCGGCGGGAACCTCTATAACAGGAGGCTCCGGCGGGGCGGAAGGTTCAGGCGGAGCGGAAGGTTCAGGTGGAGCGGAAGGTTTCGGCAAATTGGGAGGTTCCTGCAGATTTGGATGTTCCGGATCAATGTCTCCCGCTGCTCCGGGAGACTCTTCAACGGGAAGTTTAACTTTATCATCGTTATCAGCGCTTCTGCTGATTGCTCCGTTTTCGTCAATCTTAATATTATCTCTTTTAGCGCAGTCCTTGCAAAGACGTGTTTTGTTTGCCGCGATAGCCTGCTCAACAGTACCCACCGTAAGCTCTGAGCTGTGATTGAGATGGCTGCAGTCCTTACTTGTGTGATAAACAGTTCCGAACGGCGACCAGTAAACTTCTGTATCCGCGAGAGTTTCCACTGCGGCATCCTTACCCTCCTGCGAAACAGGATTCCAGTCATAGCTCACAAGTCCGCCGATGAGAAGAGCGATAACCGCTACAACCGCGGCGATTGTTTTTGTTTTTTTATCCGCGTTCTTATTTGTGAGTGCGAGAACAACAAAGGGTATAAAGGCGAAAGCTGTTACGATAAGCCCCATGTTATTCCAGAGCCAGAATTTAGCCTTGTTCTTTTCAGAAGCGGGGTCAATGCGGTTTGCCTTTTTCCAGAGAGTAGAACCGACCGAAACGCAGACGAGGTCGAGAACGAGAGCGGCAATAATCTGCGCGAGCGTGGGAATTGCCGTAAGCATTACAATCTTGCCGAAAAGAATAAGAACGGCTACAACCTCAAACGCAATCGCGGCAACCCAGAGAACCGCGGCACCTATTCGAAGACCTGCCGCATTTCCCGATTTTTTAACAGCCTCAGCCGGTTTAACCGCGGCGGCCTCGCTGCCGGCTTTTTTAATCTTTTTACCCGAGGGCACATCTGACGTGGGAACAGGTGTTCCGTCGGCTCTTTTGATTTTTCTTTCAGCCATAACAAATCTCCTATCATCAGTTTTGTTTATTATACAGCATTATACAGAATAATGCAATGTTTTTATCAGAAATCAATCTCAAATCTGTATCCGTCTATCCATTTATCAGTTATGAAATTACGCGCCTTCAGGATTATTTTCTTTTCATAAACCTCCATCGCAAGACCCATACCGCCGTTGTCGTTACATTCATTCTCAGTTTCGTCATTATATTCCGTGCTGGGCATATTGACATAATAAACATTGTTTTCGCTGTCAAAAATATCAGAAGAGAAACTGTGGCAATGACCGCTGAAAAACACAACGGGGTTTTCCGCCGAAGCGTACTTCTGCATGATTTCATCAACTGTTCCCGGTAGTCCCTCCGAGTTTTCTATTCCGTTATGACCAGAAACAGGTTTGTGACTCAGTACAAACACAGGCAGGCCGCTCTTTACTGCTTCTTGCAGCTCACTGTCAAACCACTGCATCTGCTCGTCGGAATATACTGGCAGAGCTTCGTGCAGGTCAAGGCTTTCCGTTCCGAGGCAGATAAAATGATATCCGTCAATAACCGTTGAATAGTACACCTTTTCACTGACAATTCCTTTTGTTTTCAGATAATCGAGAAACAGCTTTTTCGCCTCCTCATAATCGGGGTCGGCGCTTTCGTTCCACGAATCGTGATTACCCAGACACGGCACGTAATTTTCCGCTTTGAGATAAACCTTTTCAAGCCTTTTCTGCGTGCGGTAATCCTGGCGTGTTCCGCTGTTGGTTATGTCGCCGATGTTGAGAAGCACGTTGATTTTCTCACCGCTTTCATTAATGCCCGCGTAGGCTCTGCGAAGTCTGTCAGTTCTGTCACGGAAAATATTCCTGTCGGCGTGAGTGTCCGAAACAACGGCGCAGTTAAGAATTATTCCGCTCTCCTCCGGTGCGTATGTTGTTACTTTCCCGAAAAGATTCGGCACCAGTGAAAAAATTGTTTCGATTGTAAGAAAAACTGAAATTATATAACTTAATACCGCTTTCATAATCCGCCTCCCTTAATTATCCTCGGGAAGTGCTTTCCACATTCTTTCAAGCTCCGCCTTTTCCTCATCGGAATATACATAAGCGGGATATGATGAAACAGGCAGAACGCTGTCCCCTGCGGTCTTTTTATCGGTGCAGGCAACATCGTTTCTGAATAAATCCCTGTCCTCTTTCTTTCTGAAATCGGGCATTTTCATCGGCTGGCTTCCGTTAAGTATGCTTCTGTGGGCAAGCAGTCCGCACATTCCCATTTCAACCGCCTTATAGACATCAATCGCCCATTCGCCGTCGGGTCTGCCGAGAATTTTCTGAATAAAGAAATGTGTTGCGTAAAAATCACTGCCGCCGTGGCTTTCCATTCCCGTGCTTCTGCGGAGCTCCACGGAAACAAACGGTTCGGGGGTGTAGATTTCTTTTGTGCCTCTGTCCCCCGCTGTTTCAAGTGTGCCGTCCTCAAAGTAGCACATAACGTCGTCGTTCTCGAGATTGCCCAGATATCCGAGACTGCCGTAAAGGCTGTAATAATTATTTTTCGGCCTTTTCAGTCCTCCGTGAATACTTTCAACCACAGCCCCGTTTTCGAGAAGAATCATTTCAATGCCGTTGGTGTGTCCCGTAGCGCTGCCGACCTTTCTGAAAGGCTCCATAGGCGGCGTTTCAAAGCCGGTAACCTGAACAGGGCGTGAATCCGCCATCATCAGCACAGGCCCCAGAGAATGTGTGCAGTAAAACGTCGGCGGCATTTTATTGCGCCAGTGTTCCGTATCGCCGTATGTCAGCGCGAGCCAGTCGGCGGAGCAGTCATGAATGTAATCGCACTGCGCGAAATGAAGCTGACCGATATCGCCTTTTTTAAATCTGCGCCACATCTCAAACGTGTCGCTCATGTAGCAGTAATTTTCGGCGTAGGTGTAAACCATTCCGGTTTCCTCCGTCGCTTCAATAAGCGCGACAGCTTCAGCGGGATTCTGGCACGGAAGAACCTCGCTCATAACGTGCTTTCCCGCTCTCATCGCCTTAACCGCGAACGGAGCGTGTTCGTTGGCGAAATTCGCAAGCACAACAGCGTCAAGGTCATATTTTATAAATTCGTCAAAGTCAGTGAAAATCGCGATGTCAAGTCCGAATTCCCTGCAAAAATTATGCGCTCTTTTCAGCGCGGGCTCAAAATTATCGCAGATTGCCGCGAGCTCGGCATCGGGATGCTTCTGCAGCACTCTCATCATCGTTTCGCCGCGTCTCGCTCCCATAACGCCTATTCTTAATTTTCTTTTCATAATTCAATCTCCCTTCGGCAGATTTCGTTGTCACATTTATCAGCTTCTGAATGTCACTGCCGGCAGACTTTTCATGGCTGCCGCCTCAGAGCCTCTGTAACATAATACATTTTATTTTTCAAAAAATCAACAAAATTCGATACAGCTGTTGTAATTCATAAAAATTTCAACTACAATACAGTCAATAATTTCTTCGAGGTAATGAGCATGTTTGAATCAAAAGCGGTTTTTATCGGCACAGAACGGAATATTCTGAACGCTTATTCCGATGAAATAAGGCAAAAGCTCTCTGATGAGCTTGACATTCCGCCTGTTTTTTACAGTGAGGAAACACTCAGAAAAAAGGGCGCGGATTTTTCCGCACTCCGTGACGCTGAATATATTTTTTCCACATGGGGAATGGCTCGGCTGAGCGAAGAGGAAATCGCGGAAATCTTCCCGAAGCTGAAGGCTGTTTTTTACGCGGCAGGCACTGTGCGGTATTTCGCAAAGCCTTATATGAAGCGCGGCGTTAAAATTTTCTCCGCGTGGGGAGCAAACGCCGTCCCCGTCGCCGAGGTTACGGCTTCCGAAATAATTCTCGCAAACAAGGGATTTTTTCAGACACTTCACAACGGAGGCGAAAACTGGAAAGAGCATGACCGCGGTACTCCTCATCCCGGAAATTTCAACACTGATGTAGGCATAATCGGCGCGGGAATGATAGGCACAATGGTCATTGAGAATCTAAAAAAACACAGGCTGAATATCAAGGTTTTCGACAGGTTTATGACAGACGAAAAAGCCGCGAAGCTCGGCGTTGAAAGGGTTTCCGGTATTCCCGAGCTTTTCTCAAAATGCCATGTGATTTCAAATCATCTGGCGAACAATCCGCAGACCGCCGGCATAATTGATAAAGAATGTTTTGACAAAATGGAGCCGAACGGCATCTTCATAAACACAGGCAGAGGTCAGCAGGTTGTCGAAGCGGATATGATTGCGGCTCTGAAGGAATACCCCGACCGCTGCGCCGTGCTTGACGTCACATATCCCGAGCCGCCTGAAAAGGGCAGTGAGCTTTACACAATGAAAAATGTTTTTCTCACTCCTCACATGGCAGGCTCCGCTGGCAATGAGATTCAGCGCATGGGTGAATATATGTATAAGGAATTTTCTGCGTATTCAAAAGGCCAGCCGACAGAATACGAGGTCAGCGAAAAAATGCTCGATACAATGGCGTAAATACGATAAAAAAGGCTGCTGTTCGCACACGAACGGCAGTCATTTCATTATTTACTGTTAAGGCACCCGTAACGAAGCTGTACGCGAACGAGGGCCGAAAAATTGTAAAGAGACTTATTTATACATACGCCTCAATTACGGAAACAACATTTCCGCCCTGAGTATATACTCTCGGCACACGCTTATTGATATCGCATATAAGCTCATAATTGAACCTGCCCGATATCTCGCCGATTTCCTCGGCTGAAACGGTATTTTCACCGTCAGACCCCATAAGGATAACCGTATCCCCGCGGCTGACGTTCATTCCCGTTACGTCGACCATAAACTGATCCATGCACACTCTGCCGATTATCGGCGCGTATCCTCCGTTGACGATAACTCTTCCCTTATTTGAAAGCATTCTCGGGTATCCGTCAGCGTAGCCCACGGGAATCGTCGCAATCTCCATTTCTTTTTCCGAAACAAATGTCGAGCCGTAGCTGACCGTAAAACCCGCACTGACCTTTTTAACAAAAGAAATATGACTCTTTATGCTCATGACAGGCGTGAGCTTTATGCTTTCACGGTCAACCTCGTCAGACGGATACAGCCCGTAGGCGATAATTCCGCAGCGCACCATATCAAAAAGAGGCTGCTTAAGTTCAATAATCCCCGCCGAATTACAGCAGTGAACAAGAGGGATTTCAACGCCCTGAGCCTTTACGGAATTTACAAACTCAGTAAAAATCTCAATCTGCCTGTTAACCGAGGATTTATCGGCTGAATCCGCGCAGGCGAAATGAGTAAACATACCGTCGATTTTTATATTGGGCAGAGCGTTAATCCGCCTGATTATCTCAACGCTTTCATCGGTGGGCTGAAGCCCCAGTCTTCCCATGCCCGTATCAACCTTTATGTGTACAAGAACCGTTCTTCTCAGCCTTTCCGCGTGCTTCTGAAGAAGAAGCGCGGTTTCCAGATCAAAAAGCGTAAGGTCAATATTGTTGATGATAAGCTCATCAAAGCTGTCTTCAAATACATATCCGAGAATAAGTACAGGCTCCGTAACGCCTTCACGGCGCAGAGTGATCGCCTCCTCGGCAGTCGCGACACCGAAAGCGTAAACACCCATTTCGCTCAGCTCGTCAACGGTACGTAAAGCACCGTGACCATAAGCGTCGGCCTTTATAACCGCCATAACCTTTGCGGGCTTCACTTTATTTATTATTTTCTCTATATTCGACTTCATCGCGTCAAGATTGATTTCGGCATAAACTCTGTTAGGTAACATAATCTGCTGCTCCCTGATAAAATTTTACAGACGTAAGCTTCTGAACGCACAGCATCGCCTATGTTACATTATATCACAACTTTATCATTTTTACAACTTCTGACGGAAATATATTAAGACAAGGCACTCTCCGTGAATTACGCGGTACTGCCTTAAGCCTTAAATTCCTGCCGCCGATTTGTTTTTATGCTGTTCTCCGGACTTCAAAGAACCGCCGTTTTCACATCAGCGCTTTAAGAATTTCGGGGTCAGCGGTAATATTTTCGGGGATATGACCGTTATCTTTTCTGAAAAGGTGAACATCTCCGTCTTCATTGCCGCAGACGTATCTGATTTCATCACCGTCAAATATAAGGCACGCCCCGTCGTCAAGAGCAAGTCCGTTTTCATC
>JAZLLB010000060.1:0-6384 GCA_045597925.1 Acutalibacteraceae bacterium
TGTTATAGATGAAAATGACGTTGCACTTCTCGAACAGGCAGGAGTTCTTCTCGCAAGCGTTGACCAGACAAAGAGTGAAGCAGAACCGCAAATTGATTCAATTTCCGTTCAGCCTCCCGCAAAAATCGAATACACGGTCGAAGACACTCTTGACACAACAGGTATGACCGTTACCGCTTACTATTCTGACAGTACAAGCAAGGATGTTACAAGCCTTGCAGTCTGTTCGCCCGATACATTTAATGAAGTGGGAACAGTAACCGTTACGGTTTCATATACAGAAAACGGTGATACAAAAAACGCTTCATTTGAGGTAAATGTAACTGAAGCTACGAGAAATATTTATTTCAAAAATATTGACGGTTATGACTATTATCCTGTATTCGACCATGTTCCCGATGGTGTAACCTTTTACAGTGCGGACGGTATGACAACATACACATCTATGAACGCCAACATCGCCTATGCAACGGTTCCCGTAGATGTTATCATCCATACACTGCGTTCCGTAGCTGAAAGCTGGGATCATGTTTTCGTTGATAATATCGACGCTTCTTATCCATACACCGCAAGCCAAGTAAAGCAAGTGTTTATTAAAAACTATCTTGTTGACGGCAATCAGTCGGTCGAACAAGTGGTTTGCATGACATCTGAAACACAAGCAGAACCAACATACGAAGGTGTCTCTTTAACGGATATATGGAACGCTTACAAGTCAGCCGGTTTTGTTGCGAATGATACATGTGGTGTCTGGTCATCAACGGCGAACAATTCTCGTAATGCGTATTACTATGACTGCTACAGAGGATATTGGTCGTTTTCCATGCGAGACAACACAAACAATTACATTTGCGTATCCCGTGATTTTTAATTGATAAGAGTTACCGTTTTTTTATTTTACTTGATTTTATTTACACACCCCCTGGCATATTATCAAATATCATTGTATAATAAAAATATCAGTAGCCATTTATGTATTTCGTTCGTATAAGTATACGTGAAAATTCTTTTTAGGAGAATAATTATGAAAATCTTATTGAAAAAAATAATTGCATTTACGCTTTGTGTGATTCTGGTTTTTTCGGTAATACCTGTTTCAGCGTCAGCGAATGAAATGCACACAGAAGAATTGACTGTAAATAACATTCAGGCAGGTGCGGCGGTAGCTTCTGTTGCAAGTTGGTTCCTTTCAAAAGTCGGAAACTGCCTGTTCAGCTCAACCTTAGGCTTCGGTGTGAACAGACTTCTTAACAGTCTTTTCCCTGCATCAACCATACCGAATGCTCAGCTTGAGGAAATCAATCAGAAGCTTGATGAAATGTCAAAAAAGCTGGATTCGATTTCCCTCAAGCTGGATACAATACAGGAAATGATTTCTTCAATTCAGAATATCGTTGTCATTGACCAGTTTAATGATATTCTTAATAGCTTCACTGAGTTTTTAAACGGCACAATATATATTAATGAGCAATACCATACGCTTACTTCTCTTGAGGCAGACAGCAGCGAAGTGCTTGCCGAAAAGCAGCTTGTTGCTCTGACCAAAGGACTCGGAATAACTGACTTTGAAAATGCCGCTGCAGGTATTGATACGATACGAAGCGCATATTACGGTTATATTACCAAGGGAAACAATGTTGTGGTAAACGGAATGAATGTATCAAGAAATATTTTCGGCATTTACCGTGAGCTGATGAGAAATGTCTACTGCTGGGAAAACAGCGCGCAGGATCAGATAAACAAATTCAACGAAGAGGTTATTACAAACTACTTTTTGATTACTTTTATGGATATTCTCTCCATTGAAGCCCGTCTTGCCCGTATTGATGAACATAACGCAGACCCTGCCAACGCAAACAACCTGTGGTACGGCGATTCTCTTGAAGGGATGCTTACTACAACAATTCCCAATGAAGCATCGAGAATACTTCAGCTGTATATTGAAAGTTCTGTTGATATTCCTGATAATTATCTTCATTTCTGGAAGGGAAACGGTGACTTCTGGTTCGATTCAACTGTGCTTCCCACCACAAGAGCAACCGGAAGGGCATTGATTGCCACGACAGCTTTCAAAGGCGGTGTGATTGCGTCTTTGTCTATTGACTCCGGAGAAAACTTTTCATTATCATCGGGATTTACCAACAGAGTTTTTCAGAAGGATTTTTTCAGAGGAATGTGCGATGAAAACAAGCCTGAAAATACATCGCTTGTTACAACACAGATAATCAACACCATGCTTTCCTCCTGTCTGTATACCAAAACCATCGGAGAGATTTTTGCGGAAGCCGGTTTTGAATATAATGGAACAGTTGACAAGCTGCTGCTTAATATTGACGACGACATGAATGCCGCAGGAACACAGAAATCAACAATAACGTTTAAATCCCGCACCAGTGACTGGAGTGTAGAATGCAAATGCGATAACGCCTTCACAAGATTTATAAATGCTGACACCAAAAACAGCGTCGCAAACGACGGAGCCGAAAAGTGCGAAATATACTCCTATATTGATATTTCGAAGTATCCCGAACTTGGCGGTTACTCAAAAACGGTTTCTCTTTACATCAGTGATGCGGGTAAACCCGCAATAACAGACTGTGACCGCTTTTTTGTATATGACGACGCGGATGATATTGAAACCTGCGCGCATACCGTGCTGACCGAAAAGCGCAACGGCAAGGATGCCACCTGCACAGAGGAAGGCTATACAGGCGACACATACTGCCTCAGATGCGGCAAAACAGTAGCGTACGGCGAAATAATCGAAAAATGCGCTCACAATTATGAATTCAACGGAACAGATTATGTCTGCCGTGACTGCGGCGCAGTGAAAGACCGCTGCTCTGAAATCTGCGGTGATTTTACGGTTACATATCTTGACGATGACGCTGATTTCAGCTATTCCGAAGGAGTTCTCTTAATCAATACGGAACGTCCTCTTGAGATTAAAAACACAAATCCCGAAGTTTCAACAACGGATACCATCCGTATTGCCGATAACACAGACGCACATATTATCCTTGCAGGCGTAAATATCAATGTAAGCGGCCTCAACAGTTTATCTCCGCTTCGGGTTTCATATAACAGCGACTCCGACGTAACGGTTACGCTGAAAGCGGAGACAGAGAACTTCCTTAGTGCAGGCAGCCTCAGCGCGGCTGTTGAAAAGGACGGCACACAGGGAAGCCTGACAATAGACGGCAGCGGTTATCTTTATGCTTCAGGCGGCAATAACGGTTCTGCGATCGGCAGCGGTTCTGAAGCGAAATGCGCGAACATAACAATCAAAGGCGGAGTGATTACCGCTGAACACGGAAACAGCAGCATCGGTCACGGCAAAAACGGAACATCGTCAGGTATAGTAATATATCCGACAGCGTCCGTTAAAGCGGGAACAATCGGCTGTACCCCCGTTAACGCAGACGGTGAGCAGATTTTTCTGAATGTAAAAGACAATCCTTACAACCAGACTGTTTTTGTTGACGGCGTAAAATTCCCGTATACAAACCATAACGGAGAAAACAGCGTTTATATTTATCTCAACAGCGATGAACATGATATCTGTTTCCCGATAAACGGCAAAAACGGAACAGTTGTTGATTTTGAGAATGGTTTTATTTACGGAATATCACCTTTAAGCAGGGTTGAAAAATGCATAAGAACAGCGGAAACAGTGAATTGTTTCTGCGATGCTCAACAGGTCGCGACAGGAATGACAGTCAGCGTTTATGACAGCGAAACCGATTACGGCACATATACATTCGTGCTTTTCGGAGATGTAAACGGTGACGGAATGTATGACGGTACAGATTCAATCATAGTTAATTGCCTTGCAAACGGACTTCTTTCAGAAGCACAGGTCGAAGAAGCGGTATACATGGCGGCTGACTGCAACCATGATGATGTTATAGATGAAAATGACGTTGCACTTCTCGAACAGGCAGGAGTTCTTCTCGCAAGCGTTGACCAGACAAAGAGTGAAGCAGAACTGCTTGAAACGAATTCAGCTTATGTCGAGTATCTGAACCTCATCGACCAGACGGTTGAAACAGAAACAACAGATACTGTTGAGAACGAACAACCCACACCTGAAATTGAGCCGGCAAGAACCTAACCGCTGATTTTCAGAATTGTAGATGCTATCGTTCTTGCTTTCTGGTCAGCAGTAAATTTCTTCACAAATCTTTTTGATTAAATTTTAATATGGCAGCTTATATTGAAAGTAAAGCCTTAAATAGCATAACAGCGGCACAGCCCTCCGGGATTAAAACCTCGGAGGGCCATTTTTATGACTGGGTTATATGCAGAATTCACCCCGGTATAAATGTGAAATCAAACTTGTAATCTTATATTGTTGTCTTTTTTATAGGGGGTGTGTAGCTGTTTTCAGAGGGGGTAAAAATTACAGGGGTGTGCCTTGTATTATAATTAGCGTTAGTTTCCATATTTTGACAGTCTTCGACAAGGAGGCTGTTTTTTTATTGTTTTTTACTTCATAAGGACTTGAACCTATCGTCCATATACGACTGTTTGCCGCAGGCAGAGGAGCACAGACATAAAATGCCTCAAAGATTTCTTCAATAATTTCCGAAATATATCTTTGAAAAGTATGCAAATGTGCGGTAAGAGAGTCTTTCATAGTTTATCAAATTGTCAAAAAGCTATTGTTCAGCGGAGCTTCTTACACATATACTTTATGAGAAATATACAAAAGATAATTATACTAAAAAACGGTGTGAAGCATTAATGATAACTCCCGATCCCTGACTTTCTGAAGATGATAGTAGTATGTCTTCACAGATATGCCGTTATAATGATTTTATCATTTTGAAAAGGCAGAATATGAAGTCGATTATTCTCTGAATGAAGCTCTTACTTACTGTTTTGTTAACAGGCTTCTCATCTGATTTATCTGTTGAAGATGAATCAGATTTTTCTGTTGAAATCTCTGTTTTATCAGCTCTGTTATCTGTCGTATTATCAATAACAGTTTCTTCTGTCGGATTTTGGTCTATCAGATTAAGGTACTCAACATAAGCCGCGTCTTCCATAAGCTCTGCTTCGCTCTTTGTCTGGTTAACAGATGCGAGAATAATTCCTGCCTGTTCGAGAAGTGCAACGTCATTTTCGTCAATCACTCCGTCGTGGTTGCAGTCAGCCGACATGTATACAGCTTCACCGACCTGTTCTCTTGAAAGGATTCCGTTAGCAAGACAGTTGACGATAATTGAGTCTGTGCCATCATATATTCCATCACCGTTTACATCACCGAAGATGACAACTTCAACTTCTCTGTATACTGTTCCGTCAGCTTTGAGAAGCGTCACCTTACTGCCTGTACCTGCCGTATTTTCAGAAGCTGTAACGCTTATTCTGCTGTTTATGAACAGATCTTTAATTCCGTCGGCGTTTTTGTTCATTAAATCAGTGCCGAAAATCATATTGGAATCATCATCGATAACCGCATCCGCCGCTGAATCGAGCTTGAGGTCTACTTTGATTTCACAAGCCGCTGAAAGACCGCTTGCTGTTGTTGCGGTGATTTCAGCTTCACCGAAATCAATAACATTTACAAAACCGTTTTCAACTGTCGCAACTTCGGGATTGCTTGAAGTCCATATAATTTCGTCACAATCAACCATAGAGGTGCTGAATGAAGCATTGAGGGTGATTTCTTCTGAATCGGCGGCAACGATTCTGCGGTCTGAAAGGTTCAGCGTTATGTACTCAACGGGTATATCGTGGTTAATCGCAAATGCTTCGGCGTAAGAGCCTGCGTAGCACCAGATTGTCAGATTATCACAGCCTGTGAAAGCGGTGTTTCCTATTGAAGAAACATTTTTCGGAATAATGATTTTTTCAAGGTTTGTGCAGTTTTTGAAAGCGGAATTGTAAATTCTCGTCACATTATTTGCAAGCTCAACGGATTTCACATTTGTATTTCCAGCGAAAGCCTCAAATCCGATTTTAGAAGCAGTGCTTATAAACACATATTCCGCTTCGCCTTTATAAGCAACAAGCATATCATTTTCAATTTCAAAGCCGGGATTGTCTTCATCATCGAGGATGCAATACAGGAGACCTTTTCTGTCAGCGTAATAATGCATATATGAATTCTCTTTGCAGCAGATAACCGCATTGTAACAGCCTTCAAGGAATCCTTTCCCGATTTCAATTTTTTCATCGCCTTTAAAATTGATTGATTTAATATTAGCACAATTACTAAAGGCATAATTGCCTATACTTGTCACACTGTTTCCAATCATCACATTTATGAGTCTGATACATTCATAAAACGCATAACTGCCGATGCTTGTCACGCCGTTCGGGATTGTTATGCCTGTAAGACCGGTGCAGCTGTAAAACGCATAACTGCCGATGCTT
>JAZLLB010000061.1:0-14449 GCA_045597925.1 Acutalibacteraceae bacterium
AACTTCTTCGGCAGACTTAAAGTAGAAATGTATTATGGTGAAAAGTTTGAAAGTGTTACCGCTTTCATTGATGAGTTAAAGCGTTATATTCATTATTACAACAATGATAGAATTTCTATCAAACTAAAAGGAATGAGCCCGCTACAATATCGAACTCATTCACTATCAACTTAATATTTTATTGTCTAAACTTTGGGGTTCACTTCAAAAAGTCACCCGGATTTTTAATGCCGTAATATGCCCCAATGTTTGTTATGTTGTATTAATCAGATTGTAACACCGAAAAGCTTAAGGAATTTTACAAAAAAATCTTTAAGTCTTTTAAGTAATTTACAAGAACCGATTTTATTAAACAGAGATTTAAAGAAATTAAGTATTTTTTCTAAAACGCTTGTTTTTTCTGCTTTAGCGGAACTGTTATCTGTACTTGTATCTGTATCTTCAACAACAGTTTCATCTTCTGAATCCTCTTCAAAGACCTCATCTTCGCTATCTTCCTCAGAAACCGGTTCTTCGGGAATATCATAAATATTTGCATCTTCATCGGACTGTGCGTCTTCTTCTGACGGCTCTTCCGGAGCAGAAACATCATCTGTCTTTTTTTGCTGTTGTTTTTTTATAACCTGTGCTGTCTGAATTGAAGCCTGCTGAGCTGCTTCTCTTTGTCTATAGCTTTCATAAAGCTTCGGTACACTTTTATTTGCGATTAAGCAGAAAGCAATAACCAGTAAAAATGAAGTGACCGACATAATCGAGCGGCTTTTAACTGTCTTTCCCATGCGTTTTCCTCCACATTGCATTAATACCTGAACAGTGTAACACATTTACATAAAAAAATCTATACTTTTTTCAAAAAAAATCAAATAAATTGAAAAAAATTTGCAGCACAGCACAATATATAGTGCTATGCTGCATTTTGAGTTATTTAGTCTGGTCAACTGTCTGAAGCTTAATACCTGATTCAATAATAATCTGGACATCATCGTCGGAAATTCTGCCGTCATGGTTGCAGTCGACAGCTTCCCAGACTGCTTCGCCGACCTGCGCTTTTTTAAGCATACCGTTTTTAAGCATTAACGCAATCTGAACGTCCTGACCGTCGGCAACGCCGTCTCCGTCAACATCACCGTAGATAACCAGCTGATATGTCTTGACAAGTGAATCGTTTTCATAAAGCTTAATCTTTGAGCCTGTGCCGAAGCCGAGACCTTTTTCAAAGGTCACGTTTCCGTTTTCACCGATAACGTCAACATAATCCGAAAGGAAATCAATAGAGGAAATTCTTTCTTTAACACCGCTGATAATATTCAGAACATCGTCAACAACTGTTGTTGATTTTTCAGCAGGGTCAAGGCGAACATTGACTTCTTTCCATACAGCGTAAAGAGTTACGTCTTTTTCGGTTACAGTATAAGCGAAGCTGCCGCTCTGAGCTGTGCTGATTTCGCTCCAGCCGTCAAACATATAGCCTGATTTCGTGAATCCGCCTGAGGGGAGAGTGATGCTTGAGCCTATCGCTTTTGTTTCAGAAGAAGGCAAAACACCCGTTCCGCCGTTAAGCGAATATGTGATGGTTGAACTTGTTTTACTCGTTGTACCGTAGAAATTCATCGACTGACTTCCCATCTTTGCGGGGAACTCAGGAGACCAGCCTGAGAAAGTATAGTTCTCAGGAACTTTGATTTCGGGAGCTGTGATTGTTTCGCCGAATTTTGCCTTAATAGTGAGATCATCCTGAAGTACATCATCAACAAAGAAGAAGTATGAATACGTGTTTACTGTGAAGCTGCCGGTTACAGTGTAGTTCCTCGCGGGCATTGTTGCCGGAATATAGCTCCAGCCTGAAAATTCGTGTCCTTCCTTTGTCGGTTCGGAATAAGGAGTGATTTCGGCTTTATATTCATATTCTGTTTCGTAATAGAGTTTATCATCAACGTAATATGAAATTTTATATTTGTTTGGGACATAGGTTCCTGTTGCGTAAACATTGTTTGCCGGCATTGCTGCGGGAAGATTTGCCCATCCTGAGAAGGTATAACCGGTTTTTTGTACCATCTCGTACGGTGTTATCGTTTCGCCGTAGAGATATGTCTGAGATGTATATTCTGAACCGTCAACTAAATAATAAACCGTATATTCATTAGCGTTGTAGCTGCCGGTTACAGTTAAGTCAGATGCCGGCATTGCTGCGGGAAGATTTGCCCATCCTGAGAAGGTGTATCCGTCCTTTTTTGCAGGAACAGGCGCGGAGAGAGCAGTGCCGTAAGCAACTTTTTCTTCTGAATACAGCTTACCGTCAATTACATAGGTAAGTGTATATTTATTGGCTGTAAACGAGCCTGTAACCGTTACATCCTCGCCTGGCATTGTTTTCGGAATTTCAGACCAGCCGGAGAATGTATATCCATCAACAGAAGGAGCGGGTTCCGGGGTGACTGTATCACCGAAATTATATGTTGTCTGAGTATAGAAGTTACCGTCAACATAATAAGATAATTTATACTGACCTTTTGACCATTTAGCGTAAAGGGTGTGATCTACGCCCCAGGTAACAATTGTATTTTCGGTTATCGGGGTGGTAAGCTCTTCGTCAAAGAACCAGCCGTCAAACTTGTAGCCCTCCATTGTCGGAACGGGAAGTGTACCGTATTTGCTGCCGAAGTGAACTGTGACCTTATCTGTGCTGATTTCTCCGCCGTTAGTGTTAAATGTTACATCAACAGAAAGAACAATCCACTGTGCGGTGAATGTAACATTTTCAAGTTTGTTCCATGTTAATGTGCTTCCTGCGGTGTATCTGCCTAAAACTTCGCCGCTTGCTGTTTTTGCTTCCCAGCCTGCGAAAACATAACCCTCTTTTTCAGGGATAGTGTTTGTTATTGTGAAGCTTTCCATATAATCAACGGTTTCTGTCAATACGTCAAGACCTTCTCCGCCGTTGAGATTATATGTTGCAACAAAGCTTTTCGCGTTCCAAATTGCTGTGAATGTTGAATTTTCATTAAAGCTCCATACAAAACTGCTGTTCGGCTGATAAATGTTTCCGTCAGCCTCTAAAAGCCAGCCTGCAAAGGTATATCCTTCAAGAGTGGGAACGGATGATGGGATAGTATAAGATTTGCCGAACGTCGGATTACCTGCCTCGACTTTAAATGAAGGATCGGATGAAATATACTCAACACTGTAAGTATTCGGAACATAATATATATTTATTGTGTAATTATCCTCAAGAGCAGGAAGAGTGCAAAGTGTTCCCGTTCCGCTGACTATAAATGTGCTGCCTGAATAACATTTCCACTGACTATTGTATGAGTATCCGTCAATTTCCTTTACGGATTCAAGTATTGTGTCGCAAAGAGCGTAGGACTTGGTTTCTGTTTCAATAGCAGTGTCTGTTTCTGAATTAATATAATTGATTGTCAGACTGCCTTTTTTGAGTTTCGCGTTTTTAAGTACATTCGAAACCGCTGCTTCCGCGCTTGAAATGTCGTTTAAAGATGCTGCGGGATTTCCGAGAACAGAACCGGCGTTTTTAATAGCTTCTGAATAAGTCTGATACTCAGAAGAAGTTTCAAACCAGTCACTCTGATACGCAACCTTTACAGCGTTGTTGTACTGGTCTCTTAGTACACTTTTGTCAACGTAGTCAAACTGAAGAGTAAACGTGCCGTTAACCGCGTCGGTTCTGCTTGATTTTCCACAGCTTGCGTATCCGTTGACTTTCAAAGATGTTGTTGACGGGTCAAGCGGATAATCAAAATTATGACTGTCTGTCTGGAAAATACGTTGAGCGGTGAAAGCTTCAGATATTTTTGCTGACAATGAATAAATAATCGTATCTCCGAGGCGAATATATACCTGAGATGTATCCTCGCCCTCGGAACAGTTATTTATATCAAGACCGATTTTAAAATTGGGAATCTGATTAAGGTTATCATATCGGCTTGTATCAACCTTAATTATACCTGTTCCGCCTACGGGGTCAACTGTCTTTGAACCTCCTGATGATTCATCTGTTGCCGTACCCATTCCGGAGCCCGTCATGACAAGGTCTTCAACATCTGTAACATCAGAAAGAGCAGAACCGCCGTAAGGCGAGAATTTATATGCTGCCGAACCGCCGGAAACAGCGTTTATGCCGGCCGCCCAAACCGTCGCCGTTATATGCATTGTTGTATGCGACCAGCTTATTATATTCTTTTTAGTTCTTGCCTGACCGCCCGCGGCTACGGTTGATTTTCCTCCGGTAAGAGGTCCGTAAATATATGTATAAGCGTTTGATTGAAGCGTTTTTCCGCTGCATTTGTAAGTTGCGGTCCATTTAACAAGAGAATGACCTCCTGAGACAAGGGCTGAACTCATACTGCCGCCGGTGATCTGTGTTGAGATTGTTGATGACGTTGATGATGTCTGGTTGATATTCATGGAATTAACCATGATTCCCTCAACAACCTCATAAGTGATTCTTACATCAGTCGCACCGTCACGGTGGAAGAAAATGTTGCCTGTGTTCTGGATCGATGAATTAAGAGCACCGTCTTCATCATTTTCTCTGTCAACATAATTCTGGAAAGTCATTGAGTTTTCGCCGCTGAGGTAAATGGTTTCCGGAACATAGAATGTTGTATAAACTATGTTGGTATCTTTTTCGAGCGTAACATTGATTTTAATCTTTGCCGCGCTGTCAATATCAGACTGAGTAACAGTGAAAGGAATCTTTTCTGTTGTGATATATCCCGGTCTTGACGCTATGTAGGTGTAATCGCCGGCATCAAGAGTATAAACGCTGTTTGTGCTTGCAGGCTCAACAAGAGTGCCGTTTGAATCAAAAACACTGACGGCAGTGTCTGTTGAGGGTTTTATAAATGTTACCGATGAAACCGGGGCTGCTTCTTTTTCAACAAGGAACGGATGAAGATAAAGGATACCGCCGGGGCCTGTAAGATAAATTCTTACATAACTGTTGATTTTACTTTCGTATGCATTAAGGTCAAAAACTGTTCTGTCGCCGCTTGTGCTTATATCAACTGTGTCAATAATCTCACCGTCGGCAACTATTCTTATTTTGTTTGCGTCTTTTGAATCAATGATAATTTGATTCTTTTCATCGTTTACAACAAGATTTGAGATTGACGGATATGCGCCTACCGCATTGAAACCGCTGCCAAGCTCATAAGAGTTTTTGGAGTTCTTGGAGCAGCAGTAAAATTCACCGTACATCATGCTGTGCTTGATATTGTTTGTTGCCATATCATTTTCGGGCATGATGAAATACTGTGCGTTTCTGTCGCAGTCCGAAAGCTCATGCGCGTCATCTTCACAGAAGGCAAGAACGTTAATACCCTGAGGAGCAAGAATTTTGAGAATTTCATCATAAAGATAACGGTCGTTTTTAGTGCGGCTGTCAGCTGTGTTTACGAGTTCCATGCCCAGACAGCCGCGCAGGTTATTCTCGTCTCTGTTTTTCTTCATTATACCGTAATCTTTGTAAATTGAAGCGAAGTCTTTGATAAAAGCAGAGTCATAAACGCCTATGTCGTCTTTGGCGTCAGACCATTCACCGACGTGGTTGATATGAGTAAGACCGCCTTTTTTAAAGTTGCCTTCAACTGCCTCTCTCGGCCATGTAACGGCTGTTCCGAGATCACCATGACCGTAATCGGTGTAAAATCCGTTTATGTGGCATTTTTTTACTGACATACCGTTAAGCTCAATGCCGAGAGGGATTTCTCTCATTCCGTATCCTCTGGGAGAGGAACCGTCTTTTACGGCACCGGTGCCTGTCGTAATTTCCGTATAGCGTGATTTGGACAGATCATCTATCGCGCCGTGAACAAAGAACTGATAATCGAATATAGTGATACGGGACTGACCGGATGTCCAGCCGTAGTTTACAGTACCGTGGTCAGTGAGAGCCATGGCATCAAACCCGAAACCGTAATAATATTCAATCATATCCTTTAATTCCGTATCAGCATCGCTTCGTACGGTGTGAACGTGGGTCTCTGCTTTGTACTTTTTCCAGTTGGCCCAGTCAACATTTTCGTATGTGCTGGTAATATTAAATTTGTAATCACCAAGCACATCGTCAGAGGCTGCGTAAGCTGTCATACCAATAGAACACATTGTTAAAATCAGTATGAAAACTAACATTCCTGACAAAATTTTTGATAAATTTTTCAAATCAACCACTCCTTTAACGCAGATAATAAGATTATACTTTTATTTGCTGTTATTTTCAATGATAATTTTTCCCAAAATGCAAACATTGTAATATGTTACAGTTTATTTTACACTTTATTGTGCATTTGAACATATATTCCTTTTATATGTTTTCTATTGTTTTTTTCAAATGCATATGTTAAAATTAACCTTGATGAGTAATTATTAAGGGGTACAGTATGAATTTTATCAGTTCACTCAAAGAGCAGTTCTCTGACGGGTTAAGTTTTGACATTAACGATAAACTCCCGGTTTTTCTTTTTTCAATTCTTTCAGCGGCGATAACAATTGCGGTAGGATTCTGGCTCGGAAATCTTGCGGGAAAGCTCTTAATAAAAATTCTTGAAAAAAGAAATGTTGATAAATCTGTTCATTATTTTCTCGGCAGAACATTATCATCGCTGATTAAAGTGATTTTTGTTGTTACGGCACTTTCAAAAATGGGATTTAATATCAGTTCGTTTGTTGCGGCTCTCGGTGCGGCGGGAGTTACCGCGGGTCTGGGACTGAAAGACAGCATTTCGCAGTTTGCCAGCGGAATTCAGATTCTTTTCAATCAGCCGTTTCACAGCGGTGATTTTATTGAAATTGAGGGTATGAAAGGAAGAGTTCTTGATATTCATTTTATGTATACCACCCTTATTATGGAAGATAATCGGCGTGTAACAATCCCGAACGACCACATAACCTCAAACAATATAATAAACTATACAGCGGGTGATTTGCGCAGAGCCGACCTGGTTTTTTCAATCAGCTACTCGGAGGATATAGCAAAGGCCAAAGGAGTATTATACAGAACGGCAAGAGAAAATCCGCATGTGCTTGACGAACCATCGCCTTACGTTGTTGTTAAGGAACACGGCGCGTCAAGCGTAAATCTTATGTGCCAGGTATGGTGCAAAAGCAACAATTATCTGACGGCGTTCTATTCAATGCAGGAGGCTGTCAAAATCGCTTTTGATGAAAATAATATTGAAATACCTTATGAACAGCTTGATGTACATATAAAAAATGAAAAAGAGGGTAATTAAATGTCAACTCTTCTTGTCAGACTTTTTATTAAGGATAAAGATAATGTAAGTGATACAAAAGTCCGCACGGCTTACGGAATTTTAAGCGGGGTTGTAGGAATAGTGCTTAATCTTATTCTCTGCGCGGCAAAATTTCTTGTAGGTTCTTTGACGGGGAGTATTGCGATTACCGCCGATGCCGCCAACAATCTTTCCGATGCGGGTTCAAGCGTAGTAACCGTTTTCGGCTTTAAACTCTCAAATAAACCGTCAGATGAGGATCACCCGTTCGGTCACGGCAGAATAGAATATATCGCTGCGCTTATAGTTTCTTTTCTCATTCTCTTCATGAGCTATGAGCTCGGCAGGTCGTCTATTGAAAAGATTATGAATCCCGACCCTGTCAAATTCAGCGTTATTTCAGCTGTTATTATTGCGGTATCTATTCTCGGCAAGGTGTGGCTTGCTTTTTTCAACAATAAGCTCGGTAAAAAAATCAATTCAGCGGCAATGACAGCTGTTGTAAAAGACAGCGTTGGTGACATTCTTGCTACAAGCATCACTCTTGTCGCGCTTATTCTTTCAAAATTCACAACGCTTCCTGTTGACGGATATCTGGGAATTCTTGTATCACTGTTCGTTCTTTACGCAGGTATCGGAATTCTTAAAGAGACAGTCGGCGTACTTTTGGGCAGACCGCCGGAAAAGGAGTTTGTCAATGAATTTGAAAAAAGAATTCTTTCATATGACGGTGTTGAGGGAATACATGATATGATGATTCATGATTACGGTCCCGGAAGACTTTTCGGAAGTGTTCACATTGAGGTTCCGGCGAATGTTAATATCCGGATTTCTCACGATGTAGCTGATATAATTGAAAAAGAGGTAGGCGAGGCAATGGGAATGACTCTTACCGTTCATCTTGACCCTATTGAGACAGACAACGAAACGGTAAATGAGCTTAAGTCGGTTACGGCAAGCGTAATTTCCGAAATAGATAAAAGGTACACCTTCCATGATTTCAGAATCGTTCAGGGACCGACGCATACGAATCTGATTTTTGACCTTGTTATACCGCATGACCATAAGCAGTCAAGAGCCGAAATCGCCGATATGGTTTCGGATAAAATCAGGGAATATAATCCCATGTACTTCTGTGTTATTACCGTTGAGCATAACTTTGTTTAAACTTAACAAATTTATGATGTAATTGTATATATTTTTTGGAAAGAGAAAAATCGTCTTTTATCTTTTCAAATCGTCAAAATTATAGTATCATATTATAAATGGGTTATCTGTGCCTGTTTATTTATATAAATAGCAAAGGGTGGTTGAATTTTATGAGTTTCAACGGTGAGGTTATAGATGAGATGTATACCGTTCCTGTGGGTCAGTTAGGCATTATCGCTCTTCCCGGCTGTGAAGAAATGGCGCAGAGGATTGACTACTATCTTTCACACTGGAGAAAGGACAGAGGCCTTGTTGAAAAAGACCCGCTGGAATTTTATAATTATGAGAGAGAGTCTTATGTTATCGACATGACTTTCCCGAGATTCGGAACAGGTGAGGGTAAGGCTTCTCTCAAACACACTGTAAGGGGTTACGATATTTTTATTCTCTGCGACTGCTTCAATTACGGCGTTACATATAAAATGTACGGTCAGCAGGTTCCGATGAGTCCGGACGAGCATTACGCGAATCTTAAGAGAGCTATCAGTGCCGTTGAGGGTAAAGCGAGAAGAATAACCGTTGTTATGCCAATGCTTTACGAGGGGCGTCAGCACAAGCGTTCAAGCCGTGAGTCTCTCGACTGCGCCAACGCGCTTCAGGAGCTTTGCGTATACATGGGAGTAGATAATATTCTTACCTTTGACGCTCATGACCCGAGAGTTCAGAACGCAATTCCTCTTAAAGGCTTCGAGTCAATTCAGCCTTCATATCAGATGATTAAGGCTATGACGAGAAACTTCCCTGACCTGAAAATTGACAAAGACCACCTTATGATTATATCTCCCGATGAGGGCGGAATGGGCAGATGCATCTACTATTCAACAATCCTTGAGGTTGAGCTGGGAATGTTCTACAAACGCCGTGATTTTTCAAGAATCGTTGACGGCAGAAATCCGATTATCGCTCATGAGTTCCTCGGCGACAGCGTTGAGGGCATGGATGTTATTATTGTTGATGACATGATTTCCTCAGGCGAGTCAATGATTGAGGTTGCGGGCAAGCTGAAGGAGCTTGGCGCGAACAGAATTTTCATTAATGCCACATTCGGGCTTTTCTGCAACGGTCTTGAGGTTTTTGACCAGGCTTACGCTGACGGTATGTTCGATAAGGTTTTTACCACCAACCTTATCTACAGAACAAACGAGCTTAAAAGCAGAGAATGGTACTGTGAGGTTGACTGCTCCAAGTACATCGCGTATATCATTGACACCATTAATCACGATATGTCGGTCAGCAAACTTATGGAGCCTGCGGATAAAATTCACAAGCTTCTTAACGAATACAGAAATAAAACAAATAATTAGTTTGGAGAAGATAACATGGCCAAAGAATTAGCTAAGGTTTATGACCCAAAAGAGGTTGAAGACCGACTTTATAAATTCTGGACGGATAATAAGTATTTCGCGGCGAAATGCGATAAGGATTTGAAACCCTACACAATAGTTATGCCCCCTCCAAATATCACAGGTCAGCTTCATATGGGACATGCTCTTGACAATACGCTTCAGGATACTATTATCCGCTGGCGCAGAATGCAGGGGTACGATACTCTCTGGCTTCCCGGAACAGACCATGCCTCAATTGCGACAGAAGCGAAAATTGTTGAGGCTATGGCTAAAGAGGGTATAAAAAAAGAGGATTTAGGAAGAGAAAAATTCCTTGAACGTGCATGGGAGTGGAAAAACCAGTACGGCGGAAAAATTGTTCAGCAGCTTAAAAAAATGGGTTCTTCATGTGATTGGGACAGACTCCGTTTCACAATGGACGAGGGCTGTTCGAGAGCAGTCAAAGAGGTATTTGTTACTCTTTATGAAAATAAGCTCATTTACCGCGGCAACAGAATGGTTAACTGGTGTCCCAAGTGCAACACGTCAATTTCCGATGCTGAGGTTGAATATGAGGAACTGCCGGGTAACTTCTGGCACCTTCTTTACACGGTTAAAGAAACAGGGGAGCAGCTTGAGCTTGCGACAACAAGACCTGAAACAATGCTCGGTGATACAGCTGTTGCGATTAACGGTGAAGATGAGAGATATAAACATCTTCACGGCTGCCATGTAATTCTTCCTCTTCTCGATAAGGAGCTTCCCATTGTCCTTGACGAACACGCAGATATGACCAAGGGAACGGGTGTTGTTAAAATCACACCTGCTCATGACCCCAACGACTTTGAGGTCGGCAGAAGACATAATCTTCCCATGGTGCGTACATTCACATATGACGGTCATCTCACAGGCACCGCTGACAAGGCAGAGGCTGACGAGCTTATTAAGAGCGGTAAAGCCGCCGTTGACGAGCCTGAGGTTTTGGACTGCGGTAAATACGCCGGCATGACAACTATGGAAGCGCGCAAGGCTATGCTCAAAGACCTTGAAGAAGGCGGATATATCAAATATATTGAACCTATCAGGCATGATGTAGGCACATGTTATCGCTGTCATACAAACATTGAGCCGATGGTTTCAAAGCAGTGGTTCGTTAAAATGGAACCCCTCGCAAAGCCCGCGATTGAATGTGTTGAAAAGGGCGAAACAAAATTTGTTCCCGAACGCTTTACCAAGAACTATATGAACTGGATGCGCGGCACACGTGACTGGTGCATTTCACGTCAGCTCTGGTGGGGACACAGAATCCCAGCGTGGTATTGTGATGACTGCGGTGAAATGACGGTTTCCAAAGACGATGTATGCGCCTGCCCCAAATGCGGCGGCAAAAATCTTCAGCAGGATCCCGATACGCTCGACACATGGTTCTCATCGGCTCTGTGGCCGTTCTCAACGCTCGGCTGGCCGGAAAATACCGCTGATTTTGAGCATTTTTATCCCACAGACACACTTATTACCGGCTATGATATCATCGGTTTCTGGGTAAGCCGTATGATTTTCTCCGCTCTTGAATATACCGACAAAGCACCGTTCAGCACTGTTCTCATTCACGGTCTTGTCCGTGACGCGCAGGGCAGAAAGATGTCAAAATCTCTCGGCAACGGTATTGACCCGCTTGAGATTATTGACCAGTATGGTGCTGACGCTCTGAGATTCACCCTCGCGACAGGCAACAGCCCCGGAAACGATATGCGCTTCTCTGACGAAAAGGTAGGCGCAAGCCGCAATTTCGCAAACAAGCTGTGGAACGCGGCGCGCTATGTTCTCATGAATCTTGACGGCAGCGAAAAAGCTCCGTATGTTCCTGACGGACTTGCGCTGGAGGATAAGTGGATTCTCTCAAAATACAACGCTCTTGTAAAAGATGTTACAGATAATCTTGAGAAATTCGAGCTTGGCATTGCTGTTTCAAAGCTTTATGATTTCATCTGGGATGTTTTCTGTGACTGGTATATCGAAATTTCAAAAATCCGTCTTCAGAAAGGCGGCGAAGAAGCCGAAACGGCAAAGGCTGTTCTTATCTATGTACTTTCAAATACATTGAAGCTGCTTCACCCGTTCATGCCTTTCATTACAGAAGAAATCTGGCAGACCCTTCCCCACGACGGCGATTCAATTATGATTTCCAGTTGGCCTGAGTATTCGGATGCTCTTGCGTTTGAGGCTGAAGAAGCTGAAATGGAAAAGATTATGGAGTCTGTAAGAGCTATCCGTAACCGCAGGGCTGAAATGAACGTTCCCCCTTCAAGAAAAGCAAAGTATTATATCGCAACAGCTTCAAAAGAAACATTTGAGCAGGCAGGTGTGTTTATGCAGCGTCTTGCAAGTGCTTCTGAGGTTGAGGTTGGAGAAGGCTTTGAAATTGAAGGCGCGGTTGCGATTGTTACTACCTTTGCGAAAATTTACATTCCCATGGGCGAGCTTATAGATTTTGAAGCCGAAAGAGCAAGACTTAATAAAGAGAAAGAAAAGGCTCTTAAAGACCTTGAATTCATCAATAAAAAGCTCAATAACCCTGGCTTTGTCGCAAAAGCTCCGGAGGCTGTTGTAAACGGTCAGCGTGAGGCTGCCGCAAAGCTTCAGGAAAAGATTACGAATCTTGACGAAAGTATCGCGAAATTAGTTTAATTTAATATAAGGCTGTCGCTAACGGCTTACCGTACAGCGGCAGCTTTTTGTTTTAGAGGTGTGCGTTTTATGACAGGCAGAGAAGCAATAGAATATATACATTCAAGACTTACATTTGGTTCTGTACCCGGACTCGAAAGAATATCCGCTCTTTGCGAGCTGTTAGGCAATCCGCAGAACGGTATGCGCTTTGTTCATGTCGCGGGCACAAACGGCAAAGGCTCAACCAGCACCATGATATCCGAAACGCTTATCAGCGCGGGGTACAAAACAGGACTTTTCACTTCACCGTATGTTGTGAATTTCAGAGAGAGGATTCAGCTGAACGGTCAGATGATTCACGAAAAGGAGTTAGGCAGAATAACCGCACAGGTTAAAGCCGCCGCCGATGAGCTTGATAAACAGGAGATATGCCCCACCGAATTTGAAATTCTTACAGCAATTGCTCTCGTTTACTATAAAGAAAGCGGCTGCGATGCTGCCGTGCTTGAAGTCGGAATGGGCGGACTTTACGATTCAACAAACATAATTAAAGATACAGACGTTTGTGTTATAACTTCGATTTCATACGATCACACCGCGATTTTAGGTAATACGATTGAAGAAATCGCATTCAACAAAGCAGGAATTATCAAAGAAAGCAGCGCAGTTGCCGTTTATCCGCAGATTTTCGATGAAGCTGAAAAAGTTATAATCAATACCGCAAAAAATAAAAACTGCACTGTTTACTGTGCTGATAAAAATGAAATTGAAATTTTCAGAAACGATATTTTAGGTACCGAATTTACATATAAAGGAAGAAATATCAGAACCCAGCTGATGGGTGAGCATCAGATTTATAACGCCGCAACGGCGTTTGAAGCGGGACTTGCCATGATTGACAAAGGTTTCAGCATTACCGAAGAAGATATTATAAGCGGTATTTTCAACGCGCAGATTCCTGCGAGAGTGCAGATAATCAGCAGAAATCCCATGATTGTTATTGACGGAGGTCATAACGAAGACGGCGTTTCAATGCTGTGCAAAGCTTTGAAAACGTCATTCGCTGAATACAAAATCACTGCGGTAATGGGGATGCTCAAGGATAAAGATGTTGATTCCGCCGTTAAAATGCTGGCGCCTCTTTGCGAAAAAATGATTGCTGTCAATGTGGATAATCCGCGCAGCATGCCTGCTTCTGAGCTTAAAGAAAAACTGTCTGAGTACCGTAAAAATGTTGAAATATGTGAAAACGCTGTGCAGGCGTTCAAACGCGAAAGGTCTCTTGTAAAAGACGGAGAAATGCTTCTCGTAAGCGGCTCGTTATATCTTGCGTCAGAAATAATGGCAGAGGTGTGATTTATGCTCCATTTAATAACAGGCAGAGTCGGTTCGGGAAAAACCGAAAAAATATATGAACTTTTGAAATCCTCAATTGAGAATGGCACAGAGGCTTTTCTCATTGTGCCTGAGCAGTATTCCTTTGAAACTGAAAAAAAACTTCTTTTTCGTCTCGGTACAATAGATGCCAATAAAACGGCTGTTTACAGTTTCACGTTTTTGTCGGAATTTCTGCTCAAAAAATCAGGAGTTTCGTACAAACCGGAGATAGATGATGCGGCAAGAGCTATGATTTTGTCTCTTGCGCTCGAAGAGATAGGTGATAGGCTGGAGCTTTATTCAAAGACGGGATATTCAGCGGGATTTATAAATGATATGCTCGGCATGATAAAGGAATTACGTCAATGTGAGGTTACCGCTCAGGCACTTTCCGAGTTTGAGTTAAACTCACATGATATTGTGCTGAAAAAGAAAATCAAGGAGCTTTCTCTGATATCCGAGGCATACACGTCAATAATCGAACAGAGCTATCTTGACAATGAAACTTCACTTGATTTGCTTCATGAAAATATAAATGAAATCGACTATTTCAAAAATAAAACCGTTTTTATTGACGGCTTCCGGGGTTTCACCGCGCAGGAGCTTACCGTTATT
>JAZLLB010000062.1:0-5273 GCA_045597925.1 Acutalibacteraceae bacterium
ACAGAGCTGTTGAAAAATACGGTGTCGGAAAGGCTGTTTATAACTATAAGGAGCTGCTCGGACACGATGATATAGACATCGTGTCAGTCTGCACCCACAATGATTGTCACGCGTCTATTTCAATTGATTTTATGCGTGACGGTAAAGATGTTCTCTGCGAAAAGCCTGCCGCCAGAACCGTTGAGGAAGCGCTCGAAATGCAGCGCGTCGCTCACGAAACGGGCAGAATTCTTTCAATAGGCGTAGTTAACCGCTTTTGCGATACTGTAAATCACATCAAAGACCTCATTGCCGCGGGAGATTTAGGCGAGGTTTATCAGACATACATAAGCTTCAGAGCGCACCGTTCAATTCCCGGCCTCGGCGGTGATTTCACCAATAAGTCAAAATCCGGCGGAGGAGTGCTTATTGACTGGGGCGTTCATTATATTGATTTAACGCTTTACTGTCTCGGCGACCCTGCACCGCTGACCTGTTCCGGCGCGGCTCACTGCAAGCTCGGTAAGGATATGAAGAATTATGTCAGCGTAGGCATGTGGGCAAAGGATTCGTCAGACATTGAAAACGGTGTTTATGATGTTGACGATTTCGTCAGCGGATTTATCCGCACAGACGGACCCGCCATCAGCTCCAACGGCGCGTGGGCGCAGAATATCGGCGAAAGCGAGTGCTTTGTTGATTTCATCGGAACAAAAGCCGGCATAAGAATGTATTACGGCGGAAAGTTTGTTATGTACTCAACTCTCAACGGAATGCTGACTGAAATCAAAACCGACTACGCATCAACAGGCTTTGATTATTTTTCGGAGATTAAGTCGTTTGTTAATTCCGTAATCACAAGAGAACCCAATCAGGCATATATCGATAAGGCGATTGTAACTTCAAAGATTCTCGATGCCGTATACCGTTCTTCTGACCTTAAGGAAGAAGTAAAATTCTGACAATTTTATAAACAGATGAGGCTGTAACGAAATGAAAAGCGTTGCAGCTTCTTTTTTATGCATTTATGCGTGAAAATAATTTACTGAAAAATCACTTTTTTGAAATTTTTGAAAGCCGGAATAAAAGCGTAAAAAACGGATATCATGTGTTTAAAGCGGCACCGCACGCTTCAATGAAGGAGTATGACAATGAATATTTATGATTTTACAGCAGAAAAAAACAACGGCGAATTTTTAGATTTCGGTGATTTAAAGGGTAAAATCCTGCTTATAGTGAATACAGCGACAGGCTGCGGATTTACACCGCAGTATGAGGGACTTGAGCGGCTGTACAAAAAGTATCATTCGGACGGATTTGAGGTTCTCGATTTTCCGTGTGACCAATTCGGTCATCAGGCACCGGGTGATGATAACGAAATTCATGAATTCTGTACAGTTAAATATAAAACCACTTTTCCGCGGTTTAAAAAGACTGAGGTGAACGGTGAAAACGAGTCTCCCGTATGGCGATTTTTAAAAGAGAATTCACCTGAAGAGTATATCAAGGGAGCCGCGCATAAAATATCTATGAAAGCGGTAGAAAAAATGAGCGGTACCTATAAAAATAAAAACGACATCAAATGGAACTTCACCAAGTTTTTATTAGACAAAAACGGAATGCCGGTTCGTCGGTATTCCCCGATTGAAAGTCCCGATATCATTGAAAAAGATATCGCGGAATTATTACAGTAGGTGGCAGTATGTATGACTCAATTATTATAGGCGCGGGGCCTGCGGGACTTACCAGTGCCATTTATCTGCGGCGTGCTAACAAAAAAGTACTGGTGCTTGAAGCTAAAGGATACGGCGGTCAGATTGCGAGTGCCGATAAAGTAGAGAATTATCCGGGAATCGCGCAGATTTCAGGCTTTGAACTGGCTGAAAATCTTTATCAGCAGGCAAAAAATATGGGGGCGGAGATTAAATTTGAAACGGTAAACGCTGTTCATAAGGATAAAACCGTGCAGACAAACGGAGGCGTTTATCACGGAAAAACAGTAATAATTGCCAACGGTGCCGCCAAAAGAAAGCTGAATCTGAAAAAAGAATCCGACTTTATCGGAAAAGGTGTTTCATACTGCGCAACCTGTGACGGGAATTTTTTCAAAGGCAAAACGGCGGCGGTTGTCGGAGGCGGAAATTCCGCTCTGGAGGATGCGCTTTATCTTTCTGATTTGGCAAACAAGGTTTATGTGATTCATCAGTTTGATGAATTTAACGCGGAAGATAAATACCGTGAAGATTTACTGAAAAAAAGTAATGTCTCATTTATGATGGAATCCACAGTCACATCAATTAACGGCAGCGATAAACTTGAAACAATTACGGTCACCGACAGAAGCGGGGTTTCACGGGAAATCAGCGTTGACGGACTTTTTATCGCGATAGGACAGGAACCGAAAAATCAGATGTTTTCAAATGTGGCGGATTTGAATGACGCCGGATATATACAATGCGGCAACGGAGTTTATACCAAAACAGACGGAATTTTCGCGGCAGGGGATACCTGTGAAAAAGAATTGCGTCAGCTGACAACGGCGGTCAGCGACGGCAGTCTTGCCGCAACCGCTGCTTTAAAAAGTATGAAAGGATGAAATACGATGAATATAACCGAAATCAATGACGGAAATCTGGAAGAGATTATTAATGAAAACAAAAAAGTGTTATTGGATTGCTACGCGCCATGGTGCGGACCGTGCAAAATGTTTTCTCCTGTTTTCGAGGAGCTTTCGGCTGAGGAAAAACAGGTGAAATTCTGCAAAATCAATACCGATGAAAACCCTGATGTATCCGAGCGCTTTAATGTAATGTCAATACCCACAGTTCTGTTTTTTGAAAACGGCAAACTGAAAAACAGAGAATCGGGTGTAAAAACAAAAGAGGAACTGCAAAGATTATTCTGACAAACAATTGTGATACGCCGTTCGGGTATAGATATCTCAGACGGCATGAATAACGAAGACAGGGTATGCGTTTCTTTATTCACATACCCTGTTTAAAATGATTTTATTTTTTCTTAAAAATGCTTGCTACGAAGTTGATAACTTTTGTGATTAATCTTAACGCGTCGGCAAAGAAGTCTTCGAAAAACTCGCCGACCTTATCAAAGAATCTTTTTATCGCGCTTTCCTCGGATGAGTTTACCTGCATACTGAACGCCTCATAGTCGCCGCTCTCGAGAAGGTCGAACATTTCGCTGAATGAAATATTTTCCTCCCCGCCGTCTCTTATAACGCTGAGCCTTACATATAAATCGTTGAACGCCAGATTTTCAGATTCTTTATCGAGATTTTCAAGGGTAATTTCCAGTGAGTCGGCTTCGACTCCGTCAAACTCAAGGCGTTTGAAATAAAGAGTTTCAGCGTCTGGGAATCTCTTTAAAAGCTCGGGAAGATAGTTGTATTCCAGCCCCTCATAAATAACCGTGTTTCCGTCAAAGCTGAGCTGCTTTTCTTTTTCCGAATAGCTGAATGTGACAACGGGAATATTTTTCTCTTTCGCGTAATTGACAGCATCGGTATTCTTTTCGTTGACAACAAACATCAGATTATCATTGTGTTCGTCAAAATTACCACTTCCAGCAGAGAATTTTTTCGATGTAATGGTTACTATTGAAAGATTATCACAATTTCTAAAAGTGTTGCCCTTGATTTCGGTAATGTTTTTTCCAAAATAAATCTCTTTGATATTATCGCAATTTAAAAATGCACCGCTACCTATGCTGATTACACTGTCTGGTATTGTAATGCTTGTGAGTCCTGTACAGTGATTAAACGCTTCAACGCCTATGCTTGTTACACTGTCAGGAATGGTTATGCTTGTAAGACTTTCACATAATGTAAACACATCAACTTCTATGCTTGTAACACTGTTCGGAATTGTTATGCTTGTAAGATTCTCACAACTACGAAACGCTCCGTGGCCTATGGTTGTTACGCTGTTACCGAGCGTTGTGCTTACAAGTCCGGTGCAACTTGAAAATGCGTAATTGTCTATGTTTATTACGCTGTCGGGTATTTCTATACTGGTAAGGCTATCACAACCGCCAAATGCTCCACCACCAATGTTTGTAACGCCGTTCGGGATTGTTACGTTTACAAGACTGGTACAATTAGAAAATGCACCGCCACCAATGCTTGTGACATCGTTCGGGATACTGAATATTTTTCTTGTATTACCGACGGGATATTGAATTAATTCGGTTTTACTCTTATTATAAAGTACTCCGTATTCATCACTGCAATAATTCTTATTGTCGTTTGCTACATTTATGCTTATAAGTCCGGTGCAACTGATAAACGGACCAGAGCCTATACTTATAACACTATTAGGAATCGTTATGCTTGTAAGACTGACGCAATTATCAAACGCCTCATAACCAATGTTTATTACACTATCGGGAATTTCTATGCTGGTAAGGCTGGTACAATCCAAAAATGCAACCTCGTCAATGCTCGTTACGCTGTTGGATATTTTTATGCTTATAAGACTGTAACAGCTGAAAAATGCCATATTACCTATGCTTGTTACACCGTATTCAATAATAACCGATTTTATTAAAGAATTCCTGCTAAAAGGTGAATTAGCGAGAGGATAATCACCCATATCCCCCTCGCCGCTGATTGTGAGAAGACCGTCGCTGTCAAGAGTGTAAAAGACGTTTTCGCCGCATTGTCCCTTTTCAACAACCGTTGCCGCGAAGCTCGTCAGCGGAACCGCCGACATAAGCAGAACCATTGACATAACTAACGCGAAAATTTTCGATACTGTTTTTTTCATAATAAATCCCTCTTTCTTTTTTTATCAGCACATGCCGCTGTTTGCAGTTAAATAATATAACAGATTCGGATAAATTTACCGAAAATGGTACGAATAAAGGCAAAAAGGGTACGAAAACTGTTGCTGAAAGAACTTTTCGGTATCTTGACCGTAAAGCTAACCCTCATAATTAAACCGTTAAATAGTGATTATACTCACATCAGAAAAATTTTATATACATTATAAACCATAAAAAACATTTTTTCAATATATCAGTCCGTTGTATTTACTCGTCCGCAGAAAAACGTATATTCTCATACAGACTATTGCCGCGATTCCCATAGTGGAATTTAATTGGAAATTAACTTCTGCAAAAAAATATTATTTTTTTAAAAAATGTATGTGCTAAAATGATATGACCCAATAAAAAAGAGAAGTAACTTTCAAATATGGTATAATGAATTCACCACAAACCATTATCCAAGAAAGAAGTACTTCTCATGAATATAATAACACAAGAAGCAAGAAAAAAGC
>JAZLLB010000063.1:0-5248 GCA_045597925.1 Acutalibacteraceae bacterium
CCTTTTCCTTACGGTTCAATTATATCACCTTGAATTTTCATATTCAATCTTTTTTTAATAAAAATACAATCTTGAAAAATTTCACGCTATGTGTTACAATACGGTACTGAAAGAAGGTAATGAGTATGAAAACTTGCGTAAGCAGCTACAGCTTTTCAAATTATATGAGAAAAACCGGCACCACTCAGAAAGATATAATAAAAACTGCCGCGGAAATGGGCTTTGAAGCCATTGAGTATACCGACCTTGCCGTTCCCGAGGGAATGACCGAGGCTGATTACGCTTCCGTTTTAAGAGAAGAAAGCGAAAAAAATTCACTCCCGATTGTCAATTACACTATCGGAGCGGATTTCCTTAACTGCGCTGATTTTGATGCCGAGGTTGAACGTGTGAGCAGAAAAGCGGATATCGCAAAGATTCTCGGTGCCGGCGGTATGCGTCACGACGCCACAGGCGGATACAGAGATGAAAGAAAGCGTTTCAGTTCATTTGACACCGCTCTGCCCGTAGTCGTTAAGGGCTGCAGGGCTGTTACGGAATACGCGAAAACAATCGGAATTGAGACAATGATAGAAAACCACGGTCAGTTCTGCCAGGAAAGCGCGAGAGTTGAGCGCATTATGGGCGGAGTAAACGACCCCAACTTCGGCTGGCTTGTTGATATCGGAAATTTTCTTTGCGCAGATGATGACCCCGCAAAAGCGGCAGGCATTGCTGCACCTTTTGCAAAGCATGTTCATGTTAAGGATTTCCACATAAAAAGCGGCAGCGAATTTGACCCCGGAAAAGGATTTTTCACAACCCGCGGCGGAACATATCTGCGCGGAGCGATTTTAGGTCAGGGCAATGTTCCGGTGTATCAGTGCCTTAAAACAATTAAAAGAAGCGGATATGACGGTTATGTCAGCATAGAGTTTGAGGGTATTGAAGACAATATACCCGCTCTTGAAACGGGTCTTGAAAATCTGAAAAAAATTATGGAATGCATATAAAAGGAGTATCTGCAAATGAAAAACGCTATTAAGGTCGCGGTCTTTACGGTTTTATTTATAGCCGCAGGCGCGGGAGTCGTTTTCGGATTTTTCAAATACAGCAAAACGGATTTTACGACTTCCGACAGCTCTGAAAACAATACTGTTGTTATTGACTCCTATAACGGCAGCTCTGTAAATATTGATATTCCCGCGAAAATCAGAGGAAAAAAGGTTACCGCTATTGACTCAAACGCCTTTGAGGGAACGAAAATCAAATCTGTTATTATTCCTAAGGGTGTTAAAAGAATTGAGCAGGCGGCGTTTAAGGACTGCTCTGAGCTTGAGAGCGTAACTGTCAGCGGGAATTTGGAGTATATAGGTGAAAACGCTTTCGGTAACTGTGATAAGCTTACCGAATTCACATTCCCGGAAAGCCTGAAAACTATCGGAGCCTCACCGTTCGGCGACTGTGACAATCTTAAAAAAATCAACACCGAAAATAACGGCAGCTTCGTTTTTGACAACGGTGTTCTTTACAGCACAGATAAGTCTACTGCGTATTTCGCGCTTGAAAGCACGGATTTATCGAATTATAAATTCCCGGCAGAGCTTAAAAACTTTTCATCATTCTTCTTCTTTAACCGTGAAGAACTTAAATCAATTGAACTGCCTGACGGAATGATATCTGTTGAAGAAAGTCTTTTCGCGCTTTGCACAAATCTTAAAAGTGTTAAAATTCCGGACGGTGTTAAGAAAATAGGCAACAGTGCGTTTCTTGGATGTATTTCTCTTGACAAACTTTATATTCCCGAGAGCGTAAAAAGTTTTGACAAATTCTGTTTTCCTGTTTCGGTTAGAAAAAATGAAAAAAATGAAGATTCAAACAAGCTGTTCAATGATAAATTTACTCTTATTGTTGAGAAAAACTCATCTGCGTATTTCTATGCCGTTGAGAACAATATAAACTATGAATTCGCAGAATAATAAATATAATACCTGCATTTTTGACCTTGACGGAACGCTTACAGACACTCTTGAGGATTTGAAAAATTCGGTTAACTTTGCCATGAGAAGCATAGGTCTCCCCGAAAGGTCAATTGATGATGTGAGGCGGTTTGTGGGCAACGGAGTGCCGAAGTTAATAAAAAGAAGTGTTGCGGAATCAACATCTGAAGCCGATTGCGCAAAAGCACTTGAGGCGTTCAAAGAGTATTATCTGCTTCATCTTAATGATAACACAAAGCCTTACGGCGGAATAACACAGCTGCTTGTTTCACTTAAAGAAATGAATGTGAAAACCGCGGTTCTTTCAAATAAAGACGATGATGCGGTAAACGGTATTGTCGGCATCTTTTTCAGCGGTTTGATAGATTTTTCTCAGGGCAGAAAGGATTCCGTACCTGCGAAGCCTTCGCCTCAGGGCATTTTTGAGATAATGAAAAAGCTGAACTGCGATAAGGAAACGACCGTTTATATCGGAGATTCGGATGTTGATGTTGAAACAGCTCACAACGCGGGGCTTAAATGCATCGGCGTAACGTGGGGATTCAGAGACAGAGAGCTTCTGATACAAAGCGGAGCGGATTTTTTAGTTGATTCTCCGCGGGAAATATTAAGTATTATTTTATAAAAAATTAAGGGCAGAGAGCCGTCACGGTTCTCCGCCCTGATTTTATTTGATATTATCCCGCAACAAGTGCCTTTATCGCGTTATAGAACATTATGAAAAACTTATCAAGTGCAAGAGAGGGAATACATTTAAGAATGAAGTTGAGAAAAGCGTCATACTGCGGTGCGTTGCTGATTTCGGGAACGGATTTGTCAAACTGCGCACTTTCACCGTTGTGAATTGTAAAGGCAAGAGTTCTTGAACCAAACGGTGTAGGCGAACCGACCTGAATGAAGTTTACCGTAACATGTGAGAGTACATTGCTTACCTCGGGAACAGCACCATTAAAGCCGATTTCCAGCTTTCCGCCCTTTGGTATACATTTCAGGAATTTCTTGTCAAACTTTAAATTCATACCGTCGCATGAAACTGAAACAAGCAGCATCGGGTATTTCTTTGAGCAGTTTTCTATAACGAGTTTTGTGTCTTCAGAGGAAACGTAGCCCTCCGCGCTGCTGTTGAAATATGCCGTTGCGGACTGACAGCGGTTTGTATCCGCGTGGAACTGCGGAAATTCTTTATACGTGCGAACATCAACCAGCTCATTAGTGAACATAAGTCTGGTTATAAGAGCCTCACCGTAATCACTTTTCAAAGTCATACCGTGATAAAGTCCGTTGATATACCACGTCTGCTCCGGAAGATACGCGCAGGAAGCGTCAATTTCCATATCAGGTGAAACATGATTGTGTGTTTTATCATCACACTGAGTGCAGAGCGGCTGATAACCGTCATTGAAACGCTTGCCGAACTCAGCGCATTTTGCGCCTGTTGAAGCGTTTGTGGGAATAATGGAATCCGAATTGATGTTGTATCCGGCGATATCATTCGTGCCGCAGCCCGCTATTATATAAACATTAACACCAGCGTCAATACATTCCTGAAGATTTGTCCACATCTTCGGATAAACCTCGTAATGGAAATAGTCAGATTTTTTAATGAGATTCGCGCACTTTTCAGAATCAAGATATTTCTGCTTCATAGCTTCATATTCATCTGCCGGAACAAAATCCCACATACTTCCCCAATATCCCATAATTTTATTGAAATGCGGAAGCAGCCAGTAAAGAATATCATCTAAAAAGTCAAGATTTTCCTCAGCGAATAACCAGTGAACATCGGTTTCCCACATCATGCCGTTTTCAATGAATTTAAGCAGACTTTCCTCGTCAAATTTGAATTCTCTGTTAAAGAAATCGTAGGCAATGCCGGCACCGCCGATTGCGGGAATCGTGAGAATAACATTGTTGAGCTTCGCGGCATCATCTTTTCCGTAGATATTGAGGTATGTCGAGGCGACCTGACCGCCGTGGCTCACGCAGTAAAGATTGACCTTATCCGCGCCGGTATACTGTAAAACATCGTCAACATATTTATCAAGGTCGGCGGCGCAGTCGGTAACACTCTGACGGAAATCGGTGTGGAAGTTGAAAATATAATCCTTCCAGTTGTCACCGATATATTTTCCGTACATAGCCATGATTTCAGGCTCAAAGGTGTACTGCCCGTCTTCATGCTCATAAAGATATGTATAGTTTGAGTCGGCGGCCGTATTGCAGTATTTGCGTATATCATGAACGCTTGAGCCGTCAGGATTGCAGCGCAGACCCTCAAACATCTGCGTAAATTCCTCACCGACAACGTCCGAAATATATTTCGCGTTGCCGAATGTAAGCTTGCCCAAACCGACCGCGAGCTCGGCAATACGCGCGAACACACGTTTGATAATGAGATTCATGTCAAGACCCCAGACATGAGACTGAGTGCCGTCATCATTCTGAGCATACAGGCTTGACGCGCTGTAACCCGCCACAACAATAATCGGATAGTATTCATCCTGCGTCTTGTCATACGCAAAAGCCTGAACGCTTACGCTGAAAGCCATTATAACGGATAGAATTAAACATAAAACCTTTTTCACTGTAATCACCTCATAAGCAGTTATAAGCGAATTATACCACCTATTTACCTATCTTTCAACTTAAATCTCAAACTATATGACATTTTTTACATTTTTTTGTTTATATTTACATTATTATAAAATTTCCTTGACATTTTATATGATATGCTGATATAATTTACTTTGTATTGTTTGTAACTTTGAATAAACAGATGAAGGGTGAAGACGAATGAATTCAGGCACATGGTTTCAGGATATAAAAGAAACATTCATAAGATGTTTTATTGACGACAACAACTATGAGCTTCTTGTTCAAGGTCTCGGTGTTACAATTAAAGTCACTCTTGTCGCGGCGGCACTCGGTCTTGTTATCGGATTTCTGATTGCGTTGTGCAATCTTTCAAAAAGCAAGCCGCTTAATATCATCGGAAAAGTATATACAGATGTAATAAGAGGTACGCCGTCAGTCACGCAGCTTATGATTATCTATTTCGTAGTTTTCGCGTCGGTCAATCTTGAAAAATGGATAATTGCATCGTTTGCTTTTTCAATCAATTCAGGCGCGTATGTCTCTGAAATTATCCGCGCGGGTATTCTTTCAATTGACAAGGGGCAGACGGAAGCGGGACGTTCGCTTGGTCTTAACAGCAGACAGACCATGTTCAGCATTGTTGTTCCTCAGGCGGTAAAGAATATTTTCCCCGC
>JAZLLB010000064.1:0-4810 GCA_045597925.1 Acutalibacteraceae bacterium
TACAAAAGCTCTTGCCAACAAGCTTGGTGACGCTGATTACTCAGCAGTTGAGCAGGCTCTCGCGGGTATCCCCGAGGATCTTTCTGGTTACACAGCAGCATCAATCGAAGCTCTTGATAACGCTAAGAAAGCTGTTGAGTACGGTCTTAAGGACACAGATGAAAACAGACAGAAGATTGCTAAGTGGGCAGAAGATATTGCTAACGCTCTTGTAGAAAAAGCTGACTACTCTGCACTTAACGAAAAGATTGATGAGTTCTACACATACAATGCGGAAGGCTATTCAAATTACACTGAACAGATGCTCATCGTTATGGACGTAGTGACATGGCTTCAGCAGAACAACGACCTTGCAAAAGCTGACCAGGCTCTCGTTAACGAGCAGACTGCTATCGTAGAAAAGGCTATTGCAGACCTTGAGCCTATCAGCATGGTTAATAGCGTAGAGTACACTCAGACAGCTGACCTCGTAAAGACATATACTGTTAAAGTTGAAGGCAGAGCATTCAAGATTCAGTTCATTGATAAGGACGGCAACACTGTTACATTCAGCAGAGTTGACTGGGAGGATGCTATCGTAAGCTATAACGAAGCTGGTCAGCCATTAGAAAGTAGTTTGGACAGAAGTCTCGCTTATGAAATCTGGACAGTAACTCTTGCTCTCAAGGATGGCGAATGCACAGTTATCGCTAGAAACTTTGAGACAGGCTGGGAAGCAAAAGAAATCGGCTGCAAGTTCAACATCGTAAGCTCTGAAAAGGATGTTGAAGCGAAATCCATCGAGATCGCAGCTGAATCATCAGCTCTTTACACTCAGGTTCCCGTTACTGTAAAGACAGGTAAGGACGTTCTTAAGATTCAGCTCCTTATCAACGGCGAAGCATACATGGTATTTGATAAGTCTTCTGCAACAGAAGAAGACGGCGGCCTCACATTTAACGCTTATGTTAAACTTTACAAGGCTGGCGACACAATCGTTACTGTTAAGATTAAGACAGCTTCAGGCTGGCAGGATACAGCTCTCAGTGACGTTGTTGCAGGTGTTAAATAATTAAAACCTGAATTTGGGGAGTCACGGGTAAAACCGTGGCTCTCTTTTTTTATTATTTTTCTTGCTTTTTGCATATAGGATATGTTACAATAAACGTGATTAATTATTAAGGAGGCAACCTGGAATGAAGCTTATAAAAAAAGCCACGGCATTGCTGTTAAGTGCAGCTTTTGTTTGCGCCACTTCGGTGGCGGTTTACGCGCAGCCGCTTTACAGTGCATCAATTTCCCTGAACTCTGATATAAAAAAATCAGATGTAACGTATCTTTCACTCAACGAATCCTTTGATATAACTCTGAAACTCAAAACAGGCAAAAATTATTACGCGGGTCCTTTTGCCGCTCAGGTGTTTTATACAAAAGATGTGTTGAAATATAAGTCCGGCGATTTCAATAAATCGGGAAAGTTCTATTCAACATCAAAGTCTCAAAGCGGCATAACCGCTTCTTCCGCCATGACGGCTAACAGTAAAAACAAGTTTTACCCCGCTGACTGGAATACAACGCAGAGGGCGAAGTACGATTTTTGCAGTATCAGCATGGTTCCGAATACGGCTGATGCTTCAACATCAGTTGACAATTTTGACGAAACCATCGCAACGCTGCATTTCAGCGCAGGCTCTTCCGTACTCAACGGTACAGTGTTCATTTCCGCAAGCAGTCTGAAATCAGCATCTAACCCGGTGGGTGCGACTTATCTTTCATGCCTTACCGACAGCGGAAAAATTCTTTCCTCAAGATACGACTATGGCGCTGATGCCGCGCTTGACCTTGCCAAAGCTTCGCTGAGCTTTACTGTTTCGGATTTAGGCGATGCTGACGGCAATAAAAAGCTGAATTCTTCTGACGCGCTTTTGATTCTTCAGCATGCCTCAGCCGCAAGAAAACTTACAGGCAATGCCCTTATTAGGGGCGATTTAGACAGCAACAGTGACGTCAACGCAATTGACGCGCTGTATGTGCTTCAGCTCGTAACCGGACTGATACATTTAAACAGCATTATTAAAAGGTGACAAAGCGTTTGTATGAAAGATTTTGTTGTAAGAAATACGCCGAAAATCGCGGAGGCTTTTGATTTCAGACTCTGCCCCGATAAAAACGGCTGTGATACGTATGAGGTTTTTTCTGAGGATAAAAAAATAATAATCTGCGGCAGCAATAAAATCGCGATGGCCATGGGCTATTACAGATACCTTCATGACTTCTGTAATGTTCTGCTCGTCAATGGAGATTATGATATTTCTTATATAAAAAATGCTCCTCTGCCTGATAAAAAGCTGACGTTTACCGTTCCGCAGAAAATCCGCATGGCGATGACCAATGAACGCTATGCCGCCGAGGCTGACGCGTGGGGCTTTGACAGATGGGAAAAAGAAATTGACTTCATGGCGATGAACGGTGTCAACACTCCGCTGGCACTTACGGGCAGCGACGGTGTGCTTTTTAAGATGCTGACCGAAATGCGTATAAAGCCTGAAACGGTTTCGTCGTTTATCAGCGGTTCTTCTTATTGGTACAGACAGCTGACAGGCAATATTTTCGGATTTCTGCCGGTTAACAGCACCGCGTACTATGAAAGGAAAATAGCCATCGGCAAAATGGTCACGGAGCGTGAAAAAGAGTTGGATATGAATCCTGTGCATCAGGGACTTATGCTCACCGTTCCGTTTTCTTTCAGGCGGCATTACCCGAAAACCGACCTTATCAAACTGCCGCCGTGGAACGCGTTTCCGCCCGCGATGACAATTGCCGCGGATGATTACGGTTATCTGCGTATTTTTAATAAAAATTATCTGGAGTTGCAGAAAGAGCTTCTGGGCGAGGTTCACAATTATATTTTTGACCCGCTTACTGATGTTGATACAAAAGGCTACAACAGCTTCATTGAAGAAATCGGTGAAGATTTCAGGGAGCTTCTTGATGAAATCGACAGCGAGGGCATATGGTTTGTCAGGTCGGGTTCTCTGCCTGTAATTAAAGAAAAAATTCAAAAAACCGTTATCATTGATGAAGACGGCGGGGATTATATCAGCCGCGGCGGATTTGAAGGCAGCGATTTTGTAGTCGGCTTCCGGGGCAATCTGAACGGAAGAACTGTTTTATGCGGAGATATGGAAACACTCAGCGGGAATCCATATCTTGAGGCAAAGGAAAAATACACTAACGCGGTCGGAACGGGTCTGTTTTTTGACAGTGATGACGAAAATCCGATGTTTTATACCCTTGCGGCAAAGATGCTGACTTCATCGGAAAAGGCTGATTTGAACGCGTTTATTACTGATTTCTCAAGGTGCAGATATGGCTCAGAACGTTTTGCCGGCGACCTGAAAAAGCTGGTGAAGCTCTGCTACCGCAAAGGAAGCAGTCTTAATCAGGCTTCAGCTTTGTGCGCCCGCCCGTGTACGCAGATAAAGCATACAGCCCCGTTGGATACATTTGAACGTCCGTATGAAAACAAAGACCTGCTCGCATTTGTAAAATCAAGTGTTGCGTCTGATGATAAAAAGAACGACAGCTACCGTAAGGATATGTCGAGTGTCCTCCGTCAGGCATTGAGCAACGTTCTGCGTCCGCTTCACGAGCAGGCAACCAAGTGCTTTTTTAATCAGATGATTGTTGAATATGAAAAGACATCGAATGTGTTTGTTGAAATCTGTGAGGATATCGACCGCCTTCTCAGAACCGTTCCGAAAAACAATCTGTATCATCATCTTGAATCCGCGCGTCAGTTAGGCGATACAAAGGAGCTGCGGCAGAATCTTGAGATAAACTTCCTGATGTATCACACGATTTACGGCCCGGTTAAACATTCAAGACTGTTTGATACTAACTGGAGAGAATGGGGCGGAATGGTCGGTCATTTTTACACGAACAGATGGTATAAATATTATAAAATGCTTGCGGCATACTTCGATAAGCCTAAAAAACTGAAAGATATTTCAAGACATCAGTTCTATGAACGCAACGCTTTCTCAGATACGCTTCTTTCAAAACGGCTTGAGTATTTTGAAACGGAATGGATAAGGGACTATGTTCCGAGACCGACCGGAATCGGCGAGGAAGATACCGTAGATGTAATGAATGAGCTTATAGAAAAGTACGAAAATGTAATAAATGAATTCTAAAGCAAAAACCGCCGGGTCGTCCGACGGTTTTTTGCTTTTCAGGTATTGTTTTTACTTATCGGTTTGCGTATTAACAGGCTTATGAATGATTTGCCGTTGAACGGCTTCATGGGGTAAAGGTAGCTTTTGCCCATAGTTGTGTTTGTCAGCGCAATCATAAGAATCACCAGCGCGACTCCGGCAACGAATCCCCACAGACCGAAAATGCCTGTCAGAATCAGAATAAACACCCTGGACAGCTTGAACGCGTATCCCAGCTCGAGGCTCGGCTGCGCGAAATTCGCGATTGCCACAAACGCCATGAATAATACAGCTTCCGCCGAAAAAAGTCCTGCGGATACAGCCAGTTCGCTCAATACCAGCGCTCCGATTATGCTCAGTGAATTGCTCAGCGAATTCGGGGTATTCAGCGAAGCCAGCTTCAGCGCGTCAATTACGAGCTCGATTATGAGAAGCTGAAGCAGCAATGGAATTTCCGACGGCTCTTTTATCGCGAAAATGGAAAACCACTGCGGAGCGATATCGGGATTACTCTGAAAAAGATACCATACAGGCGTCAGAAACATTGCAAGCGCAAATATTACCGCTCTCACAAGCCGCAGAAAAGTGCCTACAATCGGCGCGAAATAAAAATC
>JAZLLB010000065.1:0-4540 GCA_045597925.1 Acutalibacteraceae bacterium
CCCTGAGCATCAGTGCCGTGCGGCGTACCCGCGCGTCGTCCGTTTCACCAAACTGCGGCACCATGCTCCTGGCTATAAATCCGAGTGTAATGGATAGTTTCATATAAAACCTCCCGATTTTCGCTTTATTATGCCTGCAAATTCCAATTCATCAATATTATTATAGCATATAATACTTTATATCTCAATCCCGTAAAATTACGTGATGAGTCAAAAAATGTTTATAAAAAGCAAGACCCGAATGTTTATGTTGGAAATTTCTGTTATTTTTTCAATTTTCGGCGGTGACTTCAGCGGAAATAAAAAATTGAAATTTTATTTATTGGAATTTAACTGAATAATACATTTTTTCATAACATTTGTTAACTTTTTGTTAAATGGTTGACTTTTTGAAAAAAATGGTATATTATTATTTAGCACTCATAACTTACGAGTGCTAAATTTTATTTTTACTTCAGAAAAGAGAGATATATATGCGTAAAAAACAGTTTAAAGCAGAAAGCAAAAAGCTGCTTGACATGATGATTAATTCAATTTACACCCACAAAGAAATTTTTCTGCGTGAGCTTATTTCAAACGCCAGTGACGCTATTGACAAAAGATATTACCGCTCTCTCAGTGACGCGGGCGTTGGTCTTGCGAGGGACGACTACAAAATTTTTCTTGAAATCGACAAAGACGAAAGAACTCTCAAAATCATTGATAACGGTTGCGGCATGACAGAAGACGAGCTTGAAACAAACCTCGGCACAATTGCCAAAAGCGGTTCCCTTGATTTTAAAACTGATAACGATACTAAAACCGATGTTGAAATTATCGGTCAGTTCGGTGTAGGCTTTTATTCAGCGTTCATGGTCAGCGATGAGGTTACCGTTGAAACAAGAACTGCATCCGATGAAACAGGTCACAAATGGGTTTCGCAGGGTGCCGACGGTTATGCAATCAGCGAATGTGAAAAAGAAGATGTGGGTACGGTTATAACACTTCATATTAAAGAAAATACTGAAGAAGAAAAGTATGACGAGTATCTCGAAAGCTACTGTATCGAAAGCCTTGTAAAAAAATACTCGGATTATATCCGCTATCCAATTATTATTGAGTCTGAGACACGCCGCCTGAAAGAGGGGAGTGAGGACGAATACGAAACAGTCACCGAACCCAAGCAGCTTAACAGCATGGTTCCGCTGTGGAGAAAGAATAAGAATGAGATAACAGAAGATGAATACAAGGAATTTTATAACGATAAATTCCACGATTACACAGCTCCTCTTCATATTATCCATTCCAAAACAGAGGGTCAGGTCAGCTATGACGCGCTTATTTTCATCCCCGAAAAAGCTCCGTGGGATTATTATTCAAAGGACTTCGAAAAAGGACTTCAGCTTTATTCAAACGGCGTTATGATTATGGAAAAATGCGGCGACCTGCTTCCCGATTATTTTTCATTTGCGCGCGGACTTGTTGACAGTGCCGATCTTTCGCTTAACATATCACGCGAAGTTCTTCAGCACGATTATCAGCTCAAGCTCATAGCTAAGAATATTGAAAAGAAAATCAAATCCGAGCTTGCGAAAATGCTTAAAACCGACCGTGAAAAATACGTCAGATTCTTTGAATCATTCGGTTCGCAGATTAAACTGGGCGTATACGCTGATTTCGGAAGAAAAGCCGATGACCTTAAGGATTTGCTTCTGTTTTATTCTTCAAGCGAGAAAAAGCTTGTTTCACTTTCGGAATACGTTGAAAGAATGAAATCAGAGCAGACGTCAATTCTTTATGCCTGCGGTGAAACAACAGACAAGATTGACATGCTTCCTCAGGTTGATTCTCTTAAAGATAAGGGCTACGAGGTGCTTTATCTTACAGACGGCATTGATGAGTTCGCTCTCAAAATGCTCCGTATGTATAACGAAAAAGATTTTGCCAATGTATGCGCTGATGACATTGACCTCGATACAGACGAGGAAAAAGAAGCAATCAAAGAGGAAAATGAAAGCTCCAAAGATATGCTTGAGTGCATGAAAGCGGCTCTCGGAGACGCGGTTGAGAAAGTTCGCTTCACCAATAAGCTGAAAAATCATCCTGTATGCCTTACAAGTGAGGGCGATGTTTCTGTTGAAATGGAAAAAATTATCAACACTCTGCCCGGTGAAGAAAAGGTAAAGGCACAGGTCGTTCTCGAAATCAACGCCGAGCATCCCGTTGCTCAAAAGCTGAAATCCCTCTATGAAAGCGATAAAGACAGACTTTCGGATTACGCTAAAATTCTTTACTCCTCGGCGAGACTAATCGGCGGTATGCCTGTTGAAAATCCGACAGAGCTGAGCAATTTAATCTGCTCACTTATGATATAAAACAGTAATACGGCGGGATTTGTGCAGATTGCTTAAAATCCCGCCGTAAAATTCATCTTGTCAATAATTGAATGTTATTTTTAAAAATGATATAATGAACCGATAAAAATATTGGAAGTGTTTCTATGCAGAAAGAAATGAAAATCAGGTTTCCCGAAAACGGAAAGATCAAAATTCTTCAGGTCAGCGACCCGCAGGATATGCATATTGTCAGAAGCGCAATGTGCAAAATGCTTAAAAATGTCTATGATAAGGTTGAACCCGACCTTGTTGTTTTTACGGGAGATAATATTCTCGGAAATCATATTGACGACCGTCTTATCGGCTCGAAAACTCAGAAAAATCCCGCTGTTACAAAGCGCAGAATCAGAAAAGCTCTCAATCATATTCTGAAACCGCTTGATAAAAGAAAAATCCCCTACTGCATGATTTACGGAAATCATGACGATAAAAACTGCCTTACAAAGCAGGAACAGGCGGATATCTATAAAGATCATGAGTATTTCTGCGGACTTAATTCCGATGAAAAAGCGCTTGACTGCGATACATACAATCTTCCGATTTATGACAGCAAGGGTGAAAAAATCGTGTATAATCTGTGGATGCTTGACTCCGCGTGGCACGATAAGGAGAAGGATGAAAGCTATTGCTATGTCAAGCCGCAGGTCATTGAATGGTATCAGCGCAGGAGCAATGAACTGAAAGCTCAGAACGGCGGTAAACCGGTTATGTCGCTGATGTTTCAGCATATTCCCGTTCGTGAAACGGTTCAGCTTTTTAAAGAATGTTCCGCAGATGATAAAAACGCCGTTCCCGTTAAGGGAGAAAAAAATAAATTCGCGAAGCTTGACACCGACAAAGCAAACGGCTATGCCTTTGAATATCCCGATGTGTGCGAGGTTGAAATCGGTCAGATGGATGCCATAAGAGAACAGGGCGATGTGTGCGCTCTGATTTTCGGACATGACCATGTGAACTGTTTCACCGCCGAGCTTGACGGAGTAAATATTATTCAGACACCGGGCGCGTCATTCAGAAGCTACGGCAATACACTGTCAAGAGGTGTGCGTGTTTTTGAAATTGACGAAAATCACCCCGACGAATTTTCAACATACATAATCAGCTATTTTGATTTATTCGGCAAGGGCTTCCGCTCAGTAATGCGCTACATTATGGGTGCTGACGAAATGGAAAAGAAACGCAATCTTATCTGGATTTTGCTTGGGATTTTCGGGGTTGCTTTTGTGACATATATTCTCGGTGCGTGCCATCTGCTTAATTTTTGAATATGATATTTACAAGGAGGCATCTTGAATGAATTTTATCGATGATTTTACGCAGAAGCTAACCAAAGCGGGGCAGTCAGCTGTTCAGAAAACAAAGGATTTTGCCGAAATTGCAAAGCTAAACAGCAGAATTTCAGAAGAAGAAAAGCGGAAGAATGAGATTTACAGTCAGATAGGAAAGCTGTACTGCTCAAAATATTCTGAAATAGGCGAGCCTGAGTTTGCCGAGCTTGTTGCCTCAATTTCCGAATCCGAAAAGAAAATCAACGAATTAAATGAACAGATTAAAACATTAAAAGGCTCTGCAAAATGCGCGAACTGCGGTGCTGATTTAACTGCCGGTATGAAATTCTGCGGCGTGTGCGGAACATCTGTTTCGGAATCAGCGGCAACTGAAGCGAGTCAGCCGGAAAGCGAATTCACTGTCAGACACTGCCCTTCGTGCGGAGCTGCAACGCAGAATAATGATATATTCTGCGCCGAGTGCGGAGCAAGACTTTGAAATTAAAATGATATAAAAAAGCACAGGATTCTTTTGAACCCTGTGTTCTTTATTAGTCCGTTTAGTTCTGATTAACAGACGGATTATTACTGCTCTACAGCGTAAACGCTGACCTTTTTGCGGTCTTTGCCTACACGCTCAAACTTAACCTTTCCGTCAATAAGAGCAAAAAGAGTGTCGTCCTTACCCTTGCCTACGTTGTTGCCGGGGTGAATGTGTGTTCCGCGCTGCTTAACAAGAATGTTGCCTGCGAGAACGAACTGACCGTCAGCACGCTTAACGCCGAGTCTTTTTGATTCAGAATCACGGCCGTTACGGGTAGAACCCATACCTTTTTTATGAGCAAAAAGCTGAATGTTGATTTTAAGCATTATGGCACCTCCGTTATAATGTAACTT
>JAZLLB010000066.1:0-3525 GCA_045597925.1 Acutalibacteraceae bacterium
TGATTCCTTCACCCGAGCAGGTGCTTGAATCAATCAAAAAAATGGCAGGAGGTAACGACTGATGATAGTATTTGAAAAACCAAAGAGCCTTACTGACGCTCAGCTTCATTATTGCCCCGGCTGTACTCACGGTATTATTCACAGACTTGTTGCTCAAGCAATCGACAATCTGGGAATTGAGGGCAAAACCGTAGGCGTTGCTCCCGTAGGCTGCGCTGTTATGGCTTATAATTATTTTACATGTGATATGGTTGAGGCTGCTCACGGCCGTGCTCCGGCTGTGGCGACAGGCCTGAAGCGTACAATGCCTGAGAATGTAATCTTTACATATCAGGGCGACGGCGACCTCGCATCAATCGGTATGGCTGAGACAGTTCACGCCGCGACAAGAAATGAGAATATCACCGTTATTTTTGTAAACAACGCGATTTACGGTATGACGGGCGGCCAGATGGCTCCCACATCTCTTCCCGGTCAGGTTACACAGACTTCACCTTACGGCAGAGATGTAAATGTTGCGGGTTATCCTATCAAGGTAAGCGAAATGCTTTCAACTCTTGACGGTCCCGAGTTCATCGCCCGTGTTGCCGTTAACAATGTTAAGAATGTTAAAAACGCACAGAAAGTAATTCAGAAGGCGTTTGAAAATCAGATTAACAATAAAGGCTTCTCGCTTGTTGAAGTTGTATCATCATGTCCCACAAACTGGGGTATGACTCCCGACGCGGCTCTTCAGTGGGTTGAGGAAAAAATGATTCCTTATTATCCTTTAGGCGTATACAAAGACAGAAGCGCAAAGGAGGGCGAATAATATGACAACTCAGATTCTTATTGCGGGATTCGGCGGTCAGGGCGTTCTTTTCGCGGGTAAGTTTATCGCATATAACGGACTTGTTGAGGGCAGACAGCTGAGCTGGCTTCCGTCATACGGTCCCGAGATGCGCGGCGGTACAGCTAACTGCAGTGTTATTCTCAGCGATGAACCCGTTGGTTCTCCTATCGTTTCAAAGCCCGATATTCTTATCGCGATGAACCTTCCGTCGCTTGATAAATACGAAAACGATGTTGTTCCCGGCGGTATGATTTTTGTTGACTCCACACTTATTGAGCGTAAGATAGAGCGCACAGATGTTAAGGTTTTCTATGTTCCCGCAACAGGGCTCGCCAACGATATCGGTCTTCCCACTCTCGCAAACATGATTATGGTCGGTAAATTCATTAAAGAGAGCGGCACTGTAAGCACAGACAATGTTGAGTCAACGCTTAAAAAGGTTGTTTCAGCGAGAAAAGCAAATCTTCTTGACATGAATCTTAAAGCAATTGAATGCGGTCTTAATTTTGACAAATAAGTAAAAATGCCTGCTGATTTTTCGGCAGGTTTTTTTCTGTTTTTGTTGACATATATTATTCGATTTGATAACATTAATACATGAAATTAAAGGAGCGATTTTTATGAAATTAAGACCACCGGCAGTACCTCTTATTACAGTTGACCCGTATTTTTCAATATGGTCGCCGTCTGATGAACTGTATGGCAGTGAGACTGTTCACTGGACTGATAAAGAAAATATTATTGAAGGAATTATCACTGTTGACGGTGAGGATTTCAGATTTATGGGTAATAACAGAGATTATCCTGTTATTCAGCAGGTTAGTCGGGATGTTACGGCACTTGTTACGGAATATGACTTTACCAATGAAAAAGTTACTCTCAGTGTTAAATTTTATACGCCGCTTTTCACAGATGATTTGTATCGCCTTTCACGTCCTGTTTCATACATGAAAATAAGATATGAAAATGTTGACGGAAAGAATCACCCTGTTAATATAAAAATTTCCGCTTCTGAGCAGCTTTGTCTTGATAAGGCCGGAGATGATGAAGTGACGATTGAAACAGTCCGGATTAAAGATGGAGTCAAAGCTCTTAAAATGGGCAGCAAAAAGCAGGAAATTCTTGGAAAGTTCGGTGACGATTTGAGAATTGACTGGGGGTATTTCTACCTTTGTCCCCCTGCCGGCAGTGCAGTTTACAATTTTAAAAATGACGGGATGAGATTTGTTTCAGCTGAATTTTCGGCAGACGCCTCAAAAGAGTATGATGTTCTTTTTGCTTATGATGATATTTATTCGCTTGAATATTTCAAAAAACAGATTAAGGCATACTGGCATACAAAAGGAATTACCATTGAAGAAGCAATAAAGGAAGCTCTTGAGGAAAGTGATGAAATTCTTTCAAAATGTTACAGTGTTTCCTATGATATATTCGGTCAGGGCAAAAGGGAAGGCGGAGTAAAATACGCCGAGCTGTTACTGCTTTCGTACCGTCAGATTCTTGCGGCGCATAAGCTTGCGGTTACTGAGGAAGGGGAACTTGTTTATATTTCAAAAGAATGCTTCAGCAACGGCTGTGCGGCCACTGTTGACGTTACATATCCTTCATCACCGTTTTTCCTTGCTTATAATACAGATTTGCTTAAAGCTATGCTTGTTCCGATTTTTAAATATGACGCTTCACCTGAGTGGGTATTCGATTTCGCGCCTCATGATGTCGGAACGTATCCTGTTGTTAACGGTCAGCGTTACGGCTGGAAATCAAAGACACTCGAAGAATATAAAACAAAGCAGATGCCTGTTGAGGAATGCGGCAATATGCTGATTTTAATGGCCAATATCGCAATGATTGACGGTAATACGGATTTCTGCGATAAATACATGACACAGCTTGACAACTGGGTGAAATATCTTGTTAAATACGGTGAAGACCCTGAAAATCAGCTTTGTACAGATGATTTCGCGGGTCATCTTGCTCACAACTGTAATCTTTCACTTAAAGCGATTATGGGTATCGCAGGATATTCAAAGATTCTTAAAATGCAGGGTAAGCATCAGGGAAGCAGAGAATATCTTAAAATTGCGCGCGCTATGGCTGACAGCTGGGTTAAGCGGGCCGCGAATGATGACGGCAGCTTCCGCCTCGCTTTTGACAAGCCCGATACTTTCAGTATGAAATATAATATTGTCTGGGATAAATTATGGCATACAAATCTTTTCTCCAAGTATGTAATTTTCTCGGAGTTTTTCAATAACTGCAAGCATATCAACTATTACGGTATGCCTCTTGACAGCAGAAAATCCTATACTAAATCCGACTGGCTTGTATGGACTGCCTGCCTTGCTCCGACAGACGATGATTTTGAAGAGTTTATTGAACCTCTATGGAACGCTTATAATGTTTCCAATTCGAGAGTTCCCATGACGGACTGGTATGATACCAACACAGCGGTTATGATAGGTTTCCGCCACAGAACGGTTCAGGGCGGATTATATATTAAGCTTCTTGAAGATTTGCTTTGATTTTATCAGAAAAAATTACCGGGTGACCTTAAAATGATATGCACCCCAAAAGTAAGACAACTTTTGGAGGTGCATAATTTTATGGCAAAAAAGGGACAAAAACAGAAAAAGTATAGCACGGAATTTAAAATAGGTGTTATACTTGATATGCGTGAACACCACATAAGCTAC
>JAZLLB010000067.1:0-10806 GCA_045597925.1 Acutalibacteraceae bacterium
TTTGCGCAGAACTTCAAAGGCGCGGCTGTGATATCGGAAGAACCACCTATGCCAAATATGAGGCTGGCGAGCTGAATATCAGAGTAAGTGTACTGATTCAGCTGAAAGATTTTTATAACTGCTCTTATGATGATTTTTTTGTAGGATTATCATAATACCAATTTAAGTTACTCATAAATAAAAAACAACTCCCTGACAACTCAAAAGAATGATGAGTTGTTGGGGAGTTTTATCATTAAAATCTGACACAAAAAACTGACACAAATACCGTCATGACACAAGTATTTGACACAAAAAATGCGAACATAATGAAGAAAATGAAATTTTCCGAACAAAAAGAAAAAGCCTGAAACCCTTGATAAATAAGGATTTCAGGCAATTATCTGGCAGGGGCAGAAGGACTTGAACCCTCGGCACGCGGTTTTGGAGACCGCTGCTCTACCAACTGAGCTATACCCCTATTTTGCGCACAATTGTGCGCTTGGTGGACCATCAGGGACTCGAACCCCGGACCAACCGGTTATGAGCCGGTTGCTCTAACCAACTGAGCTAATGGTCCAAACACTTTCAATAATATAACAAATTTTCGTTCATTTGTCAATATGTTAAAAGCAATTTTTTTAAATTTTCTTTATTGCTCCGCTCCTAAATCATCGCCCAGACTGCAGGTATACAGAAATCTGATTACATCTCCGTCTTTGACTTTATATTCGCTGCACCCATAATTCGGGAACGAACCGTTAACGGAATACATCCAACCTGACTGTGAGCCGCAGTCCTTTTCATAAATCTGATGTATTCCTCTGATATAATAATTATCGTATCCCGGAGTATAAACATAATCAAGGTGAATACCGTTTTTCTTACAGTATCGGCAGTTATCTGTGCAGATATTTTCCGCGCAGGCTTTTTTAATTACGTCAAAAGCAGTACCGCCCTCGGGGATTTTCACTGCCACAGAATCAAGTATCATTCCGCTTTCAGGTAAAAACTCTGATTTATTTTCCTTCAGCTTATCTTTATTGCTAAGAATATTCTCACAGGAAATTTCAAAGGTACAGGTTATCTGCTTAATATTTTGTGTCTGTGCTGTACTTTTTTCCGCAGAAGTTTTCCATTTTGCTTTCTGAGAAGTATCTTTTTCAGTACTTTTTTCTGTTGTTTTCGCTTCGGTCGGAACTTCCGGTACAGCTGTTGCCGCTGACACTTCAGAAGTTGTTCCGGCTGTTGTCTTTGGCACTGAATTATCTGTTTCGGTAACCGTAAGTCCGCAGGAGCAAAGAGAAATAAGTAAAATTATTATTAAACCCGCGGGAAATAATCTTTTCACATTTTTAATTTTATTCTGTTCCATTTTATTTCTTCCGTTAAATCTGTAATCAGCGGCAGAAAGCATAACGCCGTGAACGCCGCAAGTGTGATTATCCCGAGCACCGATGTCGGATTAAGTGTTACGTTTAACTCATTCACAAAATAGGTTTTACCGAAATCAGCAGACGGATTTATTGTTATATAAGGATTATAGATACAGTAAAGAGAGTTTGAGACACATCCCGCCGTCAGAATTACATCAATCAGAAGCATTATCGCAACCGCGGCAATATCCTTTCTGCTCCATCTGAATTTCCCGTAGTTTTTTCTGCCTTTCAGTCCGTAGCCTCTCGCTCTCATTGAATCCGCAGTTTCAACCGCATTTTCAAGCGACCATGTTATGAGGATTGAAATAATTTTTCCGCCGTTTTTTATTCTCTGCTTTATAGGACCCGTTCTGTAATCTCTGCCGATACCCTTTTGGGCTTCCGCTATTATTTTCAGTCTGCTTTTGTAAAGCGGAATGAATCTCAGCGCCATTGAGATAACAAGCACGGCGGAAGGCAGAATTTTGCCGAACACAAACATAAATTTATCCGCTGTTACAATCTCGTTATAGCAGAAAAACCACATTATTACCGTAACGGTAACAAGTCCGAGAACAAAACCGTAAACAAGTGATTCGAGCGTCAGGCTGTTTCCGTCAGGCAGCGTAAGCAGCGGAGTTATTCCGTAATGCGCGAATAATCCGTTGATAATTACAACAAAAATGAGCATAGGCAAAAGAAATGCAAATACTGATTTAACCGCCGCTTTTCCGCAAAGCCTCAAATAGTAACCAACAGAAGTAAAAAAGCATACGGCAAGGGTAACGGGGTGCTTAAAAAGCATCCCGAACACCACAACGCTCACAAAAAATATTAAGTTTGCAACCGGGTGATACCCTTTAAAACCGATTTCCATGTCAATTACCCGAAAAGATGTTTAAAAAAGTCTAATATCATATTTATCAATCTTATAAACCAGTTTATCTGCTGACCTTTTTTGCCGACGGCGAAAATATATCCCGAATCGTTTTTGTAAAAAAGCGTTCCGTTTTCATCGCATACAATACTGCTTACGGAATAGTTCGCCTTACCGGAATCCGGTGTGAACAGCTCTGTCTTTTCCGCTTTAGTCTGATTTGCGGAGTCGGTGTAAACAGTTATACCTCCGGGAGGCGCGTTGTAGGTTGTGTAGATATACACTTTACCTGTATCTTTAAAATATGCGTCACTCAGGAGCATGGAATTCTGCGGATAACCGTTTGCGGGAGCGGAATAAATGACAGAGAGCTTGTTTGCGTCAATCACTTTGATACTGCCTTCTTTTGCAGATTTCCCCTGAACGCCAACATAAATTCTGCCGTTGTAAATAACAGGCGTTGAAGTTGAAGCTCCGCCGAGAGAAAGCCTTTTAAGGCTGTTCACGTCAAATCTGCCTCTGTTTATTTTCATGCTGTAAAGATACCCCGCTTTTGTTGTAAAATACGCTTTTCCGCCGCTGACTGCAATACCGGAACGCCGGTCGCCGATAATCGAAACGGAGTCATTCAGCTTACCGTTCGACTTTTTAAGGCTTAACAGCTTTGAATTTTTATTTGAATATACGGTACCGTCATCAGTGCCGACGATAACGCAGTCTCCGCTGAACACACAGCCCGACCAGTAAAATCCGCCGAGACTTTTGTATGTCCACTTTGCGCTTTTGATTTCATCAGTCTGCTTTATGTTTTCGTCCCTGACATCTATGCAGACAAAATTCGCGTAAGCGTCCTCGCCATTCCAGAAACCTGTATAAATACAGCCGTCGGAATAAACAATCGGACTTAAGGACTGACCGCCCGGCTTATCCCTGTAAATCCAAAGAGATTTCAGCGTTTTATAGTCAAACGCCTGAATTGTGCCGTTGTCAAGAGGACAGTATATTACACCGTCCGCGCAGGTCGGTGATGTATAACCGAAGTTGGGAATATCAGCCATTTCAGCCTGCTTTACTGTTCTACCGTTTCTGACATTCAGCTTATAAAGAGTATTTTTGCTCATTACAATAACCGTATCATCAACGATGGTCATTGTACTCGGTGCGTCCTTGTATGATGTTCCGAACTGTCTGCTCCATAAAAGCTCGGCATCGTCCTGCGAGGTCGGAGTGTTGTATGATGTAACATTACTGTCTGAAACATAAACAGCAAAGCACTCAACGGGCGATAAAGCCATAAGCACGGCCAATATTATCAATAATAATTTCTTTAAAGTTTCCATATCAGATTACCCTTTTCTGAAAATCCATCCGAAGTGAAAATCAAAGAATTTAATAAACCAGTTTTTTATGGTATTCCAGATATACTTTACCCGGCCGCAGAAAGTGTCGGGTCTGACATTCTGCCGAGGAGCAGCAGATACCCATGCGTAAGGAACGATTACCGGACTTCCGTCTTTTGTCATTCCCTCGGCGAAAATCACATATTCACCCTCTGCCGGGAATGAAATATCCGTGTTTCCGTTTTTATCAGTAGTACCTATAAGCACCTTTTCACCGTCAATATATGTATAAATATTGATGCCTTCAAGCGGCTCTGCGTAATTCTCAAGAACAGTCTGCCATTCATTTATGCCGTAGTACACAGCGCAGTAGCCGTTGAGATTCACCGTAAGCGCATCATCTGCATTTACTGAATATTCGTCACAGTCAAACCACGAATAATAATCCGACCAGGACTTTGTATCCTGATAGAAAAAATATGATATGTCATCGCCGTCATTAACCTGCGCGGTGTCGCAGGCATAGCCCGTGCAGCCGGAAAAATCCGGATTATAAATGCCGTCATTGGGCATAACACCGTTTACAATAAAGCCTGCTGCTGCGGCGTTTTGTGTGAAAGCCTTTGTGATAAACCCCGATGCCATAATAAGATATTCATCTGGATTTTTAATAAACGCTTCACCGTAAAGCTCTTTATGCGCGGCGGCGATAACATCGAAAACCGTTACACCATCAACCTTAACTCCGTTGTGGTCTTTGTGAGCGACCTCAAAGCCGTACTTCTCCGCCTCGTCAGAGCTGACGGTTAGTTCGTGCTTCTGAACAGGATTTGTTCCACCGCTGACGCTGAATGTAACTGATACCGCTGTGATTGGTTCGCTTTCCGCACATACGCAAAGCGATGCGAGTGGTGTCAGCATCAGCACAGCCAGCATGATACCGAGAATTTTCTTTGTTTTCATAAACATTTCCTTTCTTCTTCCGTATCACCTTGAGCCGCTCTGAACTGCTTTCGTCTTTCTCTTGAACGCTGATGCTTCAATCTGTTCTTTTCCTGCCGTTCTTCCTTTTTGGATTCTTTAAGCCCCGCCGCCTCAAGCGCCCACGGCCACGGTCCGAAAACGCCTTTAATGCGGTTCACATCATCCTCGGAAAAGTCTGACTTTCTCGGAAGTCTGCCTTCACGTTCGGCAGTTTTCTGTAAAAGAGAAATATAGTATTCTTTTGTATTTTCCATTTCAGACACCTCCAAAAAAATAAACGCCCCCGTAAAACGAGGGCGCAGAATTACAGACCGAATCCTATAGCGGAAACAGACGATACAACCTTCGTGCCCAAAGTTTTTACGTTTATTATATGAGCAATCAGGTCTTCCGGCTCGTGATTTAATATCACTCACGGTAATGGCTGTTGCGACGGATTTTCACCGAACTTCCCGCTGATTAGCCTGCTGTTATTCTACTACTGTACATCTCAAATGTCAACATTAAAAAATTTTCTTCTGATTTTTTCCGTTGTTTCACTGAAAATTCCTATAGACTTAATATATCTCTCAACCGAACCGTATTTTTTATTTATAAAATTAAGCAGAGCAGCCATATTGTCGGCATCACTCAAAAAATTCGCTTCATTGGTTTCCCACATAGTTCCGTCTGGATTGTTTCTTTCTCTCTCAATATACGGAAGGATATATGTATAGGAAACCTGATAATCAGCGATAATATCCTCCGGAGCGGCTCCCGCGATGCTCAGAAGCAGAGCCGAAAGGATTCCGGTTCTGTCCTTGCCGAAATAACAATTCAGCAGCACGCAACCCTCCCCGGCGTCAGCAATTATTCTGAGGGCTTTCGCGTAATTTTCCTTATAATTCTCTATGCTCGCTTCATACGACTTTTCAAGACTGCCCGCGTATTCCTCGCTTACAGCCGCATTGATTTCAAACAGACTGATATGATGATAATCCACCGAATCAATATATCTGAAAACCGACGGCATCGTTTCGCTTTCCCACTCCCCTCTCAGGTCAATTACTGTGGTAACGCCGTATTTAATAAGCTCCACAATATCCTCCTGCGCGGGAGTCCGCGGCATACCGCAGCGTAAAAATCTGCCGAATTCCGTAGTCATTCCGTTGCGGCAGGGGTAACCTCCCAAATCACGGCAGTTTATTATATTTTTAAGCGCAAGTCTTCTTAAACTTCCCATAAAAAACCTCATTAAAAATCAGGGCATACACCTCTAAGCGCGGGGTATCGCCTCAAATATCAGAAGAATAATACCGAGAACTATTCTGTAAATTCCGAACAACGTAAATGTATGCTTTTTCACAAAGCCCATCAGTTTTTCAACAATAAATTCCGAAACAACAAACGCGGTGACAAAGCCCACCGAGAGAATTACAATCTCATAAAACGAAAAGCTGAACCCCGCTGACGCCGCCTTGAACAGCGACGCGCCCGCGATTATCGGTACAGCCATAAAAAACGAATACTCAGCGGAAGCGTATCTGCTCATTGAGCAGAGCATACCTCCCATAACGGTAACACCCGAACGTGACGTACCCGGAATCAATGAAAGAGCCTGAAACAGACCGACCCTGAACGCTGTAAAAAAGTCAATGTCCTCGGCTTTTTCAATTTTGTAATCGGATTTCTTTTTTATTCTCTCAATTATTATAAATAATATTCCGTAAATAATCAAGACCGTTGAAACAGTTTTTACAGAATATAAATATTTATCTATAAAATCATCAAAAAAGAAACCCGCAATAACAGCGGGCAGACAGCCGGCGGCTATTTTAAAATCAAATTTCAGAATATTTCTGTCAAGCCCGTATTTATTTTCACCGCGGGTGAACGGAAACATTCTTCTGAAAAACACAACCGCTGCCGACAACACGGCTCCCAGCTGAATGATAACGGAATACGCTTCATAAAAACCCTCTGATACACTTCTGAATGTAAAAAATCTTTCCGCCAGTATCAGATGACCCGTACTGCTGACAGGCAGCCACTCCGTAACCCCTTCAATAATTCCGAAAATAACGGACTTCAAAATATCGTTCATTTGCATCACCGTTAAACAATATGCTGAGCGGAATTAAAGAATGAATAAAACTGCTTCAAACCGTAAGTTAAGGCAACACCGCAAACAGAATCGCATACGGCATTGCCTTGATAATTTCCAGTTATTTTCCGCATATTACGCAGTCATACCTGATGGCCTTGCCTTTTACGGAATAATCAGGCTCGGTATCCGCGAGGAACGCGCCTTTCAGCGGCCTTTTTATAATTATTTTTTCCGGTCTGATTTTCATTGCCGCATCAAGCAGCTCTTTTTCGTCAAAGCACGGCTGCTCAAGCTTCTGTATCAGCTGAAGCTTTTTGTTGACAAGCCCTGTTTTCTGCCGTGCAGGGAACATAGGGTCAAGATATATAATGTCAGGCGTAAAATTCAGCCTTTGCATAAGCTCAATACTGTTGCCCTCAATCAGACGCATTCTCGAAATTATATCCTTCAGAGCGGGATTTTTCCCCGCCCGTCGGAGCGCGTCTTTAAGAAGAACAGCAATAACGGCGTTCTGCTCATACATGGTTACGTCATACCCCGCCGCCGCAAGAAGTATTGAATCCTCCCCCATTCCGGCGGTAGCGTCAACCGCTTTCGGCAGTTCCTTTTTTGTTTTCGCTATATGAACGAGCATTTCATGCTGAAGTCTTCCGCCCGTAAGTCTGTGAAGCATCTGCTCAAAATCCCCGCGGAATGTAAGCCCGAAACCGGTCAGCGACACCCCTGAGGAGTCAAATATCAAAGTCAGCTCATCGCCGGGCTTGTCTGATATCGGAACACCGTTTTTTCCCGAAAACGACTCCGCCGCATCTTTCTGACCTCCCTTTCCTATGAAGACGGAAAGATTTTTATAACAGTTATTCATATTCAGCTTCTCTTTGACCACGTTGACGGAAGAAAAGCGACGATAAGAGGATAAATTTCAAGTCTTCCCAGAAGCATCGCGAATGAAAGCACTACCTTTGAGAAATCCGAATAGCATGAATAGCTTGACGCCGGGCCGACCTTCGCAAGACCGGGTCCTACATTATTGAAGCATGAAACCGCCGCGGTAAGATTGGTTTCAATTCCGAACGGCTCAAAGCATATGAGCAGAAATACAACAGCGATGCATACAATGTAAATCGCGAAATAAGCGTTTACGCTTTTAAGAGTAAACTCGTCAACCCTCTTGCCCTCAATTTTGATAACGCCGACTGAGCGCGGGTGAACAAGATGCCTGAATTCACGCTTTATGAGCTTAAGAAGCACAAGAACTCTGGAAAGCTTGAAGCCGCCCGCCGTTGAGCCTGCGCAGGCTCCGAGAAACATGAGTATAAATATGATTCCTTTTGAAAAATCAGGCCATTGGTTGAAATCGGCAGTTGAATATCCCGTTGTTGAAACAATACTCGCAACCTGAAATACCGAGTGGCGCACAGCTGTGAACACATCGGGAAATCTTTTATAAATATCAAGAGTGATTGCCGTTGCCGATACCACGACCATCGAGATATAAAACCAAAGCTCCCCGCTCTTAAACACATTTTTGATTTTTCTGACAAGGATAAGATAATAAAGATTAAAATTAACACCGAAAACAAGCATGAATATCGTGATAATCCACTGACTGTACGCGCTGTAGCCGCCTATGCTTCCTGATTTTATACCGAATCCGCCCGTGCCGGCCGTTCCGAACGAATGAACAACACTTTCAAACAAAGACATATCGCCGAGTGAAAGAAGAATAATTTCAATAACAGTAAGAACAACATAAATCAGATAAAGAATCTTCGCGGTATCCGCTATTCTCGGAACAAGTTTGCCGAATGTGGGTCCCGGAACCTCAGCGCGCAGAATATGGATTGAACGGTCTGAATTCGCGGGAACAACAGCCATAACAAATACGAGAACGCCCATTCCGCCTATCCAGTGAGTAAAGCTGCGCCAGAAAAGAAGGCCCTCGCTCATTGCCTCAACATCATCAAGAATCGAAGCGCCGGTTGTGGTAAAACCGCTCACCGTTTCGAAAAAAGCGTCAAAATATGACGGGATTTCACCGCTTATAACAAACGGCAGCGCGCCTATCGCCGAAAGTATAAGCCATGAAAAAGCGACAATCACAAATCCGTCTTTAGCGTAAACACCCTGCTGCTTCGGTTTGAAAACAAGCGAAAGAGCAAGTCCCAGCACAACCGCGACGGCTATTGTAATCAGAAACGCTGCGACACAATCATTTTTACAGCCGATTGACACAAACAAAGGCAGCAAAAGCAATACAGCTTCAACAAGAACCACCTTGCCTATCATTGATAAAACCATTCTGCGATTCATAACACGCTAAACCTCACTTAATAATATCGGAAAAATCACGAAGACGTCTGCTGGCGGCGGCAATCACAATAACCCTGTCCCCCGCCGTAAACACATCATCGCCCGAAGGAGTTATAGGCTTTCTTCCCCTTGCGATGCCCGCAATTATGATGCTGTTTTTAAGCTGAAGTGATTTAAGCGGAATATTAAGAAATTTGCAGTCGGATTTAACGTTGAATTCAAGCGCTTCTACATTTCCGTCCATGAGCTTATACATGGTTTCCACATTGCTGCCGAGAGTGTTTTCAAGAGCTCTGGCGTATCTCACTATTTTATTGGAAACAATTTCTCTTGGTGATACAATACAGTCCATGCCTAATTTTTCCGCCATGGCGATATATTCAGAACGGTTGATTTTTGAAATAACCTTCGGAACTCCATGAAGCGTCGCGGAAACGGAAATGAGAATGTTCTGCTCATCAAGTCCAGTCAGCGCGACAAAAGCATCTGTGGATTTCAGTCCCTCTTCTAAAAGTATATCCTGCTTCGCACCGTCGGCGTTAATTATAACCGCTTTGGGAATACGGTCGCAGAAATCACGGGCAACATCACGGTTCTTTTCGATTACCTTAACGCTCGTTCCGATTTTGACAAGCATCTCCGTAAGGTAATACGCGGCTTTGCCTGCTCCGAGAATCATTACGCTTTTAGCCTGCTTCTGAATAATTCCGAGAGTTTTGAGCATTTTGAGAATTTCGGCTTTTGTACCCGTAACCCCGATTTTATCTCCGCCCTTAAGCTCAAAATTACCGTCCGGGATAAAAACATTGTTCCCTCTCTGAACCGCGCAGACAAGCACATCGCTTCTGCATCTGTTTCTGAAATCCGAAAGCTTTGTTCCGCTCAGAGCGGAATCAGTCTTAAGACGCATTTCAATCATCTGAACATTGCGGCTTGAGAAAGAATCTATCTTAACGGCAGACGGGAGCTTGAGAATATCAAAAAGCTCCTGAGCCGTCAGCCTTTCGGGGTTAATCGACATTGAAAGTCCGAGATTCTGACGTAAGAATCCGAGGCTCTGGTCATTGTATTCGGGATTTCTTATTCTTGCCACCGTATTACGGGCACCCATTTTGCGCGCGATAAAGCAGGCAAGCATATTAACTTCATCTGAATTTGTCGCGGCGATAAACATTTCAGCTTTTTCGGCGTTTGCCTCTTCAAGGATTTCATAGTCGGCGCCGTTACCGCAGACACTCATAACGTCATAGTTATTTGTAATATCGCTGATAACGTCGGCTTTTATATCAACCGCTGTTACATTATGGCCTTCAGCTACAAGGCTGGAAAGAATTTCCTCACCGATTTTTCCGCAGCCCATGACAATAATATTCATTTAAAAATCAAATCCTTTTTAAGTTTTATGAATTACGCTTGATTTTACCACTATTTAAATTATATTTCAAGTGTTTACATACATACCTCGTAAAATTACGGGATAATTTTCCGCTTTTCTTTCATGTTTTTCTTGATTATTTTATAAATTGATGATAAAATAATAAGCTGTTAAATTGGATTATTATGAAAAGAGGCGTCGGCGTTGAACCGAAAAAAATGGCGGATTATGCCAATTGACCAGGAAAGCATTATTCAGACAGCGGAGGATTTGAATATCGACCCTCACGCGGTACTGCTTGCCTACACACGCGGAATTGAAGATATCTGCGCCGCGGCGGAATTTTTCGGGCTTGAGCCGTCAGATGAAGCTCATCCGCTTGATTTCCCCGATATGGAAAAAGCCGCCGATCGCATCAGAAAAGCAATTGATGA
>JAZLLB010000068.1:0-9396 GCA_045597925.1 Acutalibacteraceae bacterium
CGTTTGCGTCAACCTCAATTCCAGCGTGACCCGTAAATTCATCGGACTGTTTAACATAATCCGTATTCACTCCGCACGAGGAGAGAAAATCGGTAAGCATTCCGCCGTCTTTTCCGATGCAGCCCGCCATATAAACCTCGGCACCGGAGCGAGAGAGAGACACAGCCTGATTAAGACCTTTTCCGCCGACATGAATTTCGTAATTATCGCACGAAAGCGTTTCGCCCTTTTCGGGCAGATGATTTAATGAATAAACCCTATCAATATTTAAAGAACCGAATACAAGATATTTCACATTATACCTCCGAAAGTCTTTGACGAAGCAGTGAAATGCCCCGTTCAAGAGAAAAATTCTTACTGAATACGCTTGAAGTGCCTGCAACAAAAATATTCGCGCCGGCTTCTTTCATTTCAACGGCGTTTTCAAAGCTGACATTTCCGTCGACCTCAATTTCAATATCGCCGAATCCTCTGCCGTCAAGATATGCGCGAAGGTCTCTGATTTTTGAAATACATGACGGTATAGCCTTCTGACCGGCAAAGCCGGGGTTTACAGTCATAATTGTAACTCCGTCAATATCATTGAGTACATAATCAAGCACATTTACAGGGGTAGAGGGATTAAGCACCGCAAAAGCCTTCGCACCTGCGTTTTTTATCCCTGCAAGAGCTTTCTGCAAATGCGGTGTGCTTTCGGTGTGAACGCTTACTATATCACCCTCTCCGAAAGAGAACCACGAGAGCTTTTCTTCGGGACGTTCAATCATTAAGTGAATGTCAAGAGGAATATTGCAGATTTTTTTTAAGCTTTTACAGTAATCCGTGCCGAGTGTGAAATTCGGCACAAAATGCCCGTCCATAATATCAATATGCAGATACTCAATTCCGCAGTTTTCAAATATTTCAAGCGTTTCCTTTAACGATAAAATATCGGCGCACATCATCGACGGCGAAATTTTATTATTCATCACTCTCACTCCGTAATCATGGTCATTGTATTATAGCATTTACTGTTAAATTTTTCAATATTATTCACCGCGGCATATTGCATTATTTTTTATTTTGCTTTAATATATAAAGTGATTTCTGTCAGGAGGCATTAGTTATGTTTGATGTAAAAACCGTAAAAGACGAATGCGTAAAATGGATACGGGATTTTTTTGAGGAAAACGGAAAAGACTGCAACGCGGTCGTCGGCATTTCCGGAGGAAAAGACAGTTCAATTGTTGCCGCCCTCTGCGTTGAGGCTCTCGGAAAAGAGCGGGTAATCGGCGTTCTTATGCCGTGCGGTGTTCAGCACGATATTGATATGGCTCAGCTGCTTGTTAAGCATCTTGATATAAGGCACTATACAGTCAATATTGAAGACGCTGTAAACGGTGTAAAAAACAGTATGCCGTTTGAACTTTCCCCTCAAAGCGTGACAAATCTTCCGCCCAGAATAAGAATGTCTGTTTTATACGCTGTTTCACAAAGCCACAACGGCAGGGTTGCAAATACATGCAATCTTTCGGAGGACTGGGTGGGCTATTCAACAAGATACGGCGATGCCGCGGGTGATTTCAGCCCGTGTTCAAAGCTTACAGTTGAGGAAATGAAAGAAATAGGAAGATATATCGGTCTTCCGTCTGTTCTTGTGGATAAGATTCCTATTGACGGTCTGTGCGGTAAAACAGACGAAGAAAATTTAGGCTTCACCTATGCGGAGCTTGATAAATATATAAGAACAGGTGAAATCTCCGATATCGTTAAAAAAGAGAAAATCGACAGGCTTCACAAACTCAATCTTTTCAAACTGCAGATGATGCCCGTTTTTGACCCCAAAATCAATACTGCTGTGTAATGATGTAAGAAAGCGTTCTTATTGACGGCTTTTAAGCAGAATTTTCTGTGATATTAATTTTGCTCCGAAAATCAAAATAAAAAGATTGATTTTTTCGTAAATATATGGTAAAATCTGGAAAAATGAGAGGAGTCAGGCTATGAATATTCTTACTAAGATTTTTAAGAAAATTTTCGCACTGTTCATGTCACTGCTGAGTGCTATTTCAATTCGCGTTCCCTCAAAACCGGTTGAGGTTGACAACACAGCGGAAAAAACATCTTATCCCTATGTTTATGTTCACGGCTTTTTCGGCTGGGGCGAAGAAGATAAGGCAAATGATACTCTTCCCTATTGGGGACTGAGTACAGGTGATGATATTGAAGCGTTCAACAAGAGCGGCTTCACCTGCGCCGCGGCGTCTGTTGACCCGGTCGGAAGCGCGTGGGACAGAGCCTGTGAGCTTTACGCTCAGATTTTCGGAACTGTTGTTGACTACGGTGCTGCTCACAGCGCAAAATTCGGTCATGATCGTTACGGCAAGGATTACACCGGCAAGGCACTTGTTAAAAATGTCAGTGCCAAGGATAAAATCAATATAGTTTGTCATTCTTTCGGAGGTCCTACCTGCGCTATGTTTGCTTCCATTATGGAATACGGCTCGGCTGAGGAGCTTGCCGCTACCAAAGACGGCACAATTTCACCGTTCTTCACCGGAGGAAAAGGCGATTATATCTACTCAATTACAGGTATAGCGGGAGCGTACAACGGAACGACGCTCTGTATTGCGGGCGAAAAGATTGAAAAGCTTCTGGGCGGTTCAACAGCTAACGGCGATAACGCGCTGTATGATATGAATCCCGATAACTCGGTTGAAATGAACAAAGCCATTAAAACAGTTGACAGTATCTATTACTTTACAGTACCGTGCTGTTCAAGCGTTGAACTGAAAAACGGTGTATCAATTCCAGGTACGCACACAGATTTAACATTCGTTGTTCCCGCCGTAATCATCAGCGCAATTCACACTGTTACAGAGGGCGGAATAGTTATTGATGATTCATGGCAGCTCAATGACGGCGTTGTTAATACAATTTCCGAAATAGGTCCATTTAACGCTGAAATGAATTATGTAGGAAAAGACCCGGGTCTTGCGCTTGCGGAAACCGGATTCAAAAAGGGCGTATACAATGTTTTCAATACATACGAGGGTTCTCATATGGCTGTACTTGGAAATATAGTTGTGCCTGACCGCAACGGAAAAACTTATCTGGTTGATTTAATGACGATGATTAACGCACTGTAAAATTTATTCGGCAAAACGACAATAACAAAAAACTCCTGCGGTAAATGAACACCGCGGGAGTAATTTTTATGTCTGAATATACACAATAAAAGAATTAAATCTGTTCAGCAGATTCATTTTATTGTTTCTTTTTAATTTTCGCTTCGATTTTTTCTTTAACAGGTGTAACGTTTACAGAATAATAAACATGATAGATTACCTTGCCGGGCGGCGCACCGGGCGGTTTTTTGATGTTTTTGACATATGTATAGTCAACAGGCACCAGTTTAGCCTCATGCGCTTTACTGTGATACGCCGCGATCTCCGCCGCTTCAATTATAGCCTCATCGCTGATTTCACGGTTATCGCTGAAAATAATAACATGCGAACCGTGAATTTTCTGCGTGTGAAGCCACATATCAGTTTTATTTGCGGTTTTGAATGTGAGCTTATCATTCTGAAGATTATTTCTGCCCACAAACACTCTGAATCCGTCAGATGTTTCGTATTCTAACGGTTCAGACGTTTTAAGCGTTTTCTTTTTATCTTTGCCTTTGGATTTCAGGTATCCTCCAAGAACAAGCTCAGCTTTGATTTCATCAATTTCGGCCTGTGAAGATGCCCTGTCCAGCGAATCCGAAACAGATTCAAGATACTGCAAATCATCTTCGTTTTTAACTATCAGCCCGGCGAGCATTTGTTCCGCGGTTTTCGCTTTTCTGTAAAGTTTGAAATATTTCTGAGCATTCGCGGCGGGGGAAAGTGAAGGGTCTGCCTTTATTCTTACAATATTGTTATTATCGTAATAATTAGGCAAATCATAATACAGTGAGCCTTTTTCGAGCCTGTAAAGATTTGCGTTTATCAGCTCGGCTGAAACACGAAGTTCTTCTCTGTCTGCGCATTTTTCAAGCTCCGCTCGCTGTAAATTGATTTTTTTTGCTGTTCTTTCAATTGAGTTATGCAGAAATTTAACCAAATCCCTGCCTTTTTGTCTTGTTCTTTCAAGGCTGTCTTTTTCTGAATAAAATTCATCAAGAAGTACAGAAAAACTCTCTTTCTTTTCACAGCTTCTCATACCGCAGTACTGATTTATTTCAATAAACGAAAAATCACACGGTTTTCCTGTTTCATCTTTCACGCAGTACGGTGTGCCTGAAATTGATTCAATGAGATTTTTCAGCTCTTCAAATTTTTTAAAGAGCTTTTCTTCGTACCTGCCGTTCATATCGCAGACGTAAATATCCTCACCGCAGGAAAAAGCGATTTCTCTGCATACAAGCGGTGACACGCCCTGACACGAATTAAGAATTGCCGATGACACGGTTTTATTTTCAAAGGTCCTTATTCTTCTGATTATTTCCGTCGATTCCGTCAATGAAAGATCCGCTTTGTTCTGCGCCGGGGGCGGAGTATACGGAAACCCCGGCAAAATCTGACGAACCTCGGAACGGCTGAAATCAATGCGCCTTACAGCGTCTACAATGCGTCCGTTTTCGTCAGTAAGTATAATATTGCTGTGCTTTGCCATAATTTCAATCGAAAGTGTAAGCATAACCCTGTCGCCGATGTCGTTAACCGCTTCAAAGTCAAAATACAGAACTCTTTCAAGCCCCGGCTGACGGATATTTACAAGCAGCGAATTTGTCAGCTTTTTTCTCATGAGCATACAGAACATAGGCGGAGTTGCCGGGTTTTCCGGTGTGCTGTTTGTCAGATGAACACGCGGACTGTTTACTCTTACAGACAGAAACAGCTTGAACGCGCCTAATCTTGAACGCAGATGAAGCACCAGCTCTTCACGGGAGGGCTGGTGTATTTTTTCGACTCTTGAGCCTATTAAAGAAAGTGATATTTCATTTTTTATGTGACTTAAAAATATACCGTCAAGTGCCATAAAAGCTCCTCTTTATATTGTACTTATCGGTGAAAGCTGCGGAATAACAATTATATCTGTATCGGGAAATTTCAGTCTCAGCTTGTTCGCGAGGGCTGAAACAACCGGATTTTCAGTTTCAAAATGACCCGCCGCAAACAGCGCGAGACCGGCTTCTTTGCAGTCGAGAAAATCATGATGCCCCGCATCTCCCGTAATATATGCGTCAATACCGGCTTTTATAATATCGTCTTTAAAGCTGCCTCCGGAGCCTCCGCAAACAGCAACGGATTCAAGCGTTCTGCCGTTATCGCAGTATCTTATACTGCCGCCGAGAGCCTCTTTAAGGTTTAACGCCAGCTCCTCACAGCTCATTATTTTCGGAAGAAAACCTACTCTTACCATATTTTCACATTCTTCACACGGAAATATTTCAACATTTTTAAGTTCAAGCAGGTCGGCAAGCACATCATTCACACCGCCGTCGGCAAAGTCAAGGCAGGTATGAGCACATATTGCACTGATACCTCTTAAAGCCATTTCAAATGATATATCGCCCTTTAAGAAGTTTTTCTGCGCTTTGAATATAACGGGGTGGTGACTGATAATAAGCTCCGCGCCCACCTGTTCGGCGTATTCCACGGCTTCTTTTGTTATATCAAGCGCAACCGCCGCGCGGGTGACCTCTCTAGTTTCATCTCCGACAAGCATGCCGCTGTTGTCCCATTTTTCCTGCATTGAAAAAGGAGAAAACGAATCAATGTATGTAAAAAAATCACTTACTCTCGCCATGGCTTTGCCTCCTCAAATTCGGCCAATACTTTTTTCAGTACGTAATATTCTTCCGTCAGAACATTATTAGCTTCAAGAGCATCAAACCGTGTTCTGACGAGCTTTATTTTTCTTTTCGCTATTCTGAGCGATGCTTCGTTTCCGTCTATCGGGTGACAGCCGAGGTAATAATACAGGCTGTTTTTATTTTTATTTTCATCTGTGTATTCTGCGCAGAAAGCAAGATAATCACGCCTGTCGTCAACGCAGGCGTTTTCAGTGAGGATTCTGAATCCGTTTTCGCAAAAAAATTTACGCACGTCTTCACTATGTGAATTGGGCTGAACGATTATCCTTTTACTTTTATCTTTTATATCGCTGTTTCGTCTGAGAATTTCGGAAATAAGCGTTCCGCCCATTCCGGCAAGAACAACATCGTCATATTCATCGTCCGAAACAGAATCAAGCCCGTCTGAAAGCCGCAGACTTACTTTATCCTCCACACCGTAAATGCGCAGAGTTTCAGCCGCGTTTTCAAGAGGGCTTTTCCGAAGGTCGGCGGCAACTCCGCCTGAACATTTGCCGCTTTTAACAAGCCACGCTGGCAGGTAGCCGTGATCCGTGCCGATATCGGCAATTCTCGAACCACGGCGTACCATGTCCGCGACCATTTTTAATCTGGGTCGCAGGCTCATGCCTTTGAAGCTAAAAATGTGTTGATTTCCTCAACCATATCATCAACGTCAACGCCGTGAACAGCGCATGCCATTTCAAGGCTTTCTCCTCTAGCAGAAGGGCAGCCGAGGCAGTGCATTCCCATGTTGAGGAAGAACTGCGCGGTTTCTTTGTCTTTATCAAGAATGTCGCCTATAAGTGTATCTTTTGTAATTTCCATAGTATAATCTCCTTTATAATTTATCGTTTATTACGCCTTTTTTACACCGATAACAACATTTTCACCGTTGATTTCGATTTCTTTCTCGGCGTCGGCGTTTACAAGTGAACCGAATACAACATCATCTGCAAGAAGCTCCGCGGCAATGTGGTCTTTCTTTTCCGAAAGAGCGTTTGCAACAAATTCATCATCACTCTTGAGTGAAGCAACTATTCTCTGTTCAACATTGAAGCCGGCTTCCTTTCTGAGAAGCTGGCACTGGCGTATAACATCTCTTACGATTCCTTCTTTTTTGAGGTCTTCTGTAATAACAACGTCAAGCGCGACTGTGATACCGTCTGCACATTCAGCGGAAACAACACCTGATTTTGTCTTTGAATTCATAACGAAAAGTGAGGGAGCGAATGTACCTTCCCAGCCGGGAACCTCAACCTCGCTGTCAGCTTTGACTGCCGCTGCCATCTTCGCCATGTCTTCATCTGAAACAGCCTCAAGAGCCTGCTTGAACTTATTTACGTTCTGCTTGAGAACCGCACCTGCGGCTCTGAAATTAACAGTAAGGAAGTTGTCTTCAAGAAGAGTCTTATCGCTGATGTATTCGACATCCTTAACATTAAGCTCATCAAGAATATTCTTCTCAAAAGTCTTGATTTTATCAACTTCTGTTTCGTCACCGCAAACGAAAAGTTTTGCGAGCGGCTGACGAACCTTGAGCTGATGCTCGTTCCTGAGTCTCATCGCAATTGCGATAACATCTCTTGAAAGAGCTGTCTTTTCAACTATACCGTCATCTTCAAAGCCTTCCATAATCTGCGGCCAGCCAGAAAGATGAACAGAAATTGCCGATGAGGGCATAACCTTTCTTGTAAGCTCCTGCCAGATGTGCTCTGTCATGAACGGGATAATCGGAGCCATTACTTTAACGCAGGTGTTAAGAGCAAAGAAAAGTGTATAGTAAGCAACCATCTTGTCCTGCTTGTCCTCTGTTTTCCAGAAACGGCGGCGGTTGGTGCGGATATACCAGTTGGAAATATCGTCAACGAATACTTCAAAGTCCTTGATAAGAAGGTATGTTTTGAAGTCGTCCATATATTCGGTTGCTTTTTTGATAAACTGATTTGTGCGGATTATAAGCCACTTGTCTGTTGCTGTAAGAGCGTTTCTGTCGAGCTTGAAATTCTCAAAGTTCGGTTTGTCAATCTGAGCGTATGTATTGAAGAATGTGAAAATGTTCCAGAATGACAGGAGCTTTCTTCTCGCTTCGTCGCCGAGGTTGAAGCCGAAACGAACGTCGTTTGCAACGGGTGCGCCTGCATAGAGGTAACGTACCGTGTCAGCACCGATTTTTTCAGCTGCTTCGTCAAATTTAATCATGAAGCCTGTCTTTGAGAATTTTGAGCCGTCCTCCGCAACAACAGCATTGTAGCTGAGAACCCTCTTGTAAGGAGCCTTATCCTGAAGAACAACACTCATAAACAGCATTGAATAGAACCACAGACGAACCTGCTCACGCATTTCTGTTACCCAGTCCGCCGGATAGCTCTTTTCCCATACATCCATATGACCGTCAAAGAAGCCTGTTGTTGAGAAAGGAACGATACCGGCATCAAGCCATACATCGCCGATTTCACTTATACGGTTAACAGGTTTACCGCACCTGGGGCATTTAATCTGAATTTCGTCAATCCACGGTCTGTGAAGCTCGGGCAGAGCGTCAACGGCATTCGGGTCAACTGCTTTTTCACGCAGCTCAGCCTTTGAACCGATAACCGTTATTTCGCCGCAGTCGTCGCATACATAGAAGGGGAGCGGCATACCGTAATAGCGTTTTCTTGAAATATTCCAGTCGCCCATGTTGTTGAGCCAGTCAGCCATGCGCTTGCCGTTTGAAGCAGGCTCCCAGAGAACGCTTTCGGCAGCCTTGAGAAGTCTGGGCTTCAGTTCGCCTGTAACAATATACCACGCGGGAACAAGGCGGAAAATAACCTCACTCTTGCAGCGCCAGCATACAGGATAGCTGTGCTCATGAGGCTCAACCTTATAGAGCTTATTCCTCTTCTCGAGTTCCGCGAATACCTCATCTTTGATTGTGTGACTGTCCTTGCCTGTCATGAAGCCGAATTTCGGCAGGAAAATACCCATATCGTCAACAGGCATAACCTTCGCGAGACCGAGTCTTTCGCCTAATTCAAAGTCTTCCGCACCGCAGCCGGGAGCAATGTGAACAACACCTACGCCTTCCTCCGCGTCAACGTCTTCCCACGGAACGATTTTATGGTCGATTCCCTGCTGAGCCTCAAGCTCGGGAAAGCAGGTTTCGTAGTGAAGACCGACCAGCTCATCGCCCTTGAACATACGGAGAACCTCGAGCTTGTCTTCACCTAAATATTTGATAGCGTTCTTCGCGAGAACAAGAACCGTGTCATCGCTCTTGACCTTAACCTCAACATAGTCGATTTCGGGATTGACGGCAAGTGCTACGTTGGATGAAAGAGTCCACGGAGTAGTTGTCCATACAAGAATTTTTCTGCCGTCTTCAACTATGGGGAGCTTAAAGAATACGGAATCATGAGTCATGAGCTTGTATGATCCTGTCATTTCATGCTCAGAGAGTGATGTTCCGCATCTGGGACACCATGGCATAGGTTTATATTCTTTTTTAATCCAGCCGTTTTCATCACATTTTTTAAGGAAATACCATATACCCTGAATGTTTGTGTCTGAAGTCGGAGGCCAAGCGGTCTTAG
>JAZLLB010000069.1:0-44231 GCA_045597925.1 Acutalibacteraceae bacterium
AATTACCGTAAAATACAGTGATGAAACGGAAGTAGTTTACACAATCGTTATTTACGGTGATGTAGACGGTAACGGCAGTATTAATAAAAACGACGGTGCGCTTGTATATCTTGCTACTGAAGATACCTCGATTCTTGACACTGCACAGCAGAAAGCTGCTGACGTTGACGGTATGCGCAGAATCACATTGAATGACGCGGCGGCGATTTATAAAGCGGCAGACGGTGACGGATTCAATCAGGTTGATCCCGCCAGATAATTAAACAAAACCTGTAGAAAATCAACTCAAGACCGAGATTCATTGAAAAGTGAGTCTCGGTTTTTTGTGTGTATTTTTCTTTTCGAGAACTGATTTTTCCAAAACAGAAAATATCACACATCTTTTTGTGATATATTTAAAAGCAATTTAATTACAGCCGGAAGGAGCTGTTTTAATTGAGCTATTCGGTTTTTCCTGAGGTATTATTTCTTCTCGGTTTCAGTTCGGTATTTTTATGGCTGAATACAAAATTTAAAAGTCGGAAAGCACTTAGAATGTTGTGGCTTTGTGTTTTAATCCTTTACATCGGAATACTTGTCTGGGTTGTACTGATAAGCAGAGGAGGAGGGAACGCGAAATATACACTTAATCTTATTCCGCTCTCATCATATCGCTTTGTTGTAAAAGTTTATAATTCTTTTGATGTCTTTAAACAAATTGTTGATAATGTTCTTGTTTTTATTCCGCTGGGCATTCTTCTTCCCGCAGTGTGCAACGCAGGGTATACAAAAAAGAGCTGTGCGCTTATTGTTTTAGCCGGATTAACAGCGAGTCTTGCTATTGAAGTGCCGCAATATGTTTTCTCAATGGGATTTTCGGAAGTTGACGATTTAATTAACAATACATGGGGCTGCGCGATAGGATGCGGAATTTATGCGCTGTCATGCAGAACCGAAGCGGGAAAAGACAGAACAGTGCTGGAAAAAGGGTGGTTCAAATGTCTGCTGCCCCTGATTATGTTTATTGCTGTTATCGGAACAATCTGGTGTTACCGTGAGTTTATTCTTTTGGGAAAGTAGTCTGTTGATAAAAACAATATCATTTTAAGGCGGCTGCGCAAAAACGCTCAGAACACTGTTTGAATTCTGAGCATTTTTGCTGATTTCAAACAAACATCAAATTAATGCAGCATAATTACGGCGCATAGTTTGCGTTTTGGCTAAGGATGTTTATGCATGACATACGCTTCTGATTATGCAGGCTGAGCTGATACGTTTAAGATTATAAATCATCAGCATCCTGTTCCGGATAAAAATCATCGTCTTTAGGATTTCCGGTATAACTTCCGAGAATATCACTGGGTTCATCGTCATCGGTATATTCCTCCCACACGTCCAGCATATCGGCGATTATGGGATAATTTTTATTTTTTCTGTCTTTAGAGAATTTTCTTTTCATATACGCACCTCTTTTCCTGTCATTTATATTTTTCACATAAATTTAAGTATTATTACAAATTGACAAAAGCCGCTTTGCTGTTATAATATATAATGAATTATTTTTTTGAGGTGCATAATGGACAGAAAAAATTTTGACGGCGAATGGAATCCGGCGGATTATGAAATATATGCTGAAAAAGAAGAAATATCAGAAAGCGGAAAAAAGCGCGAAGCAGCCTCATCGAAGAAAAAGCTTTCTTCCGCAAAAATGAAAAAGAAAAAATCGCAGAATGTTTTCAGAGTACTGCCCGCGGTTATCACTTCTGTTATTGTAATTTCTGTTCTTTTTGTTATTCTGGTGAAATTTCTTCCCGAAAGAACAAATAAGTTTAAATACTTCACAAACGAAGGAACTCAGACAACACAGCCTACTGTTGAAAACACGGTCAGAGTTACTTTCCCTGAAGGTTATACTGTTTATCAGTATGCGGAGCTTTTGGAGTTAAACGGTGTATGCTCAAAAGATGATTTTTATGCAGCTGTAAATACTCCCGTTGACGGTATAGATATTCCGAACGCGCAGGACAGAGTGTTTCTTCTTGAGGGATACCTTTTTCCGGACACATACGATTTTTATAAAAACGAGCCGGCTGTCAGCGTAGTTCAGAGATTTATTGACAATTACAATTCAAAAATAACAGATGAGTATAAATCCCGCGCACAGAACCTCGGATATTCAATGGACGAGATGCTCACACTTGCCTCTGTAATTCAAAAAGAATGTGATTATGATATTGATGAGTGCCGCAATGTTTCCTCTGTTTTTCACAACAGACTTGCCGCTTCAAAAGACACCTATCTCGGCAGTGATGTAACATACTTTTATCTTAAAAATATGGCGGATTATCTGGGCGGTGCCGACTCTCAGAAATTTGATGATTTTCTTTTGAAATATTATACTTATTCAGGATACCGAAGAGGGCTTCCTGCGGGAGCTGTCTGCAATCCCGGGTTAAAGGCCATTGAGGCGGCAGTTTCACCGAATCAGACAAACTACCGCTTTTTCTTAACAGACGAATCCGGCGAAAACTTTTATTACGCCGAAACATTTGAGCAGCATCAGGCTAACGGCAGACTTGCCGGATTGGAAGGATTTTGATTATGAAAAAAGTAATTGCGTTTTTTATCTGCGTTTTAATGATTTTTTCACTTGTTTCATGCAAAAAAAGTGAAGAAAAAATTCCCGAAAACACAACTCGGGAATCTGTAAAATATGAAACAAAGGGCGAAGGCAAAAACCTGTTTTTTCTTGATATATTTTTTGAATCGGGCGAAAAGCATTACAGTATAAAAACCGATGAAAAAACAGTGGGCGGCGCATTGGAAAAGCTGAATTTAATTGTCGGCGAGGAAGGACCGTACGGGCTTTATATTTCATCTGTTGAGGGAGAAGAACACGTTTATGAAAACGGAGGAAAATACTGGGCGTTTTACGCCGGCGGTCAATACGCCGCAAAAAGTGTTGACCTGACTGACATTGAAAACGGAGAAACCTACGCTTTAAAGGTCGAATAAAGCTGTTAGCGCAGGCAATTATTCAACTGTTACGCTTTTGGCGAGATTTTTCGGTTTGTCAATGCTGCATCCTTTAAGTTTTGCTGTGTGATACGCAATCAATTGAAGCGGCAGAACCGAAAGCGATGCCGAAAACAAATCTTCCGTTTCCGGAATATAAATAACTGTATCATCTGCGTCAGATTTGAAATCTTTTTCATTTGTGATGCAGATTATTTTTGCGCCCCTTGCCTTGCACTCTTTGATATTTCCTTTTGTTTTTGCCTTGACAGATGTATCCGACATAACCGCTATCACGGGAGTGCCTTTTTCAATAAGCGAAATTGTGCCGTGCTTCAGTTCTCCTGCCGCATATGCCTCACAGTGCGTGTAGCTTATTTCTTTTAATTTCAGCGCGCCCTCCATTGCGGCGCAGTAATCAAAGCCTCTGCCGATAAAGCAGGTGTAGTCAATGTCTTTGATTTCTTCCGCGATTTTCCGAGCGTATCCGCTCCCGGAAATAACCTCGTCAATTATTTCCGAAAGATTGCCGAGGGACATGCAGAGATTTTTATATTTTTCTCTGTCAATTTTTCCAGCCGAATAAGAAAGTCTGATACAAAGAGCATAAATAACCGCAAGCTGTGCGCTGAATGCCTTTGTTGTGGCAACCGCAACCTCTCTGCCGGCTTTTGTGGGAATAACACAATCACTTTCCTGAGCTATGGTGCTTAATTCATTATTTACAATTGACACGACCTTCGCGTTTCGCTTTTTTACCTCACGAAGAGCCGTAAGCGTGTCAGCCGTTTCACCGCTCTGGCTTATAATGACCGCCAGAGTTTTTTCATCTGCCGCGGAGCTTCTGCAAATATATTCTGAGGCAATGTATGCGTTTGCGGGAATCCCCAGCAGCTTTTGCGCCGCATACGCTCCCGCAAGCCCCGCATGGTAGGCGGAGCCGCAGGCGATAAATTCAATGTGATTTATGTTTTTGATTTTTTCACGGTTCATTTTGAGGCAGCCGAGTTTTATTTTGCCGTCAACAAGAATATTTTCGAGAGTTTTTTCAACCGCGTTCGGCTGTTCATAAATTTCTTTGAGCATAAAATGCTCATAATCGCCTTTGCCTTCGTATTTCTGAATGTCGCGGATTTTTACTTCGGTTTTTCTGATGCGGCATCCGTCAACGTCAAAAACCTTTAATCCGTCCTTTTTTATAATGCCGATTTCCATGTCGCCGAGCTTATATATTTTTCCGCTGTTTTTATAAAATGCCGCGATGTCGCTTGCGAGATATCCGCCGTCAGCGTCAAAGCCTGCGAAAAGCGGGCTTGATTTTTTCGCGCAGAAAATAATATCGGGAAAATCGGCGCACATGATTCCTAACGCGTAAGAGCCTTCAAGCTTCGGCATAACGGTACTCAGTGCCGCCTTGACGTCACCGTCATATGCCTCCTGCAAAAGATACGGGACAACCTCAGTGTCGGTCTCACTTTTAAAAACATAGCCTTTTTCCTGAAGTTCCTTTTTCAGTTCGGCATAGTTTTCAATAATTCCGTTGTGGACTACGGCAAACTTTCCGTCATCACTTATATGCGGGTGAGCGTTCGATTCATCCGGTTTTCCGTGAGTTGCCCAGCGAGTATGTCCTATACCTGCCGGCGCGTTACTTTGAGGTGCTTTTTCTTTCAGATTAGACGGACTGCCTACGGTCTTATAAAGCTTTATTGTACCGTCTTCAAAAATTCCCATACCCGCGGAATCATAGCCTCTGTATTCAAGGCGTTCAAGCCCCCTCAAAATTACAGGCACTGCCGCCTGTACACCTGTATATCCGATAATTCCGCACATAAAAAAACCTCTCTTTGTAAACTCAGTATGCTATAGTTTACGCAGAGAGGTAAATTTTATTCTTTTTAATGCGATGTTCAATAATTCAGACGCAGATTAACCGCCGAACATAATCAGTAAAAATCCTGCCGCCACAGCTGAGCCTATAACGCCGGCGACATTGGGTCCCATCGCGTGCATGAGAAGAAAGTTTGACGCGTCTGTTTTAGAACCTACGAACTGAGCGACTCTTGCCGCCATCGGAACAGCGGATACTCCCGCCGCGCCGATAAGCGGATTGATTTTGCCCTTTGTGATTATATAAAGGAGCTTACCGATAAGCACGCCTCCCACAGTTGAGAACATAAACGCCATCAGTCCGAGAATAACAATCTTAATCGTCTTAAACTGAATAAAATCAGCTCCGTTTGCCGTTGCTCCGACACAGACACCGAGCATAATCGTAACAATATTCATAAGCGCGTTCTGAACTGTATCTGAAAGCCGTTCAACAACACCGCATTCCCTGAAAAGATTGCCAAGCATAAACATACCCAGAAGCGGAGTTACCGAGGGAAGAATAAGCGCGACAAGTGTGAGAACAGCTATCGGGAAAATAATTTTCTCTGTTTTAGAGACTTTTCTGAGCTGAGTCATCTTGACCTTGCGCTCTTTTTCAGTGGTAAGGAACATCATAATCGGCGGCTGGATAATCGGGATAAGCGCCATATACGAATACGCCGCCAGTGCAATCGGAGCCAAAAGATGCGCCGCGAGCTTTGAGGCAAGGAAAATCGCCGTAGGTCCGTCAGCTCCGCCGATGATGGCGATGGACGCTGCTTCCGTCGGAGTGAATCCCAGAAGAATCGCAATGATAAACGCTATATAGATGCCCAGCTGTGCCGCCGCGCCTAAAAGAAGACTTACGGGATTTGAAAGCAGAGGGCCGAAATCCGTCATAGCTCCGACACCCATGAAAATAAGACACGGAAACACGCTGGATTTAACGCCGACATAAAGGATTCGCAGTACACCCGATTCATACCAGTGCGCACCCTCAACAGCGTGAGCCGTTTCGGAAATATCACCGAGCATTCCGCCTGTTGTGTCAAGCATAATATTTGCGCCGGGAAGATTGGCAAGCAGAATACCGAACGCTATGGGTACAAGCAGAAGCGGTTCAAATTTTTTGGCGATTGCGAGAAACAGAAAAACAAACGCAACGCCTATCATAACAAGATTCTGCCAGGTGAGAAGGTAGAATCCGGAGGATTCCCACACCCCCTTGAGAACTTCAGCAATAAGATTCATAGACGCGTTCCCCCTTAAATAACGGCAAGAACGTCGTCTGTGTCAACCGCCGTACCTTTTGAAGCGATAATCTGCTTAACCGTTCCGTCAACAGGCGCGACAATATCATTTTCCATTTTCATGGCCTCAAGCACAAAAAGCACATCGCCCGCCTTAACGCTCTGTCCGACGGAAATATTCACATTTAAAATAGTCCCGGGCATCGGAGCGATAATTTTTTCGCCGGCGACGGTCTGAGACTGACCGTTGGCGGTGTTCTGAATAACCGGAGCGGCAGGAGCTGACGGAGCAGGGGCGAATGAAGCGTTTTTCACAGAGGTCAGTACCGCATCTGTTTTGGTAACATCAACCTCGTATATTTTTCCGTTTAAAGCAACTTCGTATTTCATTTCTCTTCCTCCGCAAGCTTTATTGAGTTAAATTTAAGTCTGTTAAGCGGAATTCCGCTTCGGTGGCTTACAATAGCCATAATTACCGCCGCATCTTCTTCTGAAACATTTACAAGCTCTATGCTGCCCTCCGACTGATTTTCGGGCAGCGGAACACCTGCCGTAACCGGAGTTGTAACTTTCGGCATTGGCGCAGGCTTTTTCTTTTCGTTTATGCCGTCAAAAACCTTTCCCATCCCTTTAACAAAAATTGCCAGGATTCCCAAAATGAGAAAAACTATAAGAAATCCCACAAGAGAAATAAGCAGTGTTCTGCTCAGAGTCATCTCAGCGTTTTCACCGTATATTCTGGTAAATACACCTAAATACTGCATCTTAACCCTCCTTTACAGCCTTGATGCTGTAATTGTAGGTGTGCCTTTCTTTTTCGTCTCTCATATCGAAGAATTTCTCCGCAATCTGCGGAAAGGCGATATAAGAAAGCACGTCTTCATCATTCTTTGCGCGCTTGCCCAGTTCTGATTTTGTGCTTTCAAAGGCAGGTTCAAGTGTATCGGCGTATTTGCCCGTGAAAGGCTCTCCGTCTCCTAAAACAAGTTTTTTCAGTTCATCACTTACTTTGCCGGGAGCTTTTCCGTATTCACCTTTAACATAGCTCGAAACCTCTTTTGAAAGAGTTTTGTATCTTCCTGTGAGTACATTCGCGGTTGCCTGAACGCCGACCATCTGGCTCATTGGAGTAACCAGCGGAGGATAGCCCATATCCTCTCTTACTCTCGGAACCTCCGAAAGCACCTCATCGAGCTTGTCGAGCTTTTTCTGCGCTGTGAGCTGTGCCACAAGGTTTGAAAGCATGCCGCCGGGTATCTGATAATTCAGAGCGTTTGTGTCCGTTGCCATAACAAGCGGATTAAGAAGTCCCGATTCAAGATTTTTCGCTCTTACAGGCTTAAAGAAGTCATTGACCTCTTTGAGTACCTTGTCATCAAGATTAACATTATATCCAAGCTGACGCAGTGAATACGCAAGTGTTTCTGTCGCGGGCTGTGAGGTGCCGCCTGAAAAGCATGACGTTGCGGTGTCAATGACGTCCGCTCCGGCCTCAATTGATTTGAGAATTGTCATATACGCAAGTCCCGTTGTGCAGTGTGTATGAACAATAACGGGAATCTTAACCGTTTCTTTAATTGCTTTAACAAGGTCGTAGGCATCCTGCGGTCCCATAATACCTGCCATATCCTTAATGCAGATTGACTGCACGCCCATTTCCTCAAGCTGCTTTGTGTATTTCGCGTATGACTCAAGTGTATGAACGGGGCTTGATGTGTAGCACACAGTGCCGGAAGCGTGCGCACCTCTTTTAACTGCTTCGTCAACCGCTGTTTCAAGATTTCTGATATCGTTGAGAGCGTCAAAAATTCTGATAATATCAATACCGTTTTCAACGCTCTTTTCAACGAATTTTCTTACAACGTCATCGGGGTAATGCTTATATCCCAGCAGATTCTGACCGCGCAGGAGCATCTGGAGCTTCGTGTCAGGGCAGGCTTTGCGGATTTTTCTCAGACGTTCCCAAGGGTCTTCGTTAAGGTAACGCAGACATGAATCAAAGGTTGCTCCTCCCCAGCATTCAAGTGAGTAGTAGCCCGCTTTGTTCATAACAGGAAGAATGCTTTCAAAATCCTCAAACGGCATTCTTGTTGCGATAAGAGACTGCTGAGCGTCTCTTAATACAGTTTCCGTAAACTTGATTTCTCTCATTACTATTACCTTGTTTCTTCAGTTTATATAATTAAAATTCCAAATTTTTTCCCACATATGCATCAAGCTCGTCAATTGAAACACGAACCTGCTCCATTGTGTCTCTGTCACGTACCGTTACGCAGTTGTCTTCAAGAGAATCAAAGTCGAATGTGATGCACAGCGGTGTGCCGATTTCGTCCTGACGTCTGTAACGCTTGCCGATTGAACCGGTTTCGTCAAAGTCAACCATATATTTTTTCTGAAGTTTTTCATATACATTAAGAGCGTCTTCGGAAAGCTTCTTTGAAAGGGGAAGAACAGCGGCTTTAATAGGAGCGACAACGGGATTGAGGTGAAGAACAACTCTTGTGTCGTTCTTTTCCGCGTCAATAACCTCTTCGTCATAGGCTTCGCAGAGAAGCGCGAGAACGGTTCTGTCAAGACCGTATGTTGACTCGATAATGAACGGGATGAATTTCTCGTTTGTTTCGGGGTCAAGATAATCCATCTTCTGACCGCTGTATTCCTGGTGCCTTGTAAGGTCAAAGTTTGTTCTGTTGTGAGTGCCGTTGATTTCACCCCAGCCGAACGGGAACATAAATTCGATATCGCAGGCGGCTTTTGCGTAGTGAGCCAGCTTTTCATGGTCGTGATAGCGAAGGTTTTCGGGCGCGATGCCTAAATCCTGATAATATTTCATGCCGTACTCTTTAAAGTATTCATAAAGGCCGGTATCTGTTCCTTCTTTACAGAAGGTCTGGAATTCCATCTGCTCGAATTCAATTGTTCTGAATGTGAAGTTACCCGGAGTGATTTCGTTTCTGAAAGCCTTGCCTATCTGACCGATACTGAAAGGAAGCTTTGCTCTCATGCTTCTCTGAACATTGAGGAAGTTGACATACTCACCCTGAGCGTTTTCGGGACGGAGATAGATAATGCTCTTCGCGTTGTTTGTAACTCCGCGGAAGGTCTGGAACATAAGATTAAATTCGCGTATGTCCGTAAAATTATGCTTTCCGCAGTTGGGGCAGGGGATTGAATGAGCTTTAATATACTCAAACATTTCCTCTTTAGTCATTCCGTCAGCATGTGCGTCGGGGTCAAAATCGTCAATAAGATTATCTGCTCTGTGGCGCATTTTACATTCCCTGCAGTCAAGAAGCGGGTCTGAAAAGCTCGCAACATGACCGCTTGCTTCCCAGACTCTGGGGTGCATAAGGATGTCAGCGTCAACCTCATAGCTGTTTTTTCTCTCCTGAATAAATCTTTTTCTCCAGGTGTCCTTTACATTGTTTTTCATTCTTGTGCCGAGAGGACCGTAGTCCCATGTGTTGGCAAGGCCGCCGTAAATATCGCTGCCCGCGAAAATGAATCCTCTGTTTTTACAGAGGTTAACAATTTTTTCCATAGTTTTGTCTTTATTTAACATAATACAAAAACTCCCTCATTATAATTTGCATAGAATTATAAACCAAAAGCACTGTCAAGTCAAGTAAAGATTGGAAAAAGGGTCTTCAAAAGAGTCTTCGGCGCACTGTTATTCCGTTTATACAAAAAATTTCACTGTATTTCCAAAATATTTAACAAAAAAATATCATGTTTTTTATTTACATATTGAAACAAAAGTGTTATTATATTAGTTGGTCAATTTTGATTATTGTAAATCAATTCAGATACAAAAAAGGAGGACAAATCAAATGGGCAGAAAAAAATTAACCATGGATGGTAATACCGCCGCCGCTCACGTATCTTATGCGTTTACGGAAGTCGCGGGTATTTACCCCATCACCCCGTCCAGCCCTATGGCGGACTATGTTGACCAGTGGTCAGCTCAGGGAAGAAAGAACATTTTCGGTACAACAGTTAAAGTTGCCGAAATGCAGTCGGAAGCAGGTGCTTCGGGAACGGTTCACGGCTCTCTCGCGGCAGGTGCTATGACAACAACCTACACAGCTTCTCAGGGACTTCTTCTCATGATTCCCAATATGTACAAAATTGCAGGTGAACTTCTTCCCTGCGTATTCCACGTATCAGCGCGCTGCGTAGCTTCACACGCTCTTAACATCTTCGGTGACCATTCAGACGTATACGCCTGCCGTCAGACAGGTTTCGCTATGCTCGCTGAAACAAATCCTCAGGAAGTTATGGACCTCGGTGCTGTTGCGCATCTTTCAGCTATCGAAGGCAGAGTTCCCTTCATCAACTTCTTTGACGGTTTCCGTACATCTCACGAAATTCAGAAAATTGAAATCTGGGACTATGACGACCTCAAGGATATGTGCGATATGGACGCTGTTGCGGCTTTCAGAAAGAGAGCTCTCAACCCCGAGCATCCTGTAATGCGCGGTTCTCACGAGAATGACGATATCTTCTTCCAGCATCGTGAAGCATGCAACAAATACTATGAAGCCATGCCCGAAATCGTTGAGAAATACATGGGCAAGGTTAATGAAAAACTCGGCACAAACTATCAGCTCTTCAACTACTACGGCGCACCCGATGCAGAGAATGTTATCGTTGCTATGGGTTCAATCTGCGACGTTGCGGAAGAAGTTATTGATTATCTTACAGCCAAGGGCGAAAAAGTCGGTCTTCTTAAGGTTCGTCTTTACAGACCTTTCGCGGTTGACAAGTTTGTTGACGCTATCCCCGCGACCTGCAAAAAGCTCGCTGTTCTTGACAGAACAAAAGAGCCCGGCTCAATCGGTGAGCCTCTCTTCCTTGACGTTGTTGCAGCTCTTAACGCAAAGGGCAGGAACGATATTCAGGTAATCGGCGGCCGTTACGGTCTCGGTTCAAAGGATACACCTCCCGCAAGTGTATTCGCTGTTTACGATGAACTCAAGAAAGACGCTCCCAAGGCTAAATTCACAATCGGCATCAACGATGACGTTACTTATCTCTCACTCGAAGAGAAAGTAGCTCCCAACACCGCGGCGGAAGGCACAATCGAGTGCAAATTCTGGGGTCTCGGCGGCGACGGCACTGTTGGTGCTAACAAAGTCTCTATCAAAATCATCGGCGACCATACTGATAAATTCGCTCAGGCATATTTCCAGTATGTCTCAAAGAAAACAGGCGGCGTAACGGTTTCTCACCTTCGTTTCGGTGACAAGCCCATCAAGAGCCCCTATTATGTAAACAAGGCTGACTTCGTTGCGTGCCACAATCCCTCATACATCGAAAAAGGCTACAAGATGGTTAACGACGTTAAACCCGGCGGTGTATTCCTTATCAACTGCCAGTGGGACGCGGCAGAGCTTGCGGAAAAGATGAACGCTGAAACAAAGCGCTACATCGCGAAGAACAATGTTCAGCTCTACACAGTTAATGCTATCGACCTCGCGGCGAAAATCGGTCTCGGCAAGAGAACAAATACAGTTCTTCAGTCCGCTTTCTTCGCTCTTGCAAAGGTTCTTCCTCCTGAGGAAGCAATCGGCTACATGAAAGAAAAAGCGCAGAAGTTCATGAAGAAGGGCATCGAAATCGTTAAGATGAACGAAGAAACAATCGATGCGGGCGCAACAGCTTACGTTAAGATTGACGTTCCCGCTGACTGGGCAGACGCTGAAGACGCTCCTGCTGAAGTTAAGACAGAAGGTCCCGCGAAGCTCGTTGAGCAGGTTGAAAAAATCATGAAACCCTGCGGTCATATGGACGGTTACGAGCTTTCAGTCGGCGCATTCGCAGACCATGTTGACGGCACATTCGAGCAGGGCGCATCAGCTTATGAGAAGCGCGGTGTTGCGGTTATGGTTCCTGAGTGGAACGCTGACACATGCGCAAAGTGCAACAAGTGCGCTTATGTATGCCCCCACGCTACAATCAGACCCTTCGCGCTTAACGAGGAAGAGCTTGCGGCTGCTCCCGCGGTTATGAAGAAAGCTCCCAAGCCCGTTGTTAAGACAAATTACACATACACACTCGCAGTATCTCCTATGGACTGCATGGGCTGCGGCGTATGCATCGGTGTATGCCCCACAAACTCTCTCAAGATGGTATCTCGTGAGAGCCAGGACGCTCAGCAGGAAGCATTTGATTACTGCGTAGCTAACGTAACAGAAAAGAAAGAGCTTACTGAGAAGATTAATGTTATCTCCAGCCAGTACAAGAAGCCGCTCCTCGAGTTCTCAGGCTCATGCGCGGGCTGTGCGGAAACATCATACGCACGTCTTATCACTCAGCTCTTCGGTGAGAGAATGTACATCTCCAACGCGACAGGCTGTTCATCAATCTGGGGCGGCCCCGCAGGTACATCTCCCTACACAACAACAGCAGAGGGCAAGGGTCCCGCATGGGCAAACTCTCTGTTTGAAGATAACGCGGAGCACGGCTCCGGCATGTACCTCGGTCAGAAGGCTATCAGAGCCAACCTCATCGAGAAGATTCAGGGCATCGCCGCAAGCGACAAGGCATCTGACGAAATGAAAGCTGCATGCGAAGCATACCTCGCAACAGTTGAAGACGGCGCAAAGAACGGTGCCGCTACTGACGCTCTTGTTGCTGAGCTTGAGAAGTGCGGCTGCTGCGCGTCAAAAGACATTCTTGCTCAGAAAGAATACCTTGCGAAGAAATCCGTATGGATTTTCGGCGGCGACGGCTGGGCATACGATATTGGCTTCGGCGGACTTGATCACGTTCTCGCATCAGGTGAAGATGTAAACGTAATGGTATTCGATACAGAAGTTTACTCCAACACAGGCGGACAGGCGTCAAAGGCTTCCAACATCGGTCAGGTTGCGCAGTTCGCGGCGGCAGGTAAGGCAATCGCAAAGAAGAGCCTTGCTGAAATCGCAATGAGCTACGGCTACGTTTATGTTGCACAGATAGCTATGGGCGCTGACCAGAATCAGACACTTAAAGCACTTCAGGAAGCTGAAGCATACAACGGACCTTCACTCATCATCGGTTACGCTCCCTGCGAGATGCACAGCATCAAGGGCGGTATGACCAACTGCCAGGCGGAAATGAAGAAGGCTGTTGACTGCGGTTACTGGAATATGTTCCGCTACAACCCCGCACTCAAGGCAGAGGGCAAGAACCCGTTCACAATCGACTCCAAGGCTCCCGTTTCAGAGGATTACAGAGCGTTTATTATGAACGAGGCCCGTTACTCAGCTCTTACACGCTCATTCCCCGAAAGAGCAGAGCAGCTCTTCGCAAAGGCAGAGGATACTTCTGTTGCAAGATATGAACATCTTCTTAAACTTAAGGACCTTTATGCTCCCGATGCTGAATAATTAAAGCATATATTAAAATCCCTCGGCTCAGAGAGTCGGGGGATTTTTGTCAGTGGATATTGATTATCTGTATTAAATCATTCACAGATATATTCAGAACGCCGCAAAGCGCTGATACGTTTATTATACTCGGTACAGCCGCGCCGCTTTCATATTTTGCAACAGATGTGCGGTCAACTCCGATTTTTTCAGCCAGCTGTTCCTGCGTCAGTCCTGCCGCTTTGCGGGCTGTTTTAATCTTTTGTCCGATTGATTTTTTTCATATTTTCATAATTGTCGTTCATATTTATCTCCGAAAATAAAAAGTGCGGCCGAAGCCGCACAAAAATGCGAGACCCGGTCGCCAAACCAATTTAACAACATCGTCGTGCGTCAAAATGAGTCTGCATTTTTATCAAGAGATAAAAACGCATACCGACGATGTAAAAGATTATAAAATTGGTTTGGCAAGATTATTTTATCATATAAACAACAATTAAGCAAGTTTTTTATGAAAAACATATCGACATAATACGACAAAACCGCAGGGAGGCTGTCTGCTCTCTGCGGTTTATGACTCTGTTTTTTGCTTTTTGATTACTTTCAGCCTTGAAAAATCTTCTCTTTCCTTTTCGTCAAGCGCGTCTGAAATAAATTTAATGGTTGACGTGAATTTCGGAATCATAATATTACTCAGGGCATTGGTACGCTTCTGCGTTTTTTTAATCGCGTCCGCAAGGCGCATTACGCTTGATTCAATCTGCGCCAGCTCAACTGTGAGAATTTTTACCTTTTCAAACTGAATATACGCCTCGTCAAGCTGTGAATTTGTTTCATTCATACCGTAATAAATCCGGGGAGTTTTTTCTTTTATTGATATTTCAGGCAGTTCAACGCCCATAACGCTTCTGATTTTCAGCTCAACAGAATTGTCAACGGGAATACATTGAGCGTATGTGCTGCAGTCGCCCATAGTGATGAACGCCTTTTCAAGAGCGGAATACGCCTGAACATACGCGGCATCAATATCCTTTTGAATGGTTGACGCTTTTTCGGCAAGAGTCATCATCTCATGAACAAGAATGTTTCTTTTTCTGTCCATAAGATCATAGCCCATTTTAGCAAGCTCCAGAGATTTTTTCTGAGCTGTAAGATTATTTTTTGTAATAAAAATCTGTGCCGTAAGCATCAGCTTCCTTCATTATTTTTTCAGATAATATTTCTCATAAGTCTTGTCATCTATTCGGTCAAGGTCTTCTCTGGGCAGCATTCTCAGAAGCTCCCAGCCAAGCTCGAGAGTCTGGAGAATCGTTCTGTTTTCAGACGGGCTCTGCGCTATGAACTCACTTTCAAACCGTTTGCCGAATTCAAGAATACGCTTATCTTTAGCGGAAAGCTCGTCTTCACCGATAACACCCGCAAGGGACTTCGCATCCTGCACCATAGCGTAGCATGAGAAAAGCTGGTCGGCGAGTTTTCCGTGATCCTCTCTTGTGTAGCCCGCGCCGATACCGTCTTTCATAAGACGTGAAAGCGAAGCGAGCACGCCGATCGGCGGATAAATTCCCACGGAATCAAGAGTTCTGTCAAGAACAATCTGCCCCTCTGTGATATATCCCGTAAGGTCGGGAATCGGATGGTTAATATCGTCATTAGGCATGGTGAGTATGGGTATCTGTGTTACCGAGCCTTTTGAAGAATTGATAATTCCCGCTCTTTCATAAATCGAGGCAAGGTCGGAATAGAGATATCCGGGATAACCCTTTCTGCCTGGAATTTCGCCCTTGGATGAGCTGAATTCACGCAGAGCCTCAGCATAAGAAGTCATATCCGTGAGAATAACCAGTATATTCATATTAAGCTCAAACGCGAGATACTCAGCCGCGGTAAGAGCGCATCGGGGAGTTATAATTCTTTCAATAATCGGGTCGTTTGAACGGTTGAGGAACATAACAACCCTGTCCATAACATTTGCCTTTTCAAATGATTGACGGAAGTAATCCGCAACGTCATTTTTAACGCCCATGGCGGCAAAAACTATGGCGAAATCTTCATTGTCCGCAACGGAAGCCTGCCTTACTATCTGAACCGCAAGCTCGTTGTGCTTCATGCCCGAGCCTGAGAATATAGGCAGCTTCTGACCCCTGATAAGGGTTGTCAGCGCGTCAATTGAAGAAATACCCGTGTTAATATAATTTTTAGGATAAATTCTCGAAACCGGGTTTATGGGCGACGAGTTAACATCTTTTTTCTTTACGGGATAAACCTCGCCAAGGCCGTCGGCCGGTCTTCCGAGACCGTCAAAAATTCTGCCCATAATTTCGGGTGAAAGACTCAGTTCAATGGGATGACCTTTAAAGCGCGTGTTGGTATTCACAAGAGAAATGCCCTTTGTTCCCTCAAAAACCTGAACAACTACTCTTTCGCCGTCTATCTGAACAATTCTGCCTGTTCTTTTCAGTCCGTTGTCAAGGCGGATTTCAACCATTTCATCAAAGGCCGCGCCCTTAACGCCGTCAAGGACAACAAGAGAGCCGTTGATTTCTTTAAGTCCGCTGTATTCAATTATCATTTCAGCTCCCCCTTACTCTTTAATGGCGGAAAGTACCGATTTTATTTCATTATCATATTCATCAATCAGTTCCAGCTTATCGTTGGGAACATTGTTTTTTATCCGGATTACTTTATCGAAAAGGCCTGTTTCAACAATCCGTGTAAGAGGAATCTGTTTTGTGACAAGCTCCTTTGCCATATGATGAAGCAGCAGAACGGTTTTCATCATTCGGAGCTGTTTTTCCGTTGTAACATATGTGTCAATATCGCTTAAAGCGTTCTGCTGAAGGAATCCTACCCTGATAACTCTTGCCGTTTCGATGGTGAGCTTCTGGTCTTCGGGAAGAACGTCTGAGCCTATGAGCTTCACAATTTCAAGCAGACTTTTTTCCTCCGCAAGAATCTGACAAAGCTCGTTTCTGCATGAGATGAAATCCGAACCTACATTTTCAATGTACCATTGTGAAAGGTCGCCTAAATATTCACTGTAGCTGTCGTTCCAGTTGATTGCGGGATAATGTCTCGCGTACGCAAGGCTTTTATCCAACGCCCAGAAGCAGCGGATAAACCTTTTTGTATTCTGGGTAACAGGCTCAGAGAAGTCAGCACCCTGAGGTGAAACGGCACCGATAATTGAAACTGAGCCTTCGGCACCGTTAAGAGCTTCAACATAGCCCGCACGTTCGTAGAATTCCGAAAGACGTGACGGAAGATACGCGGGAAAGCCTTCATCTGCGGGCATTTCCTCAAGCCTTCCTGAAATCTCACGCAAAGCCTCGGCCCAGCGTGATGTTGAGTCTGCCATCATAGCGGTGTGATAACCCATGTCGCGGTAATATTCCGCAATCGTAACGCCTGTGTAAATTGAGGCCTCACGCGCGGCAACGGGCATATTTGAGGTGTTGGCGATAAGCACCGTTCTGCTTGTCAGATTCTCACCTGTTTTCGGGTCGGTGATTTCTTTGAATTCGTCAAGAACCTGCGTCATTTCGTTCCCGCGCTCACCGCAGCCTATATAAATAATAATGTCAGCGTCGCACCATTTCGCAATCTGGTGCTGCGTAACGGTTTTGCCCGCGCCGAATCCGCCCGGAATTGCCGCGGCTCCGCCCTTTGCCATGGGGAACAGCGTATCAATAACACGCTGGCCTGTAATAAGCGGTCTTACAAGAGACTTTCTCTCTTTTATGGGGCGCGGAGTTCTTATAGGCCACTTGTGGCAGAGAGTAAGCTCCTGCCTGTCGCCGTTTTCTTTTTCTATAACAATAATTGTGTCATTAACCTTATATTCGCCGCTCTCTTTAACTTCAATGACTTTGCCGCTTGCATCGGGAGGTACCATGATTTTATGTGTGATAACCGCTGTTTCGGGGCAGGTTGCGTAAACATCGCCGCCTTTAAGCTCATCGCCTGCTTTTGCGGTTACGGTAACATTCCACAGCTTATTTTCGTCAAGGGGTGAGGGCCGAAGTCCTCTGGGAATAAACGAGCCCGCGCTCTGCGCTATAAGCTCAAGCGGATTTTCAATTCCGTCAAAAATATTGCTGAGGATTCCCGGGCCGAGTGTTACGCTCATGGGCTGACCTGTTGCTTTTACAGGCTCACCGGGGAGCAGCCCTGAGGTTTCTTCGTATGCCTGAATAACAGCGGCATCTTTATCAAGACGGATAACCTCGCCGATAAGTCCCGTGTTTCCCACGTATACCATTTCTGACATCGAAAGCTCTGTTCTGCCTTTAACGGTGATAACAGGGCCGTTGATGCCGTATATTACGTTTTCCTGCATAATGTCCTCCACATTTACATAACCGAAAGTCCCGAATAGGAATAAAATTCCTGCTTCTGCCTGTCAAAACGGCTGTCCAGCGTATCGTCCGCACGCATGGCGTTCTTTCTGCTTTCACCCTTACAGCCGCCCAGTTTTATGGTTTTATCAAGTTCAATTCCCGCACAGTTTCTGAGAAGTGATTCTTTATATTTTTCATCTTCGGGACGGATAAAAATAACTGCGTCATCGCCTATTGCTTTTTTTATGGAAGCAATGCTCTTTTTAAGAAAATCCTCATATTCAGATTTACATGTAAATTCAATGATTTCTTTCTCTGCTTTTGAGAAAACCTTATCGGTTATTTCCGCCCGCTTTGAAACTGTCTGATTTATAAGCTGGGTGCGTGATTTATATGTGTCTGTATTACTCTGTTCGCTGAGCTTACCGACCTCTGCTTTCGCGATATTTTTCGCGTTTTCTTTCGCGGCTGTGCGCGCTTTTTCAAGTTCCGAAGCTACATAAGCGTCAGCTTCCTGCCTGATTTTATCATAACAGGCATCTGCTTCTTTGTTTATAGCTCTTATAAACTGTGATGCCTTTTTTTCATTTTCTGCCACGAAGCTCCTCCCTTTCCTTATATGCTTATTCCGACGGTTTCACGAATGTATCTCGCAAGAGAATCGCCCGAGTCTTTGGAATTTTTATCGGGTATTTCAATTATGACCGGTGCTGAATGAGCCTTGCGGAATGCCTTTATAGCGTCGCCGCACATTGTATACAAAGTCCGGTTCATCAGTATGACGGCAATTTCGATGTCTTTAATCGCGTCGCGAAGTGCTTCTTCCGCCTGCTTTTCACCGTCAACGACTGTTCCCTCAATTCCCGCGAGGCGCATACCCGTCGCGGTGTCTGTATTATCACAAATCAGATAAAGCTTCATATTATCAGACTTTATTAAGAATGAGGATTGATACAACGAAGCCGAAAAGAACGATTGACTCACCGAGAGCAACAAAGATAAGCGCCTTACCGAAAGATTTGGGGTCTTCGCTGGTTGCGGCGATAGCCGCGGGAGCCGCCGCCGCGATAGCGATAGCACCGCCGATACCCGCGATACCTGTAACCGCCGCTGCCGCGATAAGTCCCATGCCCTTCGATGATGTGCCTGTTTCCTCTGTTGCCGCTTCCTCTGATGCATCCGCTGTCTGTGCCGCGGGAGCCGCTGCGTCAGCTTCCTTGTCGCCTGTTGCGGCAAACGCCGTGATTGAAAGCGCGAATGCCATTATTGTAATGATAACGATTGCCATAACTCTTGCCATGTAATTCTTTTTGAATAAATTTTTCATAATAAATACCTCTTTCAGTTTTTAGTTGAAATAATAACTTCGGTTTTTTCTGCTTTGTCAGATGAGAAAGCGTTCTTTATGCTGAATAAAAATCCGCGGTTTTTTCTCATTCCGACACCTTCAAAGGCCTTGCCGTCGCCCTCATAGAAGCGGCTGAACATTTCGTAGAATTCAAGCCTGAGTACCTGAATGCCCGAAAGCAAGCCTTCAAGCGCAATAACAAGCACGTTGCCTAAAACAATAATTACAATTCCCTTTACGCTGAAGCCCTCGCCTGCGAATGAATAGAAAACCATCATAAGGCTTGCGTGAACCAGCATATAAGCGCCTATTCTTAAGAATGACAGGGTGTTGCTGAAATACGAGAGAACATATTCGATAACCTCAAAGAAATTCTGCATGAAGAAATCCGACCAGCTCTCAGGCATATATTTCTCTTTCGGATGTTTGTCGATAATTCCTATAAGCAGCTCTTTTACATAAAGTATCGGAACGGTTATCACCGCGATTATTATGCAGATTTTCGCGGGAATAATCGTGATTTTCGCCATGAAGCTGACAACTGCGCTGACACCCGCGGAATACAGCGCGATACCCGCAAGTCCGTTATTGTCGAACAAAGCTTTGCCGAACTGCTTTTGCCTGATACATATAAACACATTCACCAGCATTGATATGATTACAAGCCCTACGCCTATTCCGATTGTCATAACAAGCACGGTGTTTATTGAATCCATAACCTCAAGCGGCTTGCCCTTCATGCCGAGCGCGTGATAGAGCGGATTGAGAAGCTCTTCATTTCCGAACACCGAGCCGACTATAAGACCGAAAAACATCGCTGAAAGTCCGCAGGGAACAACGACCTTGGCGAGCTTTATTCCCTTTAATTTATAAAGCAGATACGCACCCACCGCGAGGACAAGTCCCTGGCCGAAATCGGCGAACATTATCCCGAACAGAAGCGTAAACGTCACAGCCACAAACGGGGTTATATCCACACTGCCGTAAGCGGGAAGTCCGTACATTTCAACAAAGATCTCAAACGGCCTGAAAAATTTTCTGTTTTTGAGCTTCGTGGGCGGTTTGGAGCGTTTATCCTCCTCAGGTTCATATGACTCGAATCTGGTTTCGGGTATTTTTTTAAGCTGACCTGTGAACCAGTCCATTCCGCTCTCAGGCACCCAGCCTATCATCATGAATTCCTCGCCTGTGCGTTTATCTTTAATCGCAAAGCGGCGAAGCTCATGAGCGGTGCTGACGATTTTGAAGTGAGCGTATGTGCTTTCAATTCTTTCTCCGTGTCTGTTCCAGAGAGTCTGAACATCTTCGTCAATTGCGGCAAGCTCTTTTTCAAGCTCTGCTTTTTCTTCTGCCAGCTTTTTAACGATTTCTTCGGGTGTACCCTCAGTTGCGGGAACCCGTATTCTTTCAAAATAGAGAGTTGCGAAAATCCTGTCAATTTCAGCGTGCTTTGAATCGGGAACGGCGTAAATGCCCCAGCACCTTTTTTCGTCCTGCTCGCAGGGAATAAAAAGAATGTTTTCATTATTCTCATATGCCTTGAGCTTAGGATAACAGTCATTGGGAATACTTCCGAACCGGACTCTTAAAAACCCGCAGGAAAGCAGCTCGTCAATTCTTGTGGAAAGATTTACGAAGTGGCTGAATTTTTCAGTTTCATCAGCACACTGTTCCAGCTTACGGGCAATTTCGGCACGCCGGTCATGTACCTTGCTGAGCTTTTCAACAAGCTCGTCAATATAATTGATTTCATTGGCGTCAACTATTATTTCATTGCCCTTGAATGTTTCCTTAAGCGTTACGCCTGTAATCTGCGCCAGTTCTTCGATTTTTTGAATTGTTGTTGTGTATGGGTTTTCGTCGTTTACGGGAACATATCCCATATGGGCGGAAACATAGTTCATGGCATTCTCGGGGTGAAAATCACCGCTTATACAGCAAGATGTAATAAAGCTGTCAAGATTTTCAACCTTGCCGAAAATTCTGACCAATTTCATTTTTTCGATTGCCAAAAACATTCCTCCTTAACAATCGGTTCCGATTAAAACCGTTTCTATAGCATCGGGTGAAATTCCGTTTCTGATACCCTCGGCTATATGAATAATATTGCTCATCTCATTTTGCTTTAAAAAGAAATAGCATATCATAACCGCAACGGGATTTGTGCTGTATCTTATTTTTTTATGCAGAAGGCTGTATATTACCCTTTGTGTAAAATCCTCAAGAGTAACGAATTCAGTCTGCGCGAAATATTTTTTATAATAAGACTCCGTCGCCTGTTGAAGCATTTCACGTGCCGTGTTTTTTTGGAGCATCTGCTCAATATCTTTTTGAGTAAAGTGTGTGAAATACAGGTTGAGATAATCCCTGATAACTGATTTATCTGTATCAGCAAGCCGCTTAAGTCTGTATATTCTGATGATATTTTCCATATCTGTCTGATATGTGATGATTTCCTCAATCTCTTTTTTCTGCGTTCCGCGGTATTTCTTTACAAGTTCATATTCCGCCCGCCAGAGAATTTTGTTAAGAGAATTTTCCATTTTAACAAAGCTTTCAGGATCCTGATAAACAGGCTTGAACGGCCTGAGTGCTTCATCAAAGCCTGTTCCCTTTAAAACTTTGAGCATGCTGTCAAAATCCGGAGCGGCGGCAAGTTTTATCAGGTCTGTCTGTGTCAGCTCGTTTATAAACGGCGGCAGAACCTTAAGATATTCCCCCGGTCTGCCGATAATCAGATAATGCAGATATTTTAAAATCTGCTGAATATCATTTTTCATTATGAAATATTTATAAAAGTCTTCGCCCGAAGATATTTCATATTTGCTTATTTTTTGAAACGCTCTGAGCATATCTATTCTCAGCAGCTCTTCAATCTGAAACGCGCTCATTTCCGAGTTTGCCGTTTCAAACGTCGCGGAGTATGACGTTCTTGTTTTAAGATATGATGCAAGCTCGTTTACGTTTTTGCAGTTGAGCAGAGTGTCGTAATCGTGCTTTTTAAGTCTTTTCCCGTAAAGAGCGCGGCTTTTTGCCATAATCGCGTTTGACGAATATCCCGTAACATTCACCGCCTTTCACAAAAATATCACCGGAATCAGCCGTGGATAACGCCGTCAACAATTCTGTCAACCCATTTGGAGCAGTTCTTTTTATAAAGTTCGTTCATCTTTTCTTCGGCGGTTTTACGGCTCTGATTCATGGCGGAAAGCTGTTTATCTCTCGCGGATCTGCTTTTCTCCCCGCTTTTCAAAAGACTGTCAACGGCTTTCCTGATTTCTTCTTTTTCTATTTCATCTTTTTTTGCCTGCAATGCCATAAGCTGCTCGCGGCGGTATTCCTCCGCGTCAACAAGGCGCTGTTTTGCTTCTTTATCGCTTTTGATAATTTCGTTAAGCAGGTTTTCCATATATATCTGCCTCCGTAACAAGTAAAAAACCCGCTTCCCGCCTGTATTCGATGCTGTCTAAACATATTTTAAGGCAGTGAACGGATTAGTGAAAATATTCACAATTGATTCGTATATTATATCACGATTATTAAAAAAAACAATAGTCAATTTATACAAAAGTATTCATTTGCGATTGAAAAATAATTTAAAATGAGATATAATTTTACAGTAGGCTTTTGTGCCTTATAATCAAAAAAACGGAGGTTTTCGGTATGAGCAAAAAATTCACCGCTGTTTCGGCAGCTGCCGCAGCAGGCGCATACATGATTAAAAATAAAGAAACTCCCGCTTCAGCTGTTAAAAAGCTGTCAAAAAGAGTTAAGCCTAATCAGGAGGGATACGAAGCATATAATAACGGTGTCGCACTGACTCCGCCCATGGGATGGTCAAGCTGGAATACGTTCGCTGGCAAAATCACAGAGGAGCTTATTTATGACGTTGCGAAAGCAATGAAAGAAACAGGTCTTCTTGACGCCGGCTATGAATATGTTAATATTGATGACTGCTGGCAGGCGGCAGTAAGAAACGAAAACGATGAAATGATTCCCGACCCTGTAACATTCCCTTCTGGTATAAAAGCCCTTGCTGATAAGGTTAACGCTCTGGGAATCAAGCTGGGAATTTATTCATCAAACGGAACGCTCACATGTCAGGATTTGCCTGCGAGCTACGGTCATGCGCTCACCGACGCACGCACATTCGCACGCTGGGGAGTTGAATATTTCAAATATGACTTCTGCCACAGAGTATATACTTCAAGAATTGCGCCCATGCTCGAAAAAATATCTCTCGCCGGCAGCGGCATTGAGGGGGAAAAGCTCTATCTCGCAAGAGACGCGGAGCTTGAGGGTGACGCAAAGCTTATGAAAAGCAGTTCACTTGATTCGGGCGAATATATCACAGGTCTTTCATACGGTATGGGTGCGGCGACATTTAAAGTAACAGTTCCCGCAGACGGCAGATACGCCGTAACATTCTATATCAAAAGAAGAACTCAGCTGGCAAAACACCTTGAAATTGACGTTAACGGTGCCGAGCATTATGTTGTTGATGTTCCGTCAGCTGAATTTATTCACGCGACAGGTAAGCATCATATCTATATTGAGCTTAAAGAGGGCGAAAATACGCTCAGATTCTATAATCCCGTCGGTTCTGTTATGGACAGCTCCGCTTTCCAATACCGCAATATGGGCAAATATCTTAAGCAGGCGGCTGAGGAATACGCAGCCGAAACCGGCAGAGAAGTGAAGCCAATCTGTTTCTCAATCTGTGAATGGGGCTTCAATATGCCGTGGCAGTGGGGCAAAACCGCCGGAAATCTCTGGAGAACCACTCCAGATATCAAAGCAATCTGGCCGTCAATTCTCGCCATTTACGAGGTTAACGTAAAGCTGTGGAAGCACGCTGGCCCCGGCGGCTGGAATGACCCCGATATGCTGGAGGTCGGCAACGGCAATCTCACATATGAAGAAAACAAGGCTCATTTCTCACTCTGGTGCATGATGGCGGCACCGCTTATTCTGGGCAATGATATAAGACGTTTCATCCTTCCCGACGGAAGCGCGGACAGAGATAACGAAATTCTTAAAATGGTCACCAATAAAAAGCTTATAGCCCTCGACCAGGACGAACTGGGCGCGCAGTGCAGAAGAATACGTTATTCTCCGGCGGGCGATATTCTTGTCAAGCCGCTTAAGGACGGCTCCGCGGCAGTCTGCTTCTTCAACAAAACAAATGATTACCGACTTTTCACGCTTCCGATAAAAGAGCTTACGGAAAAGCCCTTTGTTGAACTGAAATATGATGATGAATACGAAGCGGAAAATCTGTGGGACGATACCGTAATTAAGGTTGACTACGCTCTTGCCGACACAGTTCCCCCTCACGGCGTATGCGTATACAAAATTAAAAACATCTGATTGAATTTTATCTTCACTTTCAGTAAAAGGAGAATTCATGATTTCCGAACTGTCAAATAAAATAGAGCAAAACAGACTTTTGATGAGTCTGCGCCGATTCTTTATGTCGAAGGCGGGCGTGGCTGTTCAGCTGTTTCTGGCGATACTGATTATTGTTATAAGAGGCAAAGGCAGAATTTTCGGTGAATATTACGGCAACACTCCGATAGTTTACGGTATACTTGCGTTCGCTATTTTAGAGGCTTTGATTCTCTGCGTATGCGATAATATCATTGCCTCAACGCCCGCGTTTCTGTTTATTTCAGTCATTTCAATAAAGTGCTACAACTCGTTTGATGTCTTTATCGAATACTGGTGGCTGCTGTTTCCGCTTGTGTTTTCACTGCTGTTTCATTTTATTGTGTATAAAAAAGAGTGGCATTATGAGAAAGGGAAGCTTGTTCTTCCGTATCTTCTGGTATCCGCTGCGGTAACTCTCGGGGGTCTCGGCAAAATTTCTTTTAAAGAATTCTTTCAGGGGACGTTCCTTTTTTACACAGTGGGTCTCGGCTTCGGAATGCTGTTTATTTACATTCTGCTTTCATCATGTATTCACACAAGCAGAGATTACAGCCTGCGGATGAGAATATCATACACTATGATGGCGGTGGGCATTCTCTGCACGTTTATGGTGTTTCACCATTACCTTTTATATATTGATACTGTAATTGAGGAATTCAGAATAATTTATATGCAGTGGCGAAACAATGTTTCAACGTTCCTCATGCTGTCAATGCCGTTTGCGTTTTATATTTCCACAAGAGATAAAAAACATATGTATTTCTATCTGGGGCTTGCGGAATATGCCGCTATACTTCTTTCGGGTTCGCGCGGCGGAGCAATGTTCGGCACAATTGAAATCGCGCTTTGCCTCATCGTTCTTGTTTATACCGATAAAAAGAACAGAACTCATAATCTGGCGGTAATATCCGTTGCGGCGATAATCGGCTGCACCTTCGCGAGAACAATACTTAATTTCTTCATGCCGACGATTAAAAGATTTTTTGAGGGCGACAGCATCAGGGAAGACAATATCCGCCGCGCTATCGCAGATTTTAAATCCAACCCGGTTTTCGGCAGAGGCTTCGGCAGAACCGAAATGGAGCAGGAGGGATATATCAAAAAGACCATGGCGGTCAACTGGTATCATTCCTCACCGTTCCAGATTATCGGCAGCTTCGGCGTTTTGGGTGTCGGCACATTTGCGTATCAGTTTTACGTGAGATTCAAGCTGCTGTTTGAGAAAACAACGCATTTCAACCTTACCGTTTTTATTTCGTTTTTAGGGCTTACAATGATGTCCACCGTCAATCCCGGTGAGTTCTGCCCTATCCCTTACGGTTTCATTATCACGATGTTCTTTGTAATATGTGAAAAATGCAATGCCGCTACCAAACGGCTTAACGGAGACGAGACGGAAGAAAACCTTATAAATATTCAGCTGTGATTTTATTAAACCCGTCGTGCTTATATATTACAGCAGCGTTAATTTTCACTCGTGAAACAATAAGATAAACAAAAACGACCGCTCAGCTGAACGGTCGTTAATCTTTTACTAACTGTTTTATTTACCCGCGTTTGCGGCTTCTGCAAGTCTTTCTGCTGCGATTTCTTCTTTCGTTTTCATGAATTTATCAGCGTTTGCGACAACCATATCAAGGTCGATAACTTTATCACCGTAAATTTTAACAAAATCTTCAAACAGCATATTGTCTTTGCCTATGTAGCAGGGCTTGTAATCAACCTTAACCGCATCCTTGACCTTGATGAATATGTTAAGGGCGAGAACGAGCACAAACATAGCGATAACAACAAAGATACCTACGCCGATTGAACCGCTCATGAACCCGGGAAGAACCGTTTCCATGGACGCAATGAACATCTTGAACGTAACAAGTGAAGCGATTGAGAAAACAATTCCGAGAACCGAGAAAATTACGTTTCTTACAAATCCCTTAGGTGAGCATGAAAGGAAACTGAATATAAGCTGAAGCAGTGCCGAAACAGCCGCAAGAGCTACCGTGACGATTGAAAGAGCGAACATCAGTGTTGTTTTGCCTACTATGGAAGAACCGATAAGCCCCAGCGCGCCGAAGTCAAACTCCATAAGCTCTGTAACAAGCTCAATTGCGCCGAAATTCTTGCTGATTTCGCCTGTTTCGCTGAAAAACGGACCTATTGCCGAAAGTTTTGCCAGCGGAAGAAGGAACGCGCAGATTGTAAGAACAAGAAGAACTATTCTCGCGATTGCGAACGGCCCGCCTACCATAGCGGCCTTGGCTCTGTCAAGCTTTTTCTGCGTATGCGCATGCTCACGCTCAGCGTTAAGAGCATCGACCTCAAGGCGTTCCTCGATTTTATAATAAAGAAGATTGGTATCGCAGTGAGGACAGTTGGGTTTAATATCTGTTAATTTCAATTTCTTTCCGCACTTGGGACAAGAAGCCATTGATATTCCTCCTTCAAGGACTAATATTACAACTACACTGCATCATTTTAACACAGAAATAATAATAAATCAAGATAATTTACAGTAAAATTATATAAATCCTCCGTCAACACCTAAAATCTGACCTGTTACAAATGACGCACCGTCATCCGCAAGATAAAAAACGGCTTTTGCCACGTCTTCCGGCGTTCCGATTCTTGAAACGGGAGTTTCTTCGCAAAGCGCTTCTATCGTTTCTTTGGTAAGATTTTTGTTCATTTTTGTATCAATAAGCCCCGGAGTCACGCAGTTGACGGTAATGCCGGACGGCCCGACTTCCTTTGCCAGTGCTTTCGTCATACCTATTACCGCCGCCTTTGATGCTGAATAATGAACCTCGCACGATGCGCCGCATATACCCCACATGGAGGAAATATTAATAATTCTTCCCCATTTTTCATGAATCATAAGCGGAAGCACCGCGCGGCAGCAATTAAAAACGCTTTTCACATTTACGTTGAACATTCTGTCAAAATCATCATCTGTAATATCCGTAAAAAGCTTCTGCTGAGCTATGCCGGCGTTATTGACGAGAATATCCGCACTGCCGAACCGTGCTTCGGCGAAATCTATAAGGGCTTTCGCCTGTGCGGAATCGGAAACATCTGCCTTAAAAGCGGCAGCGACCGCGCCCTTTGCGCAAAGCTCAGAGCAGAGCGAAAGGGCGGCCGCTTCCGATTTATTGTAATTTACAACTGTGTTATATCCGTTCAGGGCAAAAAGTGAGGCAATTGCACTCCCTATTCCGCCGGACGCACCTGTAATAATAACTGTTTTAACGCTTTTCATCAATTAAAACATACCTTCGAGCATGGAGTTGTCTTTAATCATTCCCTTGGTTGAGAACAGCGAATCCTCAGCCTTGTTGGTGAATGATGTGATTTCCCATACAAGAATATCTTCACCGTCAACAACCTCCATACGCTTCCATTCCTTGTTGGCGTTAAAGTAATACTTAATCGTGCTGGTTCCGCTCTTATACTCCTCACAGGTGTAAGTGTTCTTTCCGTCCTTAACAGTGGTTGTTTTAACATAAGTTGAGTCTGTGGATTTAAAGGTTTCCGTCATTTCGCTCATATCTCCCACTTCGTCCTGAGAAACCTCCGCGTATTTCGCGAACATGGGAAGCGCCATATAATATTTCCCGCCGATTGAGAACACTTTAACAGAAAACGCTCCGAGTGCCACAACCACAGCATATTCCTTGGCGTTGTTTCTGAATGCGATAGTTGTATTCATCGTCTGACTTTCGGCCTTTATACTGCCTTTAATTGTGTATGTTCCGCTCTTGAAAACAGGTTCGACAGTGGTTTTCATAATTGTTGTATCGTTAACCTTCTGACCTGCCGGAAGAAGATCTTCTTTGGCACTTTGAGTGTCGCCGATGATACTGCTTGGCGAATCTGATTTGCTTGTGCCTGCGTTTGCTTTGGTAGGCGCTGTTGCGTCCTGCTTGGACAGTTCATCCTCAAGCTGCTTTTCAAGCTCTGCCACATTGAAAATTTCCGTTTTCATTTTACCGTCTTTGTTTGTTACATATTCACCGTTCTGGTCAGTAACAAAAACAGTGATTTCTTCATTTTCAGAAGTTTCGTCACCGGATTCACCGCCGTTAACGGCTTCGGCATCTGACAGACCTGAAGTGCTTTCGGTTTGCGCGTCACCCTTTTTGCCGCTGTTGTCAGACGGCTTGACAAACTTGCATGAGCATAATGTCGCCGCAATCATTATCATGCATAAAATAATACTTAAAATCCTTTTCATAATAATAAGCACAACCTTTCACTAAAGTTTAAAACTCATTGAGCTGTATATAGGTTACAACTTTTTTTACATAAAATCAAGTATAATAAATGGATAATATATAAATAATCTGTTAACCGAAAAAATAATACATATTTTTTTGAAAAAACTATTGAAAAAGAACTGATAATTTATTATAATAGATAAGTCGCTGGTGTGGCTCAATGGCAGAGCAGCTCATTCGTAATGAGCAGGTTGATGGTTCGATTCCGTTCACCAGCTCCAAAACAGGCTTCGTTAAAACGGGGTCTGTTTTATTTTTTATCGAATCTGCTTCATACACATCTTTTGCGGCTGCAAAAGGCGAATATAATCAATCCGCCGAATGTGAGCGGGACACCGTCTGCCGGATTCCCGTCACCAACGCAGAAAACCGGCAGAGCTTAAAAAGTCCTGCCGGTTTAATTCTTTACTGTTTACTGAAATTTCGGGATGTTTTTAAACTTATGTGTCGTACCGTATTCCGCAGCTCTTGCAGTCTGCGTGCTGATTTCACAGTTTTTACAGCTTAGCAGAAATAAATCTTCCGCGGAAGCAAAGCACCGCACAAAATCTGAAAAATTACCGATTTAAAAGTTTTCACTTTGTATATTTTTCAACCATCTGAAGGAAGCAGTCAACGAGACCAGAAGCTGTGTTCTTGCCTGCTGAAAGAAGCTCGTCGGCATCGTCACCGAAAGAATTTCCCCAGGTATTATTCTTTGCGATTTCAGTTTTCTCAAATGCGTTGCTGTGTAAAAGATTTACGCCTAATAATGAATAGTAATTATCCGGAACAACATATCCTATATAGTCATTCGCAAAACAGATACAGTGAATATCAATCGGGTCATTAAACTTCGCGCACTCGTCTGTCATTGATTCATATGCCCAGCTTTCGCCGCTCCAAGATGTTTTTTCATCGGTTCCGCCGCCGTGGAATACTTCGGGATAAAGCTCTGCCGGGAACAAACCGAATGCCATACGGTGACCAAATTCAAGGTAGCCGACCTCAGAAGGAAGACAAACATTATTAACACCGAAGCCTGTGCGGTAAACAACGTTGTCAACAAGTTTTAAGCGGCAAGCCCAGTTGAGAAGATAGTTTGAAGTTGTGATGTTGATTTCGCCGTAATGATTATTGATAACGGGAGCAAGCTTTTCCTCTCCGTCTGCCGCGGCGCCCTTTACAGCGTCGGTAAACTCATTTGCCAGAGCTATAGTTTCTGTGAAATCACCATATACCGGAGCTCCGTCAGCGTCAAATATTTCTGACCAGTCAAGAGTATTGCCGGCTTTATCTTTGCATTTTGTTATCGCGTTTTTAACATCATCAGGTGTCATTTTATATCCGTCGGCAATCGGTGTTCCGCTTTGACTTAACTGACCTACGGCTCCCTGTAAAAACAGGAAATTGTATCCGCCGTTTATAAAGTTCTGATCCATATAATAGATATAGTCGCTCGAAACACATCCGTTTCCTTTAACGCCCGTTGTTGTCGGATGACAGGTAATATTTGCTATATATGTTTCCTTACCTCCGTCTGAAGGCTTAAAGCGGAGTATAGCGGCATCGGGAACGTCCTCAATAACATCACGCTTATCACCGTAGTACTCGGATATATCGGCAGTATCATAATAAAGCTCACCGAGCTTCATATCCGCAATCGCTTCATCAATTGTCTTTGCCGCAACGTTGATAAGATTTTCTTTAAAATGATTTGTAGGTTCATTCATTTTTTTCGTAACGGACTTAAGTCTGAAAATACCTCCCGCGGCAAGTCCGAGCAATGACGTTGAAACGCCCTGAGTATCAAGAGCGGAATGGCAGTGAGTTGCGGAAATGTTTATGCTTGAAATCGCGGTATCGTTTTTTTCGGCAGAGGCAAGAACCTTTTCACGAATAGCGCGGATTGTACCCGAACCTACACCTAAGCCGTCAACAACAGCAAGCACTGCAAGTCCGTCACCCGAATTATCGTCCACCGCAACAACACGAATACGCTGGTCATCTAAAATGCCCTGAGCTTTCGGCCCTTTTTTCAGGTTCGGTGAGCTCTTTGAAGTAACCGACGCGCTGTTTCCGATATAGTATTTTCCTGCTTCAAAATCATCGGGAATAATCGACGCAGAAGAATATCCGAGGCTCCACGCCGCGCCTTCAGCAGGAGTTTTTCGGTATGTATCACGTCCTAAAAGAATGTTTTCTTTTTCGGGTGTGTACTCTTTTATATCCTTCCAGTCACGAACAGGTGTGATACAGCAGATGGCTTTTAAGATAACCTGTGCCAGAGCACTTAAAGTATTCGCAAAGCTGTGATAAAATGCGGCTCCGGCACCGTGTGTATCATACTGATTTTTAAAGCCCTTTATGCTCAAATCAAAATCAGATGCCGTACACGCAGTTTTCTGAGTACCCGATGCGTAAGCCGCGGGAACCGAAAATCCGCATATCAGAGAAATGCACAGAATAATTGCCAGAAGCTTTTTGATTTTTTTCATATTTTTGCCCTCCGTTATTTTTTATAATATACACACTATAATTATAATTTAGGTAATGTGTACTGTCAAGCTGTATTTTTATATTTATAAATTGTTTTGTAACAGCTGCAATAAAAAAGTGTTGCATTATATTTAAAACTTGATATAATAAGAATGAGATGTTGTATTAAAATGCAGTATATTTTTCAAGAGAGATGATTTCGTTGAAAATTCTTGTTACCGGCGGAGCCGGGTATATCGGTTCTGTACTTGTGCCTGAACTTTTAAAGGCAGGAAATGAAGTAACGGTTTTAGATAATTTTTTATATAGACAGGCTTCACTTATTGATTGTTGTTCAGACAATAATTTCAATATAATAAACGGCGACGTCAATGATGTTGATATTTTAAAAAAAGCAATTTACGGAGCGGATATAATTTATCCTCTTGCAGCGCTTGTAGGTTTCCCTGTGTGCGAAAAAAATAAAATTGCGGCTGTCAATACAAATCTAAAAGCTATTGAAAAGTTACTTGAAATTCGTGAGGATCGGCAGAAAATTATTTTTCCCTGCACAAACAGCGGCTACGGTCTTGGTCAGGGTCAGCAGTTCTGCACAGAAGAATCCCCGATAACACCCATCTCATTGTACGGAAAAACAAAAATGGAAGCCGAACGGATTATTCTTGAAAGCGGTAATTCCGTAACTTACAGATTCGCTACGCTTTTCGGCGCATCACCGAGAATGAGAACAGATTTGCTCGTTAATGATTTTGTTTACAGAGCGGTGTTTGATAGATCACTTATCGTTTTTGAAGGCAAATTCATGAGAAATTATCTTCATATCAGAGATGCTGCCCGTGCTCTTATGTTTGCCGCAGATAATTTTGAATCAATGAAGGGTGAAACATTTAACTGCGGACTTGACGAAGCAAATATGTCGAAGCTTGAATTATGTGAGCTGATTAAGAAATATATTCCGGGTTTTACGTACTGCGAAGCTCCCATTGGCAAAGATCCCGATCAGCGGAATTACATTGTTTCAAACGAAAAAATCAAATCGTACGGATTCAATACCAAGTATTCTCTGGACGATGGAATACAGGAACTAATAAAGGTTTATTCGATTATTAAAAATTCTTTTTACGGGAATGTGTGATTTGTTATGCTGATAAAAAAACTGGAGCCTGATTTTATTTTCGCAGACGATCGAGGAACTCTGACGCAGATTTTACATGATGATATTAATCAGGTGAACGCCGTTTTCACAAAAAAGAATGCGGTCAGAGGCAACTGGCATTATCATAAATATTGTAAAGAATATTTTTATATTATAAAAGGTTCGGTAACGGTTAAGGCGAGGCTTGATGACTGTGAGGAAGAACAGAACTTCGGTTCGGGCGCAATGTTCTTCATTCCGGAAAATGTCAGGCATTACTTTGAATATAATGAAGATACATATATGGTGGTAATTTATAATAAACGTGTGGAGCTTGATGATAATACAAAAGACATTTTTACTGACTGAATAACCGGGTGAGATTTATGTTTTTGGTTGTAGGCTGCGGTTTTCTCGGCAGCTGCATAGTTAAAAATCTTTCAGAATTAACAGACGGTGAGCATATTATCGCCACTGTCAGAAATAAAAAAAACGCACCTCATATTGAAGGTGTTGAATTTGTTGAGTGTGATGTAAATAATATTGATGACCTTGAATCTCTGAAGTCGGAATGCGGTACGGAGACGGTTGATGCTGTTTATTTATCGGCCGTTCATAATATTGATTATGTTTTTCAGAATCCCGCTGAAGCTGCAGAAACAAATATATGCGCTCTGCGAAATTTTTTTGATATTTTCAATAATATCGGACATATCATATATACCTCAACCGACTGCGTTTACGGCGATAAACCGTATCTGCATTTTTTTAAAGAGAATGATGATCTTTGCCCTGTTAACGAATACGGAAAACAAAAAATGCTCGCCGAAAAAACGGTGCTTGAATACGGTGGAAAAATAGTAAGACTGCCGTTAATGTTAGGGCCGACACATTCACCTAAAAAAGGCTTTTTTGACAATTGTAAAGAGAAACTTTTAAACGGTATAGAGATTGAAATGCTTGAAGGATATCTGCGCTCTGCGCTGACATTTAAAGACGCCGCAGAATATATCGTCAGGCTGCTGACAATGAACGATGATATTCCGCCGATTGTAAATGTCTGCTCTGATGAAGTGCTCAGCAAATATGACATCGGCTGCAGACTGGCCGATTATATAAACTGCCCGCGGAGTCTTGTAAAAGCTATACCCAAAACAGAAGGAGCAAAGTTTTATAAAGAAACAAGAGCAGAATCCGCGCTGATGGATAACAGTCTGCTTAAATCAATCCTCGGAATTGATAAGATTCTGTTCCGGTTTTGATGATAGGATTCTATCTTATACTATTGAAAAAAACACCGTTGTGTGATACAATATAAAAGATTATATTATTAGGGTGGTTGCTTTGAAAGCGGTTATTTTAGCAGGCGGCTTCGGCAGCCGATTAAAGGAAAAATGCAAAAATATTCCTAAACCGATGATAGAAATCTGCGGCAAACCGATTCTGCTGAGACAAATAGAAATGCTGCGCCGCGAAGGAATAAATGACTTTATTTTTGTTACTTATTATCTGAGCGAAGTTATTGAAAATTATTTCGGAAACGGTTCGGATTTCGGGGTAAATATTGAGTATTTTAAAGAGGATTTTCCGCGCGGAACCGCAGGAGCGCTTAAAGCACTTGAACTTGAAGACGATTTTCTTTTATGCGGCGGAGATCTTATTATAAATTTTTCATTGCAGCGGATGATCGATTTTCACAGAAGTAAAAATGCGTTGATTACTATGTTTACGCATCCGAATACTCACCCGTATGACAGTACAACATTATTGACCGATAATAGTGATTCTGTCGTCGGTGTTATGGATAAAAATCATAAATCTGAATATTATCCTAATCTGTGCAGCTCTGGTATACAACTGGTATCCCCGGAGATTTTTAATTATATTGATATTTCTGATAAGGCAAATTTTGATAATGATGTTGTTGCTCCGTGCGTAGGAACCGGAAGAGTTTTTTCTTATAAAAGCGCTGAGTATGTTTTTGATGTCGGAACACCCGAACGTATAGAAAAAGCGGAACATGATTTAAAAAATTTATTTGTTGAGAAAAGTCATTTTGACAATCCTCACAAAGCGGTATTTGTTGACCGCGACGGAACAATCAATAAGTATAAAGGCTATATTAACAGACCCGAGCAAATCGAACTGATTGACGGAGCCGCCCGGGCAATAAATCTTTTCCATGAAAAAGGGTATCTTGTTATTGTTATTACAAATCAGCCTGTTGTTGCACGAGGAGATTGCTCTTTGGACGAGCTTGATAGTATTCATCACAGATTGGAGTACCTTCTTTCAAAAGAAGGAGCGTATTTAGACGGTATATATTTTTGCCCGCATCATCCGGACAGCGGCTTTGCCGGCGAAAATATGAAATACAAAATCAGGTGCAATTGCAGGAAACCTGATGTCGGAATGATAATGAAGGCAAAAAGTGATTTTAATATTGATTTATCCGAATCATTTATGGCGGGAGACAGTAAGGTTGATACAGAAACCGCACTGAAAAGCGGATGCCGTCCTGTTTTTATCGGCGAAAAAAATGATTCTCAGACAGATGAAATTGAATGCTTTTCATCATTGTATGATTTCTCTGAGCATCTGAGCTGAGTTATTCTTTTAAGTGTAATTTCATCGAAAGGAGCATAGACGTTTTGAAAAAAATATATTTTGTTCAGGTAAATGCTATCTACGGTGAGGTTAAAAAAAGTATATATGTTCCGTATGCCACAGGTTGTATAGCGGCGTATGCGTTTGATGATGAAATAATAAAGTCAAATTATGAAAACAGCGGATTTGTATATGCGCGTATAAAATTAAACGATGCGCTTGATATGATAAAAGAGCCGGATATTGTCGCGTTTTCGTGCTCAACATGGAATACGGAATATAACAAAAAGCTTGCTGAAAAAGTCAAGGATTTATATCCGGAATGTATTATTATTTTCGGCGGACACAATGTGCCCGACGGTACCGGAATGCTTGAAGAAAACAATTATATTGATTATCTGATACATGGAGAGGGTGAAATCCCCTTTAAAAATCTTCTGTATTATTTTATAGAGCGGAAAAGCATCTCGGATATTTTTAATATCTCTTACCGCAAAGGAAGCGATGTTTTTTCCACAGGCAAAAAAGATTGCGATTTTATTGATTTTCCGTCTCCGTATACAAACGGAACTTTTGATGAGATTCTTAATGACGATTATGACTTTTCGGTTATTTTTGAAACAAATCGCGGATGTCCGAACCGGTGCGCTTTTTGCGATTGGGGAAAGCTGCATTCAAAAGTAAGAATGTTTTCACAGGAAAAAATATCAGCTGAACTTGAATGGTTTTCCAGAAACCATATTGAGTATATTTATTGCGCTGATGCAAATTTCGGGCTTTTTGATCGTGATATTGAATTAATAAAAGAAATTTTACAGTTAAAAGAAAAAACAGGTTATCCTCAGAAATTCAAGGTTAATTTTTCAAAAAACCATCAGGATACTGTTATAAAAGTAAGTTCTCTTATGAGTAAAAGCAACCTCGGAAAGGCTCAGACTCTTTCATTTCAGAGCCTTAATCCGCAGGTCCTTAAAAATATAGGCAGAAAAAATCTTGATATAAAGTATTTCAATAATCTGATTTCTTATTATAATTCGGAAGGAATCAGAACATATTCGGAACTTATCCTCGGACTTCCGGGCGAAACCAAAGAAAGTTTTATTGACGGAATAGATGTTTTACTTAAGAGCGGTCAGCATAAAACAGTAAATGTTTATCCCTGTGAACTGTTGCCGAATTCACTTCTCGGAAGCATGGAATATATTAAAAAATATAACCTGAAATGTACATCTATACCGTTTTTACAGTATCATTGCAAAGAAAATGACGATATTTCGGGTGTTACTGAGTTTTCAGAAACTATATCATCCACAGCTTCTATGAGTATTGAAGATACGGTGGAGTCGTTCTTTTTCGCAACGGTCGTTCAGACCATGCATATGCTCGGATTGACCCGTTTTATCGCAGTCTATCTTTATAATGAAAAAAATATCACCTATAAAGATTTCTATTTATCTTTAATAAAATATGCTGAGAGCACAGGCGGCTTTATAAATAAAGCTTTAATGAAGACATATAACAGAATAAAAAAGGTCTATTCCGGCGAACTTCCTTTTGCTGAGTGCGATCTGCATTTCGGAAACATTACATTTGAAGCGGATGAAATTCTTTATATGAGATGCCTGTATAATTATGACGATTTTACTGAAGAGCTGAAATGTTTTGTTTCTTCTCTGGTTGAAGAATCAGAAGAAATAAATGCTTTGGAAAATTTTCAGTCATCTGTTATAAGACATCCGGAGCATCAGACGACAGAGATTGTTTCAGAGTATGATTTCTATTCATATTTTAACAGTTTCTTTGTCGGAAAGCCGGAACCGTTAAAAAAAGAACACGCACGCATCAAAATCAACAATGTTGATTTGTTGTCATGGAAAGATTACGGTAAATACGTTTTGTGGTATGGACGGCATAATGAGAAAACAGTTTTACTATCTGAATCGTATTTAAATAAATCTGAGGAATAATTCAGTTGGAAGGTGATTTTTCTGGAGCAGAAATTCACTGTGCTGATGTCTGCCGTGAATGAAGATGAATCTTTGAAAAAAACAGTTAAAACTATTCTTGAAACATGCAGCCATCAGGATTTAGCAGAAATATTTGTTTTTGTGGGATTAAACGCGACGGATAGCTGTCTGTCGGCAATCGAAGATATCAGAAACAGTTCGGAAGATGTCCCGATTAATGTATTTCACCAGACTTACAAAGGCCCGGGAGCAAATTGGAACGAGATTTTTGAAATATTTAAAGGTACGCATATTGTAACAATGGCTGCTGACGGAGAGCTTGATCCATATCAGGTTAATGAATTTATACAGTACTCAAAGGCTATGCCGGAGTATATTATTATAGGCTCTCGAAAGCTCGGGAGAAACGGATTTAAAAACTACAATTCTATGAAAAAATTTTTAAATATATGTGCAGGTTTATTTTTAAGAATTATTTACAGAACAAAAAGAACTGAATTTACACAGCCGTTTTTTTCAGGACCCGTTGAGGTTTTCAGTGCCATCAGATGGGAGGAACGGTTTCACCCGGTTTTTATGGAAATAATAATAAAACCGCTGCGTCTTAATATTAAAACCAAAGAGATACCAACTGAATGGCAGAAAAGACTGGACGGAAAAACCAACCGCGGAGCGCTTTATTTTTTACCGTATTTAAAAACTGCAATAAAAATAAGAATTATGAAGAAAAGCAGTATTCTGAAATCGGGAAGGTTCATTCCTGAAAAATATATAGATAGTAAAAAGGACAGCAGAAAATGAAAAAGAACTTATATATGGTGCAGGTAAATGCGTCATTTGACAATTCAGTATATCTGCCGTATGCCGCGGGAGCACTCGTTGCCTGTGCAATGAAAAACGATAAGCTGAAGCAAAATTACAGCTTTAAAGAAATAATGTATATGCGTCGCGATATCGAGACGGTTTTGACGGAGCTTGATAATCCGTCGGTTATTGCGTTTTCAAATTATATATGGAATTACGAATATAATAAGGCGTTAGCAGAAAAAGTAAAAAAAGCTTATCCTTCGTGCTATGTTGTTTTCGGCGGTCATAATATTCCTCAAAATACATCTGTTCTTGAAGAATTGCCGTATGTTGACATACTGTCTTTCGGCGAAGGTGAAAAAACTTTCTGTGATATTTTGCTTTGCCTTTGTGAAAACGAAAATCTTTCTTCTGTTTTCAACATAGCATACAGAAACGAAAATGGTGAAGCAGTATGCACTCAGCGCAGGCAGTATACAGATATTGATTATCCGTCACCTTATGAGATGGGTGTTTTTGACACAATAGTAAAAAATGCCTCCGGATCTTTTTCTGCAATTCTTGAAACGAATCGGGGATGCCCGTACAGCTGTGCGTTTTGCGACTGGGGTTATCTTAAGTCGAAAATCAGACAGTTCCCGATGCAAAGAGTTCTCAATGATTTAAAATGGATGGCCGACAACAAAATTGAGTATTGCTACTGCGCTGACTCCAACTTCGGCATTTTCGAGAGAGATTCTCAGATTATTGACTATGTTATAAAGTTATATAAAGAAAACGGATACCCGCAGAAATTCCGCGTGAATTATATGAAAAACAGCGACGATAAGGTTTTTGAAATAAATCACAAGCTTTATGAAGCCGGAATGAGTAAGGGCGTTACTCTTTCATTCCAGAGCATGTGCGATGAAACACTGAAAATTATCGGCAGAAAAAATATTTCGACAGAATATTTCAGAGAACTTCTGATGAAATATAAGAAGACCGGACTGTCAGCGTACACAGAATTGATTCTGGGTTTGCCGGGAGAAACATACGAAAGCTTTAAAGATGGAATAGAGAAGCTTCTTGAAGCGGGGCAGCATTCATCAATTTTTATTTATAACTGCGAATTACTTTTGAATTCAAGAATAGGTCAACCCGATTTTTGTGATAAATATGAAATTGAAACCGCAAGGATACCTTTTAATCAGGATCATTTTGCGCCGGTTTCCGAGTCAGTTCAGGAATATTCTAATATTGTTATTTCGACATCTTCAATGAAACGAAGTGACTGGATAAGAAGCGCAACTCTTTCTGTATTCATTCAGGCGTTTCATTGTCTCGGCTTACTTCAGTGTGCGGCAATTTATCTTTATTACGAAAAAAATATTCCCTATACTGATTTTTATTGCAGGTTTTTAGATATCCTATGTGAGGACAAAGGTTTATTCGGAAAAATCTATAATGATACTGTTGAAAAAATCACCGAATATTCAGAGGGAAACAGCAGATGGGCAATATGTGATGATAAATTCGGTAATATTTCATGGCCTGTTGAAGAAGGCATTTTTCTCAAATATGAATCTGATTATGAAGCTTTTTATGAATTTGCGAAAGGCTTTGTTTCAGAATATATTGATGACAATGAATTATCCGATGAGCTTATCAGATTTCAGCGATTTATTTTAAAAAAGCACACCGATAACAATGAGCCAGTCAGCTTTAAATACGATTTTTTCAGATATTTCAGCAGAATAAATATAAACGAATACGAAGTGCTGAAGAAAACGAACTGCTTATACGCTAAGAGAGATGCGGGATATAACGGCATAGATGCATATGCCAAAGAGGTTATATGGTTCGGAAGAAGAAACAGCAGCACGTTATCGTCAGATATTGTTGTGAAATAATCTGATAAAAGAAGGCGATGTTTTGGAGAAAAGTGTAAAAAAGAAACAGTCGGGGAAAATTTCTTTTTCACAGGAAAATATTAAAAATTTTTTGAATAAAAATCTGAAAACCGTTTTGATGGGAATGGTTTTGCTTGCAAACTATTTTATGTTTATAAATCATTATACGGACGCTTCAAAAAGAAGCCAGGAAATACTTCTTCTTTCATATGAAAATGTAGGATTCGGCGCGAGAACATTATTAGGTTCTGTTCTTTCTCTGCTGGGTTTTTCATCAGAAGAGATTGCTCCGGGAATTTTCCCGACAGATATTTTTCTGTTTATTGTATATTTTGCGGTTTGCGCTTTGTTTTTTGCACTTATTATAAAAATACCAAACGGGAATAACGGTCTGAACAAGTCAAAAAACAAAATGAAAAATCCGGAATTGTTTATTATGCTTTTATGCGCCTGCCCGTTTTATTTATATGCTTTTTCTTATGAATTTTTTGGAAATGTCAACTGCTTCCTTCTTCTGCTTCTTCTTGTATGCCTTCTTCTTATGAAAAATAAGAAGTTATTACCGCTTGTTCCGTTAATATGTGCATTTGCAATTTTTGTTGATCATACTTTTGCGGTGACTTATCTTCCTGCAGTCTGCTGTTTGCTGTGGTATAAATCAAAGAAGTCAAACGGAAAGCCATACGGAAGAGCTTACGGCATAACTGTTTTAACAAGTATCCCTTTGTTTGTTTTGATGATTCCGCTTGCAATAAAAAACAATTTCTCAAATGTTACTTACGGCAACGGTCATGATATTTTTTATGCGAGAGAATTTAAAATCTTTCAGGACATTTTACAGATTCATGAAACTGTGAAAGCAATTGGATTCAATGAATTTATAAGATTCTTTTTTGTTCTTCCTTTAATTATATTTCTTGCTTTTCTGTGGATTCGCAGTATAAAACTTTCAGAGAAAAAAGATAAAATTTTATTTAAGTTTTGTTTCGCGCAATTGTTTGTTTTACTGGTTCCGCTTATTTATTTTAAAGGTTTCGGCTCATGGATAGCGGCTGTTTTATCTTCTCAGATTGCGCTTGTTATAAGTTTTGCGTCGGAGAAAAATTCAGCTGTCAGTATAGTAATAAACAAACTCAATTTATATTTAGAAAAAAGAACACTGTGGCTTTTTGCCTTTGCCGCTTTATTTTATATTTCCGTTACAGATGTTCTGCCTTTGTTATTTCTCCCTGTATGGTGATTTTTATGGATAGAATTTTAAAATCTTCTGATAAAAAGAATAAAATATTATCAGCGGTTTTTGTTTTTATTATTCTGATTGTTCGCATGCTTTTTATTATGCCGAAAAACAGTTCAGAAATGAGCGATCCGTGGACACCCCTTTTTTATGTTATAAATTATAAAACAATGGGCTTTGTGCCGCGCGGTCTGATTGGCTCAATTTGCATGCTCTTTACAGATTACATAGCTCAAAGAACTATTTACATAATATCCGTCTGCATGACGGTTTTGCTGATTCTGATTATTTCACTGCTGATATACAGAGTTATTTCGCATCTGGATTTTTATGAAAGCGCAGCGTTTTTATCGGTTATCAGTGTAATTGCTTTTGCGTCAAGTGATACATTTTATCTGTTTGATAACCGGCATTTCGGGATCACGGATATTTATTTCTTTATGCTTACACTGCTCTCTGTTGTCCTGATAAAAAGCAGATATTTAAAATGGTTGTTCCCGATAATTATGGCATTATGTATGGCCATCTATGAAGGGTATTTTTTCGCGTTCGGGTCGGTAATATCAATAATTCTTCTTTATTGGATTTTTAAGGCGGAAAAGAAGTCGGGCTACATAGCTGTAACGGTAATCAGCGCCGTTACCGTTATAGCTGCGTTCCTTTATTTTTATATATTTTTCAGAGCGGACTTCCTCGGAGCGGTTCCTTTTAAAAGCAGCAGTGACGCAGTAAGTGTATTGTCAACTCAAACTGATGTGGAATTCAATCATATGTTTGAGGAACTTTATTTTTGGGAATCATCTTTTTCTGTTTTTTCTGACGGAAGATGGAATATTTTGCAAGTAATGCGTTATGCAAGTGATGTGCGTGCGCAATGCCTTCATGTTTTCTTTTTGGTTTATTCAGTTTTGCTGTATTTATGGATATCGGCATTTAAGAAAGAAAAAGAGAAAAAAAACAGAATTATATATATTTTCTGCGCGCTGGCTCCTCTCGGGTCAATACCTCTGCTGGCATTTTCCGAGCAGATGAAATATATCACATATATGCTCTGGAGTCAGATAATTCTGACAGCTTTCTTCGCAATTAAAGAAGAAGCTTTTTCCCGGCAACTGAAAAAAATCGGTAAATTTATTGTATCAAATCCAATATGTGTTTTTGTGAGTTGGACAGTAATGATACTATTCAGATTTATATAAAAGCGTGACGGATTTCAACTGCTGATAGTCATAAATCAGCATTGTAATTTATCATAAGCTTTGCGGGAGCGATTATGGTTATTTCAAGAACACCGTTCAGAATTTCTTTTTTTGGCGGCGGAACAGATTATAAAAACTTTTTTGAACAGTACGGGGGTAGTGTAATATCAACAACATTTAATAAATACTGTTATATTACGGTGCGCGACCTTGCCCCTTTTTTTGAATATAAAAATCAATTAACATATTCAAAGATTGAACGTTTTAACAACCCTGACGAAGTTTCACACCCTGTTGTTCGGGAGTTTTTAAAGTATAAAAATGAAAACGGTCTTCAGATAAGTTATGACGCTGATCTGCCCGCAAGAAGCGGATTGGGTTCCAGCTCTGCCTTTGCCGTCGGACTTGTTAATGCTGTAGGTGCGTTGAGAGGAAAGCGGTATGGTGCGGAGTTTCTTGCCAGAGAGGCGATATTTATCGAGCGAGAGCTTTGCGGTGAATGCGGCGGGCTTCAGGATCAGATTGCGGTTGCTTTTGGCGGGTTTAATCGTATTGATTTTGATTCAACCGGATTTCAGGTTAAACCTGTTAATGTGTTAGATTCAAGGCTGAATGAGCTTAATAAAAATCTGATGCTGTTTTTTTCGGGAATAAGAAGATATTCATATGATATTACGATTGAACAGAATAACAATGTAAATCAGAATATAGATATATTATGCGAAATGAAACAGATTGTTGACGACGCTGAGGCTTTACTGATGTCGGGTAAATCGATAGATAATTTCGGAATGATGCTTGATGATTCGTGGAATCTGAAGAAAAAACTATCAAATAAAATAGCTAATCCGATTATAGACGAGATGTATGATTTCGCAAAAGAACACGGTGCCATAGGCGGCAAGCTTCTTGGTGCCGGCGGCGGCGGTTTTTTGCTGCTTTATGTTCCGGAAAAATCACAGGACAGCGTCCGAAATGCAATGAAAGATTATATATATTTCCCATTTGAGTTTGAATCAACCGGAAGTCGTATTATATATTAAAAATAAAATATTGAATACAAGTTGCAATAAACGATTATTGTTTGTCGGAGGACTGAAAAATGTTTGATTCATTTGACAGAAAAATAAATGAACATAATGCAGCTGTGAATGAAATGTTAAAGAATGATGATTTGAAATCAATAATTTATTCTGTTGCAGAAGCAGTAGTTTGTTCAATAAAAAACAATAAAAAAATTCTGCTTTTCGGTAATGGCGGTTCGGCAGCGGACTGTCAACATATTGCAGCTGAATTTGTGGGACGATTTAAAAAGGAGAGGTACGCATATCCAGCGATTGCGCTTACGGTTGATACATCAGTTTTAACTTCAATATCCAACGATTACTCATTTGACAGTGTGTTCAGCAGGCAGGTCGAAGCAATAGGAAAAAAAGGCGATGTAGCAGTCGGGATAAGCACGAGCGGAAGCTCAAAAAATGTTTTGGAAGGGTTAAATCAGGCAAAGAAAAACGGTCTTGTTACTGTTCTTTTTTGCGGCAGACAATATAACAGCGGATGTGCGGATTTGATTGTTCCCGTACCGTCAGACAACGCTGAAACTATTCAGGAATGTCACATAATTATAGGTCACTTTATTGCAGGGTGCACTGAAGATAGGCTTGAAGAGGGCAATTTTGGCAGATGATAAATTAAAGAGCTAATTTGCGTAATGTAAAAGAAGAAAAAGCGAGACGAAAGCACATAAAAAAGCTTCTTCACGGATTTGTGAGGAATGAAGTCTGACAGCGGAAAGAGCAATAAACGAGACTTTTTTAAATCTTGTGTAAACCTTCAGAATGGTATAAAATAGAAATACCATTTTGGAGGTTTTGATTATGCCAAAGTACAAAGATAGTCCTGAAGTGCGGGCAGCAAAAAAGGAAAGAAAAGAGAAATTCAGAGAATTTTTATCTTCGCTTGATGTGGAGGATTACAGCGATCTTCGTTCAATCTTCAAAGAGATGGTCGGAGAGGTCCTCGAAAACGGACTTGAAGCTGAACTTGACG
>JAZLLB010000070.1:0-4225 GCA_045597925.1 Acutalibacteraceae bacterium
TGCAAGAAAGCAACCGACCCGAGATGGGATGCACTTTCTTTATTTGACGATGCGGACGAAAAAGAGTAAGTAATTATTTTAATGTTTTAACAGGAGGACTCAGAAATGGCAGTACCGAAGAGAAGAGTATCAAAGGCAAGAAGAGACAAGAGACGTTCAAGTGTCTGGAAGATGAGCGCACCCGAGCTTGTTAAATGCTCACAGTGCGGCAGCTACAAAAGAGCACACAGAGTTTGTCCCGAATGTGGCTACTACAACGGCAGAATGGTAGTCAGCAAAGAGGCATAAGTCTTTTGAACTAAATGAAGGTAGAGAGGTCTTTGCTTCTCTGCCTTTTTAGTTTTTATAAAAAATAAACGGAGGATTGGCTATGAAATGTATCAAATGCGGAAACAAGATTAAGGATATAAACGAAAGGTGTCCGAAATGCGGCTCGTATCAGTACGTACCCGAGCAGGAGAAAAAAGATGATGAGGTTTCAATTTCAACTGCTGTGGCAAGTGTGCTTGTGATTATTTTTGTTACATGTGCTGTTATCGGTTTTTATTTTGCCTACGGAAAAGACAGGCTCAGCGAATCCAATATAAAAAAGCAGATTGCGAATAAAGCGGGCGAAGCCGTTATTGAGATGTATTATTATGATTTTAACGGTGACGGCTCTAAAGAGACGTTTGCGGTAACCGGAAGCGGAAGCAAAAATTCTATCGTAAACGGTAAGCTCTGGTATGTGTCAGGTACAGCCGGAATGAATATTAAAAGCGATTTTTCAGGTAATATGAACGGATTGATTGAGGAACGCGGCAAGAAATATATTTCTGTTGAAATCAACGGGGAAAACGGTAAGAGCTTGTCATTTATCTTCGGTGTGGATAATCACAGCAACTTTTTTGAACCGGAAGCTTCCGGAAAATACCAAAAGGTTCATCAGGAAAACGGGAGAATACTTACAAATAACGGTAAAGAAATCAGCATAGAGAATCCGGCCGAATAAGACGCGCCGGAATTGTCTTCAAAGCGGGAGTGATAATATGGCTGTTAAAATTTCATCTGTAAAAAAGCGTTCGCCTGCTTCGAGACATTTTATAAAAGCGGGAGACAGGCTTTTGAGTATTAACGGCAACGAGATAAGAGATATTCTTGATTATCAGTTTTATGTTGATGATGACGAGCTTGTTCTTGAAATAGAAAAAGAAAACGGCAGACGGAGAGTTGTGAAGATTTATGCCGAGGGTACGGAGCTGGGTCTGGAATTTGAAACTTATCTTATGGATAAGCAGCGTTCCTGTGCCAACAACTGTATTTTCTGCTTTATTGACCAGCTTCCTCGGGGACTTCGTGACAGCCTTTATTTTAAGGATGATGATTCACGCCTTTCATTCTTTTTCGGTAATTATATTACGCTTACGAATATCGGTCAGAAAGATGTTGACAGAATAATAAAAATGCATATAAGTCCTGTGAATATTTCCGTTCATACGACTAATCCGGAACTCAGGGTTAAGATGATGGGCAATCCCAGAGCCGGAAAGGTGCTTGAATATATAAATCAGTTAGCAGAAGCGGGGATAAAAATGAACACTCAGCTTGTGCTTTGCCCCGGGTATAACGACGGTGAGGAGCTTTCACACTCTTTAACGGATTTAGGCGCACTTTATCCCGCTGTTCAGAGTATTGCCTGTGTACCTGTGGGACTTACCTGCTGCCGTGACGGGCTGACACCTCTCGCACCGTTCACAAAAGAGCAGGCAGACGATGTTTTATCCCGAATAAACATTTACAATGATGAATTTTTGTGCTATAATAGCACGAATATTGCTTTCGCGGCAGATGAGTTTTATATTAAGGCTCAGAAGCCCATGCCGGGTGAGGAAAGATACGGTGATTTTCTGCAGCTCGAAAACGGCGTAGGACTATGGACTCTCTTGAAAAAAGAAGTCACAGAGGAGCTTGAAGGCTATTCTTATGACGGAAAAATCAGGAATGTTTCCGTTGCGACGGGAGCTGCCGCTTATCCGCTTATCAGAGAGCTTTGTGAAAAAATATGCGAAAAATCAGACGGTCTTTCCGTTAATGTAATTAATGTTCCGAATGTACTTTTCGGTGAGATGATTACCGTTGCTGGGCTTATTTGCGGAAACGATTTTTATTCAGCTTTAAAAGATGAGAATTTAGGCGAGGAGCTGCTGATTCCCGCCGTTTCGCTGCGAAGAGAGGGCGATATGTTCCTTGACGATGTTACACTCGATGAGCTGTCGAAAAAATTAAAAATAAAAGTTACGCCTGTTCATAATGACGGGCTTGAATTCATAAATAAAATTTCAGGAAAGGAATGATTGTATGTCAAAACCGATAGTAGCCGTTGTCGGCAGACCGAATGTAGGCAAAAGCACGCTTTTCAATAAGCTTGTCGGGCAGAGACTTTCAATAGTTGACGATACTCCCGGTGTTACGAGAGACAGAATTTACGGCGACTGCGAATGGCTTGGCAAAACCTTTCTTCTTATTGATACAGGCGGAATTGAGACTCATTCAGATGATATAATTCTTTCACAGATGCGCCGTCAGGCTCAGCTCGCTATTGACAGCGCAGATGTTATTATTCTTGTTACAGATGTTAAATCCGGCGTTGTCGCTACAGACGCGGATGTTGCCGCAATGCTTCAAAAGAGCGGTAAACCAATTGTTCTGTGCGTTAATAAATGCGACGGCGTGGGTGAAGCTCCGCTTGAGTTTTACGAATTCTACAATCTCGGACTTGGTGATCCCATTCAGGTTTCTGCCGTTCACGGTCACGGAACAGGTGACCTGCTTGACGAGGTTATAAAATATTTCCCTGAGGAAGAAGCCGAGGAGGAAGACGGAGACACCGTTAAGGTTGCTGTTATCGGCAAGCCCAATGTTGGCAAATCCTCGCTTGTGAACGCTATTGCGGGTGAGGAAAGAGTTATTGTTTCAGACATCGCAGGCACAACCCGTGACGCCACTGATACGCTTATAGAGAATGAGCACGGAAAATTTGTGTTCATTGATACGGCAGGTATGCGCCGCAAAAGCAGAGTTGAGGACGCTGTTGAAAAATACAGCGTTATAAGAGCCAGAATGGCTGTTGAGAGAGCCACTGTGTGCGTCATCATGATTGACGCGACAGAAGGCTTCACCGAACAGGATTCCAAGGTCGCGGGCATCGCTCACGAACTGGGCAAGGCGTGTATTATCGCTGTCAATAAGTGGGACGCTGTTGAAAAAGACGGCAGAACCATGGATTCATACCGTAAGAAATTGATGAACGACTTTTCGTTTATGTCATATGCGCCGATTATTTTTATTTCGGCGAAAACTGGTCAGCGGCTTGACAGGCTTTTTGAGCTTATCAAGTTTGTTGACACTCAGAATGCCATGAGAATTTCAACAGGCAGGCTCAATGATGTTCTCGCGGACGCAACGGCGAGAGTTCAGCCTCCGACAGATAAGGGAAGAAGACTTAAGATTTATTATATGACACAGGCTTCAACAAGGCCGCCTACGTTTGTGTGCTTTGTAAACCGCAAGGATTTATTCCATTACAGCTATCAGAGATATATCGACAATCAGATAAGAGAGATATTCGGTCTTGAGGGAACGCCCACAAGAATGGTTATCAGAGAAAGAGAGAATAATAAAAAATGAGGATTCTCGGCATCGACCCCGGTTATGCTATTGTAGGCTTCGGGGTGCTGGATTATCAGAACAATAAATTCTCTGTTGTGGATTACGGCGCGATTACCACCCCCGCGGGTATGGATTTCAGCCGCAGACTTGAAATAATCTATGACGAAACGGAAGTTATCATAAAACGGCATAAACCCGAAGCTATGGCGATTGAAAAGCTGTTTTACAACACCAACGCCAAAACGGTTATTGATGTGGGTCAGGCGAGGGGAGTTATAATGCTCGCTGCGCAGAAAAATCAACTGCCCGCCTTTGAATATACTCCTTTGCAGGTTAAGCAGAGCGTTGTGGGTTACGGCAGAGCCGAAAAAAAGCAGGTTCAGGAAATGACAAGAATTATGCTTCACCTTGACAGCATTCCGAAGCCTGACGATACCGCTGATGCCCTCGCAATGGCGATATGCCACGCGCATACAGGCTCATCACTTATGAATAAACTTAAGGGACGATAAATATGTTTTATTCCGTAACAGGTAAAGTTGTCGCGATTGAAGAAAATTTTGCCGCGATACAGTGC
>JAZLLB010000071.1:0-5937 GCA_045597925.1 Acutalibacteraceae bacterium
CTTGTAGCAGCCTGCGTGTTCCCCGTAAACGACGGAATGGAAATCCAGACAAATTCAGAAAGAGTAAGAAAAGCGAGAAAAACAACTCTTGAGCTTATTCTTTCAACTCATAACCGCAAGTGCCTTTCATGCGTAAGAAGCAACAGCTGTGAGCTTCAGGCACTCTGTCTTGAGTACGGTGTTGACAAACCCGAACGCTTTGACGGTGCCACACCTGATTTCGCGTTTGACGACTCAATGCCTCATATGGTAAGAGACAACAGCAAATGCGTTCTCTGCCGCCGCTGTGTCGCGGCCTGCAATAATCAGGCTATCGGCGTTATCGGTGCCAACGCGAGAGGATTTGATACACATATCAGTTCTCCGTTTGAGCTTTCTATTGACAATTTCTCATGCGTTTCATGCGGTCAGTGCATAGTTAACTGCCCCACAGGCGCTCTTTATGAGAAAGATGATACTCAGAAGGTTCTTGACGCTGTCAACGACCCCGAGAAGTTTGTTGTTGTTCAGACAGCTCCAGCGGTACGCGCGGCTCTCGGTGAAGAATTCGGTTATGAAATCGGTACAGATGTTGAAGCTAAAATGGCAGCGGCTCTCCGCCGTCTCGGTTTCGATAAGGTATTCGATACCGATTTCGCGGCTGACTTGACAATCATGGAAGAATCTCACGAGCTTATTGAAAGAGTTCAGAACGGCGGCGTTCTTCCCATGATTACTTCATGCTCACCCGGCTGGATTAAATACTGCGAACATTATTATCCCGACCAGCTTGACCATCTTTCAACCTGCAAGTCGCCTCAGCAGATGTTCGGCGCGACTATAAAGACATGGTACGCAAAGAATATGGGCATTGACCCGGCGAAGATTGTCAGCGTAAGCGTTATGCCCTGCACAGCCAAGAAGTTTGAGGTCGGAAGACCTGACCAGAACGCTTCAGGCTACGCTGATGTTGATATTTCAATCACAACCCGTGAGCTTGCGAGAATGATTAAAGGCGCAGGCATCAACTTCAGAGCACTTCCCGATGAGCAGTTTGATAATCCCCTTGGCGAAGGCACAGGCGCAGCGGTTATCTTCGGCGCGACAGGCGGCGTTATGGAAGCGGCTCTCCGTACAGCGGTTAAGGCTCTCACCGGTGAAGACCCCGGCGACCCCAACTTTACAGACGTGCGCGGTATGGAAGGCGTTAAGGAAGCGGCATACAACGTAGGCGGGCTTGAAATCAAGGTTTGCGTAGCAAGCGGAACAAAGAACGCTAAGGTTGTTATGGATAAGGTTAAGAGCGGCGAATGTGACTACACATTTATCGAAATCATGTGCTGCCCCGGCGGCTGTATTAACGGAGGCGGTCAGCCCATCGTTCCCGCGTCAATCAAGAACTTTACAGATGTTAAGGCTCTTCGTGCGGCTGCTCTTTACAGAAACGATGAAGCCAAAGAGGTTCGTTTCTCTCATGAAAACAGTGCTGTTAAGAGAGTGTATGACGAATACTTCGGCGAACCTGGCAGTCATGTTGCTCATGAGGTTCTCCACACTTCATACGTTAAACGCGGTCTTTATAAAGACTGATTCAGAAAAATTCAGAGGTATCCTCCTTAACGGGGATACCTCTTTTTGCGCATTAATTTGCGGAGATAATGAGCTGTAATGAAACTTTTTTGTTTCGTTACAGCTCCCTTTTGATTTATTGTTCAGTTTATCAATACCACAGGAAACCAAACAGGAAAATATATATAAGCCACTGACCGAATGAAAGAGTAACCTTTACTTCGCTTGACTGTGTTGTAACGTTTCCGAAAGAATCCGTAACCGTGCAGGTTATCACAGAGCTGCCTTTATGGAGCGTTTGGATTTCACCGTCATCATTAATTGAAATGACCTTCGGATTTGAAGACTCAAATTTAACAGTGTAATCGTAACCGTCTGAAATAATTTCCGGCGCCGAAATGGTTGCCTCTTTATACTTAATACTGAAATTACCCATATTAACAGTCTGAACCTTTGTTTCTTTAAGCGGAATCGGGTCACCGAATACGGTGAATCCGAAGTTGGCAAGACCGAAGCCCAAATTTTTCATCAGATAATCATTAAGTATGTTTAAGCTTTCTTTTGTGACTGCATTTAATTCTGCTTTCGCTTCATTTTCATCCGGCTTAATACTTCCGAGGTTTACAAATAATGTGTATTCAAAATTTGCGGTACCGTATACTTTCGAGTCAAACTCACCACGAACGAGTACATCATCATACCAGTCAGCTATATAAAATGCGCATTCGCACGGGCCATCTTCTTTTGGTATATCAACACCAGTTGTGGTATAGAAGCGTGAATCCTCATCTTCTATACCAATCATGATTCGTTTTGACGTTGAATTGTATGCTAAAAAAATATAACTGCCGTAATTACTTCTATAGCCCTTTATTTCAACCTCAAAATCACCGCAATGATAGCTGCCGTTTCGTCCCTTTTGCCTGATGTAGTTTGTAACAGCATTATAACTGCCGTCTACTGTTTCCTTTGCGCTTGCCTCGGTTGTTCCAAGTGTGGTTTTTGCTGTGTTGCTGAACGGAACAAACCCGAAAAGCATAACAACAACAAGTAATGCCGAAATAAATTTTTTCATTTTAAATCTCCTTTTTCTTTAATAATAAAATAGTTTCTCAATTACAGAATAGTTTTACAGGACACACCTCTTTCTATATGACATTTTAGTGAATAACAATGAAAATTCTGAATATTATATTCACTAACTTCGTATTATATAAAAAGATATTATAAATGTCAAGAATAATTTATGTATAATGTGAATAAAGAGGTGTAGATATGAAGAATATCAAGCTCATAAGAGTTATTAACGATTATACACAAATTAAGGTTCAGATGGATACCGGAATAAGCCAAAGCATCATCTCAAAATATGAAAAAGGCGAACTGATGCCTACAACCGAAAATCTGATAATTCTTTCAAAATATTATAATACAAGCATGGACTACCTTATGGATTTAACAGATGAAGTAAAGCCTTATCCGCGTAAAGAATGCAATAAAAGAACTTGAAAAAGTTATTTATAAAGTTTTATCGGTCAGCTGAATTGAAATCTGAATATTATTATGTTGTATTTCCGCAATTTTAAAAAATTTTTCTTTTTTCCCTTGTAATATCACATAATTTTCTGTAGAATAGAAGCACATGAAAATTGAAAGGAGTTTTGTTATGGTCAGCAAAGCTAAAACCGTATATTACAGAGCATATCAGAAAGCGTTTATGCTTGCGGAGTGCTGCTTCGACTGGAGCGAACCTTATCTTCTTAAGGGTGCGGGCGCGGTTAAGGAGCTGCCGGCACTTGTAAAGTCAAAAGGAATAAACAATGTTCTGGTTGTAACAGATAAAGGACTTATGGGACTTCATATTCTTGACGGAATGTTTGAGGCTCTTGACGCTCAGGGCATAAAATACTCTGTTTATGACGGAGTTCAGCCCAATCCCACGATTGACAATATTGAAGAAGCTCGCCGGCTTTATCTTAAAGACGGCTGTCAGGGAATTATCGCGTTCGGCGGCGGCTCGCCCATGGACTGTGCTAAAGCGGCAGGCGCGAGAGTTTCAAATCCCAACAAACAGGTTGTTGATATGAGAGGTCAGCTGAAGATTCGTCATAAGCTCCCGCCGTTTTTCGCTGTTCCCACAACGGCAGGCACAGGCTCAGAGACTACACTGGCGGCTGTTGTTTCAAATCCGGCAACTCATGAAAAGAATGCCATAAACGACCCGAAGCTTCGCCCGAAATACGCGGTTCTTGACCCCGAGCTTACCCTCGGTCTTCCCCCTCACATCACTTCAACAACCGGTATGGACGCGCTTACACATGCTGTTGAGGCTTATATCGGACTTTCAAATGTTCCTTCAACGGAAAAATATGCCGAAGAAGCGACAAAGCTGATTTTTGAAAATCTTGAAAAAGTTTATCAGAACGGCAAAGACGTTGATGGCAGACTCAATATGCTTGTAGCTTCCTATTACGCGGGTATGGCTTTCACAAGAGCGTATGTAGGCTACGTTCACGCAATCGCTCACAACCTCGGCGGTATGTACGGTACGCCTCACGGACTTGCGAACGCTGTTATTCTTCCGTATGTTCTTGAGTATTTCGGCGAAAGCGCGTATGTCCGCCTTGCAAAGCTCGCGGATATCGCAGGCATAACAGCATCAGGTCAGACAACCGAAGAAAAAGCAAAGCTCTTTATCGCAAAGGTTAAAGAGATGAATAAGAATATGAATATCCCTGAGCATTTTGATTTCATCAAGGACGAGGATATCCCGACACTTGTTGAAAGAGCGCTTAAAGAGGGCAACCCGCTTTATCCTGTTCCGAAAATTATGGACGAAGCAGACTGCAAAGCGGTTATACTTAAAATCAGAGGTTTCTAAACTGAATAAACGGGACTGTGACAAAACAGCTCCTGTAAAAAGAAGAAAAAGCGAGTCGAAAGCACTGAAAAAAGTGCGGACGGCTCGCTTTTCCGGCATAATTGAAGTTGATGAAAATAAATTAGTTATCGCGAATCAAACCGTAATACGCAGCTGAAATCTTATGAATTTTATGCGGAAAAAGAAATACCGGCAAGAAAGACTCGAAAAATAACAGAAAAAACTGCTCTTTCCCGGTTGTCACCGTAATAATGATACAGGTTTCAATCGAACGCTCCGTACCGTTAAAGAATTTTCTCTCCGCCGTGAAGCTGCGGATAGCGGGAAGCATATATGTATTGCGGTTTCTCTTTGAATTCGAGCTTGAAAACCGCCACACCCGCATGTTTATCCGGGCAGTCTTTCGGCAGATTCTTTATAATCAGTCTGTGTTGGAGAACTTCAAATTCAAGCTCCTCACCTGTCGCAAGAAGAGTTATCCTTTCGGGCGGAACAACATACCCGCCTACACCGACTTCCGGTTCACCGCACCAGATTCTGTTCCACAGATAAATGTTATTGCCGTTCTGCGTTTCGTATGTTACACCGTTACCGCCTATTCTGCTTTCAACTCTCGGCAGACCGTAGACGGATTCACCGTTCTCCGAAAGCCATGCACCGACTTTTGTGAGCGGTTCAACAACCTCATCGGGAACGCTTCCGTCAGGCTTCGGGCCGATGTTGAGAAGCAGATTGCCTCCGCATTCAACGCAGGTGTTAAGCATTGTGAGTATTCTCGAAGGCGTATAGCTGTAACTCGCGGCATATTCGGAATTCACATAACCCCAGCTGATGCCGTTGAAGGTCATGCAGGCTTCCCAGTCACGCTCCATCGGTGTGATGTGCGCTTCGGGAGTACCGTAGTCCTCGTCAAGTCCGCTGCGGTTATTGATGATAATTCCCGGCTGAAGTTCCCTTACCATCTGATTTCTTCTGATTGAATCCCAGCCCTCCGCCGAGCGCATCGGATTACTGCCGTCGTACCACAGAATATCTATCTTTCCGTAGTTAGTCATCAGCTCACGGTTCAGCTCATAAGTGTATTCAATAAAGCGGTCATAGGCAGCCTTGTCCGACATACATTCAAACGCGTCGGGGTTATGCCAGTCCATAAGTGAATTGTAAAGACCGATTCTCATGCCGTGTTTTCTGCAGGCATCGGTAAATTCCTTTACAATATCCGTTTTCGGGCCGTAATTTACTGAATTGAAAGGATTTACCTTTGAATCCCACAGGCTGAAGCCGTCGTGGTGTCTTGTTGTCAGTACAATATATTTCATGCCGGAGGCCTTTGCAAGCTTAACCCATTCCTCAGCCATGCCTTTTTTATACGGGAAATTATCTGCAAGTTTTGCATACTCTTCGGGCGGAATGTTTTCATCAACCTGCGCCCATTCATTTCTGCCTATCATCGCATAAAGACCGTAATGCACAAACATGCCGAATTTGGCTTCTCTCCACCATTTCAT
>JAZLLB010000072.1:0-8604 GCA_045597925.1 Acutalibacteraceae bacterium
AATCAAAGGTTCTCGGAGCGCAGGAAAGAATAGTCAAGCTGGAATATGAAATATTCACACTTGTTCGCAAAAAAATCGCCGATGAGTATTTCAGAATTCAGAAAACCGCTTCGGCAATCGCCGCTGTTGACGCTCTCTGCTCATTCGCGGCGGTGTCTTTGAAAAACGGTTACGTATGTCCCGTGATGACGGAAAAGCCCGTCATAAATATTAAAGACGGCAGACATCCTGTTGTTGAAAAAATGCTTAAAGACAGTCCCTTTGTTCCGAACGATACGGTTCTTGACTGCAACGAAAACCGCTGTGCCATAATTACAGGTCCGAATATGGCGGGTAAATCAACATATATGCGTCAGGTTGCGCTGATTGTGCTGATGGCTCAGTGCGGCTGCTTTGTTCCGGCGGCAAGTGCCGAAATCGGAATAACAGACAGCATTTTCACAAGAGTAGGCGCGTCGGATGATCTTGCTTCAGGTCAGTCGACGTTTATGGTTGAAATGAGTGAGGTCGCGAATATCCTCAAAAACGCCACAGCGAAAAGCCTTCTCATTTTTGATGAAATCGGCAGAGGAACATCTACCTTTGACGGTATGAGCATCGCAAGAGCTGTACTGGAGCATACGGCGGATAAAAAACGTCTCGGCGCGAAAACGCTGTTCGCTACGCACTATCATGAGCTGACGGAGCTGGAAGATATTCTTGACGGCGTAAAAAATTACAATATCGCCGTTAAAAAGCGCGGTGACGATATAACATTCCTGCGAAGGATTGTCCGCGGCGGAGCTGACGGCAGCTACGGTATTGAGGTAGCTAAGCTGGCAGGTGTTCCCAACAGTGTGGTAAACAGAGCGAGAGCGATTCTAAAAGAGCTTGAAGAAAACGGACAGCCTGTTAATATCGGCGGGGTTCCCGCGCCTAAAGAAGATGAGAATCCGCTAATGCAGCTTTCGTTCGCGGGCGGAGCGGAAAACGAAATTATAGAAAATCTTAAAAACATTGACGTAAATACGCTGACTCCCATTGAAGCAATGCAGAAGCTTTATGAAATGGTGAACGAGGCGAAGAAGGTATAAATGATAACGGTATAAAAGAAAGAGGGTGATTCATTGCCGGAAATAAATATTCTTCCAAAGCATGTTGCGGAGCTTATTGCTGCGGGTGAGGTGGTCGAAAGACCCGCTTCGGTTGTAAAGGAGCTTATGGAGAATTCAATCGATGCGGGAGCGACCGCTGTGACGGTTGAAATAAAACGCGGCGGAATCACCTATATAAGAATAACAGACAACGGCTGCGGAATTGACCGCTCCAATACCAGAAAGGCGTTCATAAGTCATGCCACAAGCAAGATAAAAGCGGTTGATGACCTTGACTCTATTCTCACCCTCGGCTTCAGAGGTGAGGCACTCGCTTCTGTGGCGGCGGTGTCAAGAGTTGAAATTATGACAAGAGCCGAAAATGAAGATGTCGGCACTCGTTACTGCATTGATGGCGGCGAGGAAATTCTGCTTGATGACGCGGGCTGTCCTGAGGGGACGACAATTATTGTGAGGGATATTTTTTACAATACCCCCGCGAGAATGAAATTTCTGAAAAAAGATGTGACTGAGGCAAACGCTGTTGCCGGAGTAGTTGACAGAATAGCTCTGTCTCACCCCGGAATAAGCGTAAGATTTATTCGTGACGGCAGGGAAGCACTTGTTACATCAGGTGACGGCGAAATAAAAAATACCGTTTATTCTGTTTTCGGACGGGAATTTTCGCAGTCTCTTATGGAGTGCGGCTACGAGCTGAACGGCATTAAGGTTGACGGATTTATTTCAAAGCCTGTCAATGCAAGAGCTAACCGCACAATGCAGTTTTTCTTTCTTAACGGAAGACTTATCAAAACAAAAACAGGTACGGCGGCACTCGAGCAGGCATATAAAAACTCTATTATGGTCGGGAAATTTCCCGCCTGCGTGCTTAATCTGACTATTCCCGCAGGAGCGGTTGATGTAAATGTTCATCCCGCGAAAACCGAGGTCAGATTTGCCGATGAAAAAAAGATTTTTGATGCCGTTTACTACTGTGCGAAGCATGCTTTGCAGGAAAAAGACACGAGACCGCAGATGAGCTTTGAATCAAAGGCTCAGATGAAAATAAATTCGCAGAAAATGCCGCAGACATTCAGAACGGAGCAGATAACACTCAATCCCGTACCTGAAAAAACAGTTACAGAAGTTCCGGCGGCTCAGCCACAGAAGAAAGAAACTTTACTCACCACGCCTAAGACTGCTGCTAATACTTTTTCAGCTTCGCTTGCAAAACAGAAATCAAACAGCTTCGTTTTAAATTCAGATATAAAAGGCAAGTGTGAAAATGAAGAGAGCGACGAGGATATTCTTCTGAATAATCACGCTCCCCTCAAAGAAAAAATCGAAGATGAAAAACAGGGAATTTCATTAAACATTAAGGAAGAAATTACAGAAGTTCCCGAGCCTGAAACGGAAGATAAAACGCGGCTTGTATCGGAGCCGTTCAGAATTATCGGCGAGGCTTTCAAAACTTATATTCTCGTTGAGCAGGGCGATAAGATGCTTGTGATAGATAAGCACGCCGCTCATGAAAGAATGATTTTTGAATCTCTGAAAAAGAATGTGAATGATGCCGAAAGTCAGATTCTCCTGACGCCGCTCACCGTTACTTTGAGTAAAGAAGAATACAACGCGGTTATTGAAAACACTGATATTCTCACAAAAGCGGGTTATTCGGTTGAGGATTTCGGTCAGGGTATGATAATTGTTACCGAATGTCCGACTTTCCTTGAAGCGGGCGATATTCCCGATGTAATGAGCGAGCTTGCGGGCTGCCTGGCTGAAAACAGGCGTGACCTTGTTCCGGAAAAGCTCGACCGTATTTATCATTCCACTGCGTGCAGAGCGGCAATCAAGGCGGGGGACAATACAACGCCTTACGAGCAGGAAAAATTTGTTGAAAAGCTCCTTTCGTATCCGGATATAAGATACTGCCCTCACGGCAGACCGGTGCTGATTGAAATGAGCAGAAAAGAAATTGAAAAAAGTTTCGGAAGAATACAATGATTACGGAGGTCGGCAATATGAAAAAAATACCGCTTATAGTTGTTGCCGGCCCGACAGCCTCCGGTAAAACTGCGCTGGGCGTTGAAATCAGCAAAAGATTTGACGGTGAAGTGATTTCGGCGGATTCCATGCAGATTTATAAAGGTATGAATATCGCCACCGCGAAACCGTCAAGAGAAGAAATGCGGGGAATACCCCACCATCTTATTGATTTTGTTTCACCCGAAAATTCGTTTTCGGTCGCGGATTTCAAAGCTCTTGCGGAAGAAAAAATTGATGATATTGTAAGAAGAAAAAAATTTCCCGTTATAGTCGGAGGAACGGGGCTTTATATTGATTCACTTGTTGAAAATATAACCTTAAACGACGCGCCTGTTGACGAAGGGCTGCGTAAGGCTCTTGCCGAAAGAGCCGAAAAAGAGGGCGCGGCTGTGCTGCTTGAGGAAGTACGGGAGATTGATCCCGAATACGCGGAAAAACTCCACGAAAATAATCTTAAAAGAATAATCAGAGTGCTTGAGCTGTGGCATACATCTCATATTACAATGACCCGCCAGATAGAACTGTCACATAAAAATCCGTCGCCTTATAATGTCTGCTATATTGTTCTTGATGTGCGCAGCAGGGATTGTCTTTATGAAAGAATTAACAGACGGGTTGATTCGATGCTTGAAGCAGGGCTTCTGAAAGAGGCGGAGGAATATTATGGTTCCTGCGGCAAAACTTCCGCACAGGCGATTGGATATAAAGAACTCGCGCCGTATTTCAATGGTGAAAAGACTCTCGGCGAAGCGGTGGAATCACTTAAACAGTCAACAAGAAGATACGCGAAACGTCAGCTCACATGGTTCAGAAAAAACGAAACGGCTCACAGAATATATATTGACGGCTATGAGTCACAGCAGAGCATGATTGATGACGCAGTAAGCGTAATAGAAAATTCAGGAGTGACGGAGGGATAGCTACGAAAAAAAATAAAAAGAAAATATCTGTCGGCCGAATTGCCGTGATCACTTTTTGCGTTGTGGTTTTTGCTTATATGGCTTATAACGCTTTCGCGTATTCTTATTCGCCTGTTTCGACTGTTGCACTGACGGAAAAGCAGAGCTTTGAAGAGACCTTTGATTTTACAGGTTTTGTTGTCCGTGACGAAAAAGAAATAGACAATAAAGAAAGTGGTACGGTTATTCCGCTTGTGAGAGACGGAAAGCGCATCGCGAAAGATGACCCGATTGCGGTTATATGTAAAAATGATGAGGATGCCGCCGCGTATAAGCGACTTGAAAACGCGATTGCCGAGAGACAAAGATATCAGAATCTGAACAACAGCGACGGAATGCAGGATTTGAGCGCGGAGAAACTGAATTCCGAAATCTCATCGTCTTACAGCCGGATTATGGACTCCGTAACCTCAGGCGACTTTGATTTGCTTAATGAAGCAATCGAGCAGTTTAACGCCAAGAGTGCCACAAAGCAGATTCTTGCGGAAGGAAGTATAGATGTCAGCCCGCAGATGACTGAGCTTGATAAAGAAATTAAGGCTCTCAGCACAAAAAAAATATCGGTTTCCACTGTCAGCGCCCCCGATTCGGGATATTATATCAATACTGTTGACGGATATGAAAGCACCATTAAATATGATGAAGTCACATCGCTCAGCGCGGACGAAATAAAAGCCTCTCTTAAAGCGAAGCCTTCCGAGAAAAAGCGGGATTCTCTGGGCAAGCTTGTGGGGAGCTACCGCTGGTATATTGTCGGGACACTTAGCAGGGAACATTCAACGGACTTTGCCGCTGAAGGCAAGGTAACAGTGAATTTTCCGGACAGCGGAATTAAGAACGTCAGAATGGATGTTGTTTCGGTGAAAATTGAGGGCGGCTCGCTTGTCGTGGTTCTCAGCTGTGACCTTATGAATGAAACATATGCGAATATGAGAACTCAAACGGTTCAGGTTGTCACCAAATCCGGGACAGGCTATAAGATTCCCGCGAACGCCATAAGATTTGATAAAGAAAATAAATCCGGAATATATGTACTCAGAGGGAAAATAATAACTTTCGTGTATGCTGAAATATTATATTCCGACGGCGAATATGCTATAGTTGAATCAGCCGACACTAACGGCGGCGGAATCGCGCTTTATGACGAAGTTGTCACAAAGGGAAAGGACATTAAAGATGGAAAGGTTATCAGATGACGCAAGATTTCATGATATCTCGGAAAACTTTAAGGAGATATCTGAAAAAATCGCCTTGAACGCGGAAAAAAGCGGGCGCAGAGCTTCCGATATAAGATTTATGGCGGTTACCAAAACCGTTGAGCCGAAATACATAAATCACGCGCTTTCATTAGGACTTAATCTGATTGGCGAAAACCGGGTTCAGGAATTTCTGGGCAAAAAAGATGAGCTTAAACTTGACGGCGTTGAAAAGCATCTTATCGGTCATTTGCAGACAAATAAGGTTAAGCAGATTGTGGGAAGCGTGGATTCAATCGACGGGGTTGACAGCGTGAAAATAGCAAAAGAAATCGGAAAAGCGTCTTGCGTAAAAGGTATAAAAACCGATGTTCTGCTTGAAATCAACATCGGAGCGGAAGAGAGCAAGTTCGGATTTACGCCGGAATCATTACCGGAAGCGGTTTATGAAATAGCTGAAATTGACGGTATTAATGTTCGCGGATTGATGGCTGTGCCTCCGATTTGCGACGATTCTCGAAAAAATCGTGTATTTTTTGAAAATATGTACCGACTATTTATTGACATTGGGGCCAAAAATATAGATAATATCAATATGTGTATTTTATCAATTGGGATGTCCGGGGATTATGATGAGGCAATTCTCAGCGGTGCAAATATGGTTAGAATAGGTTCAGCTCTTTTCGGAGCGAGAAATTACAGATAAACGGAGGATAAGATTATGAATTTAATTGACAAATTTAAAAATGCGTTCAGTATGTCAGAAGAAGAATATCTTGATGATGTGGATGTTGAGGAAGACGAGGAAGAGGAAGAAGAATACGTTTATCAGAAGCCTCGCACCTCACGCCTTTCAAAGCCTGCGGAATCAGTAAAGCCGGATAATGTGGTTGATATACGTTCTTCATCCGCGGGCGCGCATGCGAGCTATCCGTCAAAGGCTCACGTTGTTTTTAAGAAGATTGACAGATTTGAAGACGTAAGTTCGGTCGCAGATGTTCTTATTGAACAGAGAATAGTTATTCTCAATCTCGAAACCTGCAATGATGAGGCTTCACGCAGAATACTTGACGTTCTTACAGGAGTTGCTTACGCAAACGACGGCAGAATACAGCGTGTTGCGGGCAGAGCATATATTATAACTCCCAACAATGTTCCGCTTTCAGGCGAGCTTCTTGATGAGGTTGCCAATTCGGCGGCAAACAATTCAGCGTTTTAAGGTATACCGCACAATTCAGAAAAGAATAACGGATATTCCGTTTTATAGGAGGAAAGTTTGATGCTTACACCGTCAAAAATTAAAAATCACCATTTTGAGTTACTGGGCAAAAATGCCTATCGCGCACATTCGGTTGACGAATTCTTTGATGCTGTTTCCGAATCATACGAGCAGATGTTTAAGGAAAACGGCGAACTCGTTAAAAAAATCAGTCTTCTTGCCGAGAGACTCGAGGAGTACAGAAACGATGAGGACAATATCCGCGCCGCACTGCTGACAGCGCAGCGCATGGCTGACCGCATCATGAAAGAAACAAATCAGAAAGCTGACAAAAAGCTCAATGAAGTCAGCGAATATGTAAAAAAACAGGAAGCGGAATCTGATGATAAAGCCGCGAAGATAATTGCGGACGCGGAAGCTAAAGCCGCGGAAATTATCGGGAAGGCAAATCAGCAGGCAGCTAAGATTGTTGAAGACGCAACGTCTGAATCAAAAGAGCAGGCGGTTGTTGCGAGAGACCGCATGATTAAGGCGCAGGCGGGTCTTGAACTTGTTGAAAAGCAGGCGGACAGCTTTAAACGTGAGCTTCTTAAGCTTTATTCTGATCATATTGAGCTTATAAATAAAATCCCCGAGCTTGAAAATGCGGATGAAGCTGTTGAGGTTGTAGAGGCTGTTGAACAGGACAGTGACGAGCCTGCTGCGGTTTATGAGGAAGAAACGGATACGGCGGAAGCGGAAGAAGAAGCGCAAGAAGAAGCGGAGGACGTTTCTGTTGATGAGCTGCTCAGCAGATATTCAGAAGTTGAAAATATTGATGAGGAAGCCGAGGATACATATGACCCGGCGGAAGAAGATCAGGAGTATTACGAAGAGGACTATTCTTACGACGAAGAAGCTGATTCGGAAGCTGATTACGAAGAAGAGTTTGCCGAAGATGAAGAAGATGACGGATTTTCGTTCGATATAGACTCTTTTAATTTCAGCGAAGATGACGCTGACAATGACGAATATTACGATGACGATGAAGATGATGACGACAACGGCGGTGAAGGCTTCTCTTCAAAGCTGAAAGGATTCTTTAAGAGATAATGTCCGTCATAATCAGTCTTTTGTCAATCACGGTTCTGACCGCTGCGGATCAGATAATCAAATACATTGCCGAGTCCGAGCTTGCTTCAGTCGGAGAAATTACCGTTATTGATAAATTCCTGAGCTGGGATTATGTCAGGAATACAGGCGCGGCGTTCGGTACATTTTCAGAAAACACCGTTACTCTTTCAGTTATAACCGGCGTTATTATTCTTGCGGGAATTATCGCGATAATCCTGAAAAAAATCAACGGTAAATTTTTACTTACCGTGTCTGTTATGATAATTGCGGGTGGATTGGGAAATCTTATAGACAGACTCACAAAGGGCTATGTTGTGGATTTTATAAAGGTTCTGTTTATTGACTTCCCGGTGTTCAATTTCGCGGATATTCTTGTTACCTGCGGAGCGTTTATGCTCATGGGGTATCTTGTATGGGATACTTACAGGGACTTGAAAAAGAAAAAGAGCAGGGAGCGTTAAAGTGGAAGTTATATGTTTCACCGCTGATGAATCCTTTGACGGAATGCGTATAGATAAGGCTCTTTCTCTGACGGCTGAGGATTTTACCCGCTCGCATATTCAGTCTGTTCTTGAGGAAAGGGCGGTGCTTGTAAACGGCAGACCTGTTTCCAAAAGCTACAAGCTGAGCGCGGGTGATAAAGTGCTTTTCACGCCTCCGGAGCTTAAAGCTCTTGACATTGAAGCTGAAAATATTCCTCTTGACATTGTTTATGAGGACAATGACCTGCTGATAGTCAACAAGCCCAGAGGAATGGTGGTTCACCCCGCACCGGGGAATTACAGCGGAACGCTTGTGAATGCTCTTATGTATCACTGCGGGGAAAGGCTTTCTGGCATAAACGGCGTTATCAGACCGGGAATTGTCCACAGAATCGACAAGGACACAAGCGGACTTCTGATTGTTGCCAAAAACGATTATGCTCACGAAAAGCTTGCGGCGCAGATTAAGGAACACAGCTTCACGCGCCGTTATATGGCGGTGGTTCACGGGAA
>JAZLLB010000073.1:0-55754 GCA_045597925.1 Acutalibacteraceae bacterium
GGCAATACATGAACAGGAGAAAAATTCGGGAAAGGGCTGGGTAAAAGATGACAGCTGCGAAGCTTTAACCGTAAAAGGAAAAAAGAATCCTGAAAAGGTGTTTATTATAACAGATGACGGCTGTGCCTCCGGCGGTGAGTCTTTTGTTTACGATATGAGCCGCTCACCTAAGGTTACGGTCGTGGGCAGAAATACAATGGGAATTCAGGACTATTCAAATGTTGTTATAAAAAATTATGTCAGATTCAGGTTTTGTTATCCTCAGAGCAGACTGTGCTGTATTGATAACGGCATCCGCTATACAGGTAAGGGCGTTCCTGTTGATGTTTATATTCCGTGGACTCCTGAGCATCTTGAACATGACGTTGATTTGGAAAAAGTACTCGAAATTATAAAAGATGACAGAAAAATCTCAAGATAAAGTTCAAACATAAAGCGGCTGCTGTATTTCGTTTACAGCGGCCGCCTTCAGCTTTTATGAATTTTTTATTCCGCAGCGGGAGCATCCTCGCCCTCCGCCTTAACTTTTTCCATTGTAGCGCGCATTGAACGCATACGTTCAAGGTCGCTGTACATTCTTGTACGGGTATTGGCATCAATATTATAGAAGAACATGGGGATAAAGCAAAACGCGTCAAATATAAGCTTGGGTCCGAATGCCGTAACAAACAGCCGGAATTTAGTGTCAATAGTCTGAACCTGACCTTCGCCTACTTTAAAGCCTGCCCATGTTTCAAGAAGCCATGCGTTTATAACTCTGAGAATAATGTCCTTAACCTTGGTGAAGTATCCCTTCATCATGTTGACGGTCGCTTCAACGCGGTAGCCGTTTTTCCATTCACAGTAGTCAAGAACCTCATAGTTGATTTCATCGTCAATAACACGGTTAGTCGCATAGAAGCACATCTCAACGCAGTTACCTGTCATAAACGCAAGTACCATAGGAACTTTCTTAAGATACAGTCCCTTCTTCTTGCCGCCTATACAGCCGACCGCGAGGAACAGAACCTCTCTGAAGAACGTTGAACCTCTGCAGAAGAACCACAGCATCTTGGTTGAGAATCTTGCTCTGAATTTTGATACAAAGCCGTAACTCGCGTATGAAATCGGTGAACCGGGAATACCGGCGATTGTTGTGAGGGTATTGAAATGAAGAACATCATTATAATAGAGGTCTCCGCCCTGACCGATGTTGATACCGTCAATAAGGTTACTGAGGGTACAAACAAGGAGAGGTCTGTTTCTGAAAACAGACAGGAATCCTTTGATAGGATTGGGGGGCTTTTCCGACTGAGCGACACGCTCTTTACTGTTGATGTACCAGAAAATTGTGGGAACCATTGAGATAATCCATACAATCCATTTACCTGTAACAAATGTCTTGGTCATCAGTTTAGCATAAGCCTTTTCCGACATGGTGTTGCCCGCAATGTCAAGAATAATCGAAACCAGCTGCTCCGGGAACTTTCTCAGAAGGTCGCCTACGAATCTGGAGCTTACGAGAAGCGACGTTCTTTCATTGGGATTAGGGGTAAATACATTGTCGATATATCCACCGCCGCCGAAGAACGCACTGACGGTCTCGTTGGCGAATTTATAAATCATAAAATAGGTAAGTCTCCGTCCCGCGTCAAGACCCAGCTGATTCGCGAGAACAGGAAGCATACAAATAAATATACCCATTATGATAGACGGGAGAAGTGAAAGATACTGGAACGGCTTGAATTTACCCCAGCGTGTACGCATATTGTCAATAATAGCCGCCGAAACAGGGTCATTGATGATATCGTAAATACCGAGACCAATCTGAGCCTTCGCGTAAGCCGTGGGCTTAACACCGTACATTTTGTAAAGCCAAAGCTCTGAGTCGACATCGTATTTGCCCAGCTTAGTGTCTCCGAAGGCTTTATACATGATGTAGGAAACGCGCTCTTTGGTTGAACAGAACATACGGTTCATATATGACTGACTCTGAATCTGTCGGTTAGCTTTATCTTCAGCCACTTACACTCGCCTCCTCTGCTTTCTTCTTTTCTTCTTCCTCAGCCTGCTTTGCAAGCTCAGCTTCTTTTTCTTCCTGCATTTTTTGCAGACGTTCATACTGAATCGCGCGGATTTCGGGCGTTGACATGCCTTTTTTCTGCATTTCAAAATATTCCTCTATGGGAATTCCGCCTACATAGCACTGCTTATGATTAATCGGAATACCGTCTTTGAGAATTTTGAAATCAACCGCGACATTCACTATCTGAAGAAGAATATAAAGGTATCCGCCGATACCGAGCGTTCCGTCAACGATTCCGCCGCCGGGCATCGCGAGAAACGCAATCGCCGAGCCGAGAGTTGACGCAAGAATTATAATATCCAAAGCCATGTTTCTCTGTTTGCCCTTAGGCGAGCAGGCAAGCGTAAGAAGAATGAAATGTAAAACCATGGCTAAAAGTGACAGAACAAACAGACCCATCGATGCAAGCAAAAATATTGCCGGAGTTTTCCCGATTTCCATAGCAGCCGCAAGCGTATCACCGTTAAACTTGTCGATACTGTCATAGACGGTCAGGAAGCTGATTCCTCCGTCCATTGGCTTAAGCGGTTCAAGAACCTTTGCCTTCACCAGAGGAAGAAAAATCGCTCCCACGGGAAGAATCGACGTGATAATTCTGACAATTGCGAGCTTTGTGCCGATAAACGACGCCTTCAGACGGTCTATTTTTTTCTGAAAGTGATAGTACTGAACCTCAGCAATGTCGGCATCCTGCATCATTCGCTCCTGCGAATCATAAAGAACCATATTGACTCCGCATTCGGGGCAGGTCTGACGCCAGTCGGTCATTTTCAGGTGCACTCCGCATTTTGGACAATCAGCCATCTTATACCTCCTTGTTATAAGTATTTTTTCAATTATATCATATTTGCTGCACGCTAATCAATATTTTATCCGACAGCATAGTGTATGATTTTTTTATCAGATATTTGTTTGTTTTAAACAAACGGCTGTCTTTATCTGAAAAAAATTTCCGAATATCCCCGGGGCCCGACAATTTTATATGCCGTGTCGCTCAGCCATCTTGCGATTTTAACGCCTGTTATCTCGCTTTTTTTCGGGCCGTTGTCATATTTTTCAAGTCCCATATCGGCAAGAGTGTTTTTGAATTTTCTTACAATCTCGTTGTCGTTATGTGAGTCAATAACAGTACGGTTCATCATTGCCTGAGTCTCGGCAACGGCGGAGTCAAGTTTCGCCAACTGTTTTTCGGAATATTGGCTTCTGTCAAGCTTCTCAACCTTCGGCATATAGCTTCTGGTTACCCATTTTGTGTTTCTCGTACCGTTAAACTGAGGATACTTTTCGGGATTTGAGTTTACGTCTTTGATTTCGTCAAAGCAGAGAAGCTCCGAGGCAAGCCTCAGTGCAACATCGTTTCCGCCGATTTCATGGTGCTGGTTTTCAAACAGCCATACGTTATCGGGAAACGCGCAGGTTGAAATATCAACTGATTTATCGGGGGATATATATTTCTGCTCTTTAACCGATTTGAGATATTCCTCAGAAAGTGTTTTCCCCGACGGTGCGTATGTCGCGCCGAGAGAAGCGGAGCTGATTTCGATAATTCCGTCACTGTTTACTTTATCATAGCTGTTGACAAGCGAAAGGAAAGAATACTGCTCGTCACCGAATTTAAGACCGTAGCCGCAGATAAATGAAATTTCACCGCCCTGAGCCTTGAACTTTTTGATGTTATCCACAAGATTAAGCTGTGCGTGATAAAATTCATCTGTGCTTTTGCGAAGCTTTTTATGCGCCGCGTCAGAAAGATATCTGTCCGCAAGCTCCTCATATCGGGAAACAGGCAGCGTTGCCCAGAACTGTGAGGTATTAATCATCAGATTTTCGAGCATAACGTCGTAAAATGATGAAATTATCGCTCCCAGCTCTTTTTTGGGGAAAATTCTGATTGCGAGATTGATTAAATATCCGAGAGCCTCATTATCAGCCTCAGTCTTCATTATGTACGGAAACGAATCGCTGTAAACGCTCTTGTCACCCAGATTCCACTCACGGGCAAAGAAGTCACCGAAAACGCTTGAACCGTAAAATACCGCGACAACATTTACTATCTCATTGATGTCGCCCTTGTCAACATATCTGTCCATATAAGCGGTAAATACAGAACCGCCGAGACTGACATTCAGAAGATTCACTTTATCGGAGCCTGTTTTTTCTTTAACGAACTGAATGTATTTGTCAAGCCCGTCGGCTGAATCCATAACATTTCCGAAAAGATTGAAGGAATAAAGATATACGTTATCTTCACCCGCGATTTCGGTATATCTCTGAATCGGCAGCATACGGTAAAACCACGCCTTGTCATAATTACCGTCAAATGAATTTTCATCAAATTCAGAAAGAGGATAGCGGAACTCCTTCAGCTTCAGATTATAATCATGCGAACCGTCGGCGTTTGTTTTCTGATAAGAAAAAATTTCTTCTGTAATCTTTTTAACACCCTTGCACAAACCGCAGTCATGCTGAGTTAGAAGCGTAAGAATCAGCGGAAACGCGAGATACTTAAAAACAGCCGCCGCGATTTTATCTGTTTTTGTGATAAAAATTGTTCCGCTGAGCGGCTTGCCTTTTTTGTCACAGATGTAATCGTTGTTTTTATCACATACATAAACCGGCGAGTGATTGATGCCGGGACATATAACCAGCGGATACCGTTCACCGCTCTGCGCGAGAACCGAAGCCGCCTCTTCAACGGAATTCGCTGCTGTTACTTCGCTGTTTTTTTCTGCTTTCGCGTAAGAAATTACCGCAGATGAAAAAATAATACAGACACAAAGCAGAAGTGAAATTATTTTTTTCATACACATACCTCCTATAAGTAACGGTTTGTATATATAATATCATAAAATACGTTTTTTTCAATACAAATTATTTTTCGGCCCGCTGCACATTTTTGTAAAAACTATCTTTATTCATATTGACTAAATATTGTATATTGTGATATAATACAAAAAAATATTATGCTAGGTAAGTGCGATTGAAAAGGATGGAAAAGATGGCTAAAAACAAAGAAATAAAAAAAGAGATGCAGAGAACCATTATTGAGCCGAACGGTCATAATTTTCAGTATTGGAAAGATATCTGGAGATACAGGGAGCTGGCTTACAATTTCGCGAAGCGTGATGTAACCGTAAGATATAAGCAGACTATAATCGGTTTCGGCTGGGGTATTATAAGTCCTGTTGTCAATATGATAATAATGACTTTTATTTTCGGAAATGTCGCCGGTCTTGCGAGTGAAGGCAATGTTCCGTATTCGATTATGGTTTATTCAGGTCTTATTCCGTGGGCGCTTCTTTCAAAGGGCATCAGCGGCGGCGCAAGTGTTTTTATCAGCAACGCGGGAATTATGCAGAAGGTTTATTTCCCGAGAATTCTTTCTCCGCTCGGTTCATCGCTTGCTTTTTTGATAGATACCGCAATTTCATGTGCCGTTCTGCTTGTACTGATGGTTATTTTTCATTTTACTTCGGGCTTTGTTCCTTCCGTCAGAATTTTCATTGCGCCTTTAGTTCTTATATGGACGCTTGTTCTCGGTTTATCGGTAGGTCTGTTTCTTTCCGCTTACAATGTAAAATGGCGTGACCTCAATCAGGCGCTTCCTTTTCTTCTTTCTCTCGGACAGTATATTTCACCTGTTGCCTATTCCGTCAACGAAAACTTCGGTGATAAATGGTGGCTGCCGATTTATTGTATTAATCCCGCTGTAGGTATACTCGAAACCTTCAAATGGTGTATCATACGGGGTATGGAGTTCAACAAATTTGCGTTTGTTGTTTCTTTGATGTGGACTGCATTGTTTATACCGTTCGGTATAAAGGCTTTCAGAAAAACCGAAAGAACCTTTGTTGATATTGTTTAAGGAGGTGCCGAAAATGGATGAAAGACCGGTTGTCATTGACCTCAGAAATGTTAAGAAAAAATATGTTATTAAACACAATATAGATAAGCCAGACTCTTTTGCGGGCAAACTCAAACTAATCGGGAAAAATCTGATTCACCCGACCAAAAGATATAATAAGGAAGATTTCTGGGCACTTAACGGTATTACTTTTCAGGTGAGACAAGGTGAAAAAATCGGCATTATCGGAAAAAACGGTGCCGGTAAATCCACTCTTTTAAAAATACTCTCCAGAATAACAGAGCCGACAGACGGCAGAATAGAAATTCTCGGAACCGTTTCAGCTATGCTTGAAGTGGGAACAGGCTTTAACGGCGAGCTTACAGGCAGAGAAAATATTTATCTTAACGGTGCAATTCTCGGCATGACAAAAGCAGAGATAGACTCAAAATTTGATACCATAGTTGAGTTTTCTGAAGTAGGGAAGTTTATTGACACACCTGTAAAAAGATATTCAAGCGGAATGTTTGTCCGCCTTGCGTTTGCCGTTGCGTCGCACCTTGATCCTGATATTCTTATTGTTGACGAGGTGCTTTCCGTCGGCGACACAAAGTTCCAGCGCAAATGCATAACCAGAATGATGAATATATCCGAAAGCGGAAAAACCATCCTTTATGTCAGCCATCAGATGCACACAATCAGACAGCTTTGCGACAGAGTTATTGTTCTTAAAAACGGTCAGGTGGTTTTTGACGGCGATGTTGAAAAAGGAATTGAGGCTTATACTGAAACGGCGGATATTACAACAGACACAGTAATTAATGTTGAAAATCATAAGCCCAGAGGCACTCAGATGGCTGTTATACAGAGAGCGGAAATTCTTGAAAAAGACTCATTTTCATGGTACTATAACGAAAACATGAAAATGAGAGTGAAAATAAAAGCCAATGAAGACTGCGATAATCCCTATATTGAGTTGATTATAAGGGATTTGTCATATAAAGTTTTAGGCAGCGCGGAATCCCCGCCCTTAGGAAAATTGGAAAAGGGTCGGGAATACGAATTTGATATTTGCTTTGAAAATGCAAATATTCTCGCTCCCGATAAATATGTTGCGGGAATGGAAATCTGGAAAACTCAAAACAAAATACTGTATATTCACGATGTGATTCCGGAGCTGTTTTCTTTTGAAATTATTAACGGAGATGAAGACACAAACGAGGTTGATGAGCTTAACTGGGAACCGCATCTTAACGGGAACATGATGTTCCCGAAGATTCATGTGAAAAAAGTAAACTGAGGAAAAAAATAATGAAAAAATTTCTCTTGTTTTTCTGGAATATGTTTTTTATCATAAAAAAACATACAGCCGATTTTTTCTATAAAGTTTTTGACAAAATTTATGTGATTTTTAAAAAAGCTCCGTCTGTTATGACCAATGAAGAAACGGTTAAATACATAATTGATAAAAAGTGCTCGGTTACGAGGTACGGTGATGCAGAAATAAAAGTTGCATACGGAACAAATGTAAGATACCAGATTGCAACTAAAGAAATTCAGCACAGACTTCGTGAGGTTCTGGGTTCAGACCTTGATAATGTTTTAGTCTGTTTGCCGGCGGTGTTTGATAAAAAGCAGATTTCTGTCCTTGATGACGATAACGTGTACTTTTGGAAAAATCATCTTGCCAGATACAGAAAATATTGGTACAAAGAACTGAAAGACGGCAAGGTTTACGGTAACGCTTTTATCTCCAGAAATTATATGAATCTTAAAGATAAAAAAAACGGCTGCAAAGAGTATTTCGAGCTTGTAAAAAAAATATGGGAAAACAGAGATGTTATTATCGTCGAAGGCGAAAAAAGCCGTTTGGGAATGGGTAACGATTTATTTGACAACGCAAAAAGCATCAGGAGAATTCTCGGCCCGTCTTCGCAGTGCTTTTCAAAATATGATGAGCTTTTAAAAGAGGTAAAATCATACGGCAAAGATATTCTCTATATCCTCGCGCTCGGTCCGTCTGCAACAATTATGGCATACGACCTTGCCGCTGAGGGCTGTCAGGCAATTGATATGGGTAATATTGACACAGAATATGAGTGGTTTCTCGCCGGTGCGCAGAGCAAGCAGCCTGTTAAAAACAAGCTGGTTTATGAAGCCATGCGTGAAGTCGGTGAGGCCGACGACCCGAAATACCTGAGCCAGATAATTGCAAAAATACTCTAATCAGAGGTGAGTGCATGCCGAAAATCAGTTTTATTATTCCTGTATATAAGGTCGAAGAATATCTCAGAGAGTGCATAGACTCAATTCTCAATCAGAAAGGCATGGATTTTCAGATAATTCTTGTAGATGACGGTTCTCCCGATAACTGCCCGGCAATTTGCGATGAATACTCGGAAAAAGATTCACGCATAACAGTTATACATAATAAAAATTCCGGCCCGTCTATGGCGAGGAATTCCGGAATCCCGTATGTAACCGGTGATTATATCTGGTTTGTTGACAGCGATGATTATCTTCCTGAAAACGCTTTCGAAACGATATCAAAATATTTTAATGACGATGCCGATATTCTCCATTTCGGGTTTTACTACAAGCATTTTGACGGCGATATCGCTGAATCAAAACTCGAATATATTGGAGATGTTGATAAAAACAAAATGGCGGAATTGGCTGAAACCGCCTGTTCATCGCATCTTTATACTTATGCGTGGCGAAACATTTACAAAACAGAATTTATTATGCGTTTCAACATCAAATTTAAAGAAAGGTTAATCTACGCTGAAGATCCACTGTTTAATTCCTCCGCGTTTTTCCTTGCGGAGAAAACGGTTTTCGCTGAGGGATATCCGTACGTTTACCGTGACAGAAGCAACGGTATAAGTAAAGGAAAAGACAAAGTATTTGATGAAAAAGTCATAGATCATTTTTCCGAATATGACAGAATCAGAGATGAAAACTATAAAAAATACTGCGTGAAGCAGAGCAGCAGATATTATGAAGATGCAGGCGAATTTACGCTGTGCAATATTTTTTCTTCCTGTATCGTAGCGAGAATTTATCAAAGTAAAAACAGGAACAAATATCTTATGTTCAGAAAAGCCTCACAAACCGAAATGGTGAAAAAGGCCTTCAGACAGTTTGATATAAATAAAATAAAAAGCAACAGCCTTGACTGGTGGATGTTTTGGGCGGTAAAGCACAAAATGTACTTCGCAGGTCATCTTATCTGTAAGTATATTCTCTATAAATAAAAGGACTGGGCAGTATGTATTTATCAACACAGACAGATATCGCAGGCAAAAGATTCGGTGAGGAAAAAGCAATCCGCTGGATATGTGAAGCCGGATTTGACGCCATAGATTATTCGATGTTCGCGATGCAGGACGATGACTGCGTATTAAACACAGCTGATTTTGAAAAGTATATTTTCCGGCTTAAAAAAGTTGCGGAAGAATACGGAAAATTCTTTAATCAGGCACACGCGCCTTTCCCCTGCTATAAAGTAAACGATGAGGAATACAACCGAAAAATTTTCCCTAAAATTATTCGCTCAATAGAAATCGCGGGGATTTTAGGCGTTAAAAACATTGTTGTTCATCCTACGGATTTCGGAAGAAAAAGCGAAGAAAATCTTCAGCTTAATTTTGAGTTTTATAACAGACTTATTCCCGTCTGTAAGGAATACGATGTTAAAGTTGCTGTCGAGAACATGTTCGGCAGAGACAGACTCAGAGGGTATATTGTCCCTAATATATGCAGTGTGGGTGATGAATTCTGCAAGATGATGGATATGCTTGACCCTGACTATTTTACCGCTTGTGCTGACATCGGTCACGCGGGGCTTGTGGGAACAACTGCGCCTCAGCTTATAAAATCACTGGGGCACGACAGACTGGGCTGCCTTCATGTCCACGATAATAATTATAAAGAAGACAAGCATCTTCCTCCGTATTTCTGCAATCTTGACTGGGAAGAAATCACCATGGCTCTTGCGGATATAAACTATAAGGGTGATTTTACTTTCGAAGCGGATAATCTTTTCAGAAATTACCCTGAGGAGCTTATGCCCGCGGCATACAGTCTGCTCCATTCAATCGGCAGAACTCTTATATCTAAAATTGAAAGCAAGTAAAATAAAGCACTTTAGGATTTTTTCAATGTGCTGAGATCTTGTGTATCTGCGCACAAGGTCTTACTTTTTGTTCTTTCCGCAGTCAGTTGATTTTGAACAAGTTGATTTTTATTCTCATTATATAATGCAGTAAATATTAAGAGCAGGTGAAATTAAATGGACTGTAAAATTCACGTTGGGTTCGGATTTCATGTAAATTGTTATCACTCATACAGAGGCGACACCAATGACAGCCTCGGCTTCGGGTCGGATATAAGAATCATCCGGCACATTCTTGATACTCTCACAAATCTCAACTCCGAGGGTATTCCCGTAAAAGGAACATGGGACTGCGAAAACTTTTTCTCGCTTGAGCAGATACTTCCGCGCTATGCCCCCGACATCATTGAAAAGATGAAGGACAGAGTAAGCAGATACGGTGATGAACAGATAATCATGGGCTACTCAAACGGTGCTCTTTCGGCGATGAACGACGATGAATTCACCGAATCAATCGAAAAAGCGGTTACAAATCCGCAAGGCTCCGGTCTCCTTGATATTTTCGGTAAGTACGAAAAAATAGTAAGACCGCAGGAAGTTATGTTCACGCCGTCGCAGGTAAGTCTTTACAACAGGCTCGGTGTTAAAGCACTGTGCCTTTACTACTCATGCGTTCCGTTTGATGCGTTCAGAACACTCATTCCGGCTCTTGATGATGAATACGCTTTTAATCCGCTGACATACACATACAAGGGTGAAAGCATGACAATTATGCCCACCTATAACAATTCCGACATCTGTGACGCGGGCTGTCTGCGCGCGTGGGTAAAAGAGCTTCGAGCGAAACAGCTTTCGGGCGAAATAAAAAACGACCTGTTCATTTTTGTGAATATGGACGCTGACGCTATTTTCTGGGAAACAATGAATCTTCCCGTTGTGAAAAATAAAATCGCGAATACCGACGGCATCAACGGACTTGTGAGAGAAATCTCCGACCTTGACTATATTGTATTTGATACGGTAGGCGGATATCTCAAAAATCACGATCCGCTGGGCAGTATTAAATTCACACAGGACACCGCCGACGGCAACTTCACAGGATACGCCTCATGGTCTGAAAAGCCGTATAACCGAAAGATATGGACCGCGATAGAGCGGGCGAGAGCAATGGCGAAAGTCAACGCAAAAAAAGATTCCGAGTCACCCTCTTTTAAGGACAGGGTTCTCCTGCTTTCAACAACGCATTTCGGACTGGCTACACCGGTACTCAATATTCAGCGGGAAAAGAAAGCTGACGAGCTGGCGGAAAAAATTGTATCTGCCGAAAAATCCGCTCTGCCGGAAAGCAGTAAAATCACCGTTCACAACATAAACGGCAGCGGGTTTCAATGCGTTCAGCTGGCACTTAAAAAAAGAATTGATGATATCAGCCGTCTTAAAATTACAGGTGCGGATCTGAATGACTACACCGCAGTTTTTGCGGACAGCGGAAACAGCAGCATATTTCTGATAATGAGATTCAGCAGCGTAAAGAAAAAATACACGATAAAGGCCGAAATCGGCGAAGCAAAAGAACCGAAAGAGATTAATAAGATTAAAACAGACAGCTTTGAAATAAAGTTCTCACCGGCAGGCAAAATTTACAGTGTCATGTGCGGTGAAAAAGTTCTGGGAACGAATAAGTTCCTCAAAAGCTTCATCAGATATAACGGCAAAAAGTATTCTTTCTCAGGCAAAAGTCTCAGACCGATCAGCTGCGCCGGTTCCGGTGAAGGTGTGCGCGTTTCAGGTGAAATTCATCTGCCTAATGAATTAAGCGGCGGACATTTTGACTATGACTTTTTCAAAACAGGCTCAAGCGATGCAATATTTGTCCACACATTTATTCAGTACCCGCGTACTGTTGAGAACAGTTCCATCTCAACTGAAAACTCCACTCTCGGCAGATACAGCGACATGAAATGGCAGGAAGCCGCAATGCTTCAGTTTACTCCGTTTTTCAGCGGGGACATCAGCGTAATCAAGCGTAATTTCTCAGGTGATATTTCATCATACAGAACCGCTTCGTTTTATGAAAGCGATCAAGCCAACCGTTCGCTTGATTCATTCAATCATCAGCTGACCGCCGGAATTGTGGGCTTGAGTGATATGAACAGCACACTGATAATAGCGAATTCAAGACAGGTGCTTTCTTCCATGGCTCACTGCCCCATGAGGCTCAGCTCTAACGGTACCGTTCACATGAATATGTTCGGAACGTACTACGGCAGGCAGCGTCATCACTGGGGCAGAGCTAACGACGAGGTTCTGAACACATATACTCTTGTCACACCGCAGGGAAAGTCAATCGCGCCGTCATATAACGGAAACAGTGAAAACGCCGTAATGGCTCTCTATGCCTATCCGAAAGGAAACACTGACGAAAATGACATTTCCGAAGCCGTCGCTTTTGCCGACGGAACTGTTGTAACCGCGCCCGAAGACGCGCTTCTTCAGCCGTATTATGAGGATAATGTAAAATTTAAGGAAATAAAATCGCAGGCTGATTCAGATGTTAAATTAAGGAATCCCATCCTTAACGGAATTTCGGGAAATCTTTCAAAGTACATCGTAAACGGCGGCAAAGCGGTTTTTCACATTGTAAAGTCACAGATAAAATCAAGGTAAAAAATTAAGCGGGGCTGTCGTTGGCAGCCCCGACAAATCATGAGCCTTATCTGTACAGGCTCACGATTTCATCCGTATATTTCTTTCCGTTTTTCAGTGCCTCATCAAGCACTGAATTTTTTATTTTCAGATTTCTGAATACAGGCACAGCTTCAAGAGGAACCTTATACGATTTAAGAGTCTGATTTCCGCTGAACTTCTCGCCCGTGAAAATATTCTCCCACTCCCCCGCGGGAAGATAAATATTTCTTTTTCGCGAATTATTCAGAACAGGTGCCGCAAGCAGTGCTTCACCAAACATATATTCATCTTCTATGCCGTACACCTTTTTATCATTGTAAAACTGCATAAACAGGTGACGCATCATCGGAAGTCCTGTTTTTGACGTGATTTCCGCCTGATGAACAATATACGGTCTTATCACATCATGAAGTGTGGTGTAGGCTCTGTAAACGTCTCTTGTGTGTTCATCAAAATCGTAAGGTCTTTTCACACTGCCGTGGGTCTGTATTGCGGGCGTAAACGCCGTAAACTCCACCGCGCGCATAAAAACATTCGCTTCTTTTATTTTGTCATACAGAAGAAACGACGGTCTGTACCCCGCCATATCCCAGCTGACAAACGGGACACCCGAGAATCCGAGAGAAAGCGCGGCTTTAATTACGGCACCGAGAAAGTTGAATTCTCTGCGCTGGTCGCCAGCCCATACAAACGGTGCTCTCTGTATGCCGATTCCGCCGCCTCTTGAAAAATTCATTCCTCCGTCGGGTCGTGTGCTGAAATGCCTGTATCTTAAAATGTTGTAATAAGTCGGATACCAGTGGTGAGCGATTCTCGGATTTCTGCCGTCGGAAAACATTATTCCCTCGTCATCGGGGAACTGCTCGCAGAAATCTATTTTCGCGCCGTCAACACCGACATAATTCATCAGCCTGTCCCATATTTCCTCCCATTTTATAACAGAACGGCTGTCCGTCAAATCAACACAGCGCATTTTTTTATGGTGGAAATTATCAAGCAGATTCATTGAGCGTGTTTCTTTGAGGTAATAACCCTTATCTGAATTCACCGCGTGAGAATCATCAAGACCGAGCTGAGTCGCGAATTTCGGGAATCTGCCGCACTGCTCGTATACCATCATCTTTTTTCCCATTGAGTGAACCGCTTCACTGACTTTTTTCAGCTCTTCCCAGCGCTCGCAGTTGTATGCGGGCCAGCCCTCGGTGATAACCGCCTCCCACGGGAAGCCGTTTTCCTCCATCGCCTTTGTCATGTTGAGAATACCCTCGGGAGTGCCGAATTCAGGGTGATATCTGCACACAAGCGTGCCGAAAGTCCACTGCGGCGGAACAGGCGCGAAGCCTGTTATTTTACAGTAAGCCGTCAGTATTTTTTCTGGGCTGTCATGAGTGAAAACATACATATCAACAGGCGCGTATTTCTGAGTAACTTTAATATGTTTCCTGCTTGTAAGTCCCAAATCAAGCACGGAATGTTCATATCTGTTAAAGAAAACGGCACTGCATTCCGAGCTGAAAATAATCGGAACGGGAATATAGCTGTTGCCCTCTTTCCAGCACCAGCGGTCAATGCCGTAAATATGTACCCGTTTGCCTCTCTGGTTAACTCTGTTGAAGCGTTCGCCCGTGCCGTAAAGCCTCTCTTTTTTTGAAGCGGCAAGAGAAACGCGTATGCCGTCTTTTATATCGCGGATACCGTCAATTTTTCGTACAGGTGTTCCGTCACAACGGAAGAAGGAAACAGCTTCGTCGCCGATTATAACATATGAGCCGTCTTCGGCAGTTACTCTGCCGTTTTTTTCGTCTGCCCATACAGGAAGAACAGGCGTTTCGCCGTCCTCTCCCAAATCCTTTGAAAGTGTCTGCGCGGCACCCATGAAATCAAATTTTCCGTCCTTTTCGGAAATAAGACGCCACGTATATTCCATTGTATTTATAAGAAGAAAATTATGATTTTTAAACCTGAACGTTATTCTATTATCGCTGTTAGTAATTTTCATTTTGTAAATACCTCTCGTTCTTTATCATGAACACCGTACATCTTCAATAAACAAAAAGAAAATGCTGAAACATTCAGATAAGTGAACATTCCAGCTGATTTCTGGCGGAGAGTTAGGGATTCGAACCCTAGGTACTTACGTACACAGCATTTCGAGTGCTGCACCTTCGACCACTCGGACAACTCTCCATACCAACCGCGGACTATTGTACCAAAAAACTTTTGTTTTGTCAATAACTTCAGCCCGCGGTCTTGATATTTTTATTTTTTAAAAATTCTGCTGAATACAGTTTTAAAAAACTTATGATTTATCGGGTCTGGGTCATCTGCTTTAAGAGGGTCAACGGACTCATTTTCCGCGTTGTTATACATAAACTGCGGATATTTGGGATTCTCATAAACCGTGGGCGTTTCACTCTCATAAACAAGCCAGTCAACGAACTCGTCATATCCGTCGTTATACCACGTGTGTACCATTCCCTTTATGAACCATGTGTTCTCGGGAAACGCGCAGGCTGATGCATCAATCTGACCGTCGGGAGAAAGATGATTATGTCCGTCATCGATTTTCTGAACATAATTTTCTCCCAGAGTTTTGCCGATTTGAGAACCTGCTGCGCCGATTGAGGTATATTTTGTGTCAACAAGAAAATCGCTCTGATATGTATCATTCGGAATAACCGGTACACCGTAAAGCCCGTAATGAGAAATCACCGCAATCTTGACGCCGTTTTCCTGCATCTCCTTAAGCAGGGGAACAATCCGCGGCCGAACCTCCTTATGATATACGTCAATCTTCCGAATGAGCTTGGCGTTCTTTATTTCGTCAAGCATTGAAGCCTTGGCGGCTTCGTAGTATTCATCAGGAACAAAAGTCCAAATGCCCGGAATATTTCCGAACAAATCACACAGACATTCATCATAAACATAATCTTTTTCGTTTTTGAAAAATCCGTTGAGAATACCGGCGATAAGTGAAACAGGAACCGTACCGAGAGTATAAACCAAACTTCTGAGAAATACTCTGTCCGTACCGCTTCCGAGTAAGAAGCCGTTAATATATCCGAGAACAGAAGATGTTTTGACATTAAGCTGCCTTGTAAAAAGCTCGCCCATAAGGGTGATTCCCTCCATTGCCGAGGAACGGAGAATCACAGAATGAACATCTTCATAGCCGAACTGATAAATATATGCCATAGTAACCGCTCCGCCCATGCTTTCAGGCATAAGCGCAACCTTTTCACAGCCTGTTTCGGATTTAACCTGCTGAATGTACTCGTTGAGGATTTTTGCCGTATCCATAACATCATACCGCCAGTCATAGCGGAAAGTGAAATTGTCAGGCCCCCGCTCAAGCGAAATATTGTCGTAAACAGGCTCACCGTCATCATTAAAGCGAAGCGGCCCAAGTACCGCAGAACCCTGCTTTACAAGTGCTTTTGCGAAAATATGCGCGTTTCCCGTGATAAGATAGCCCGCAAGCGGAAGAATGAGCTTCATTATCGCAGGAACAAGAGTGTCTTTTTCCGGCATGAATACAGATATCTCATTTTCCGTGCCTTTATCCATAATAAGATTGGTTCTGCCGAAGCCGTAAATATCTATAATCGGAACATTTTCCTTCTCGGTTTTCGCGAACGCCGTTGAACCGACAAGAAAAATCATTAACACCGAAAGGATTACGCTGATAATCTTTTTCATGATAAACACCTCAGCGTAATTATAACATATACCGCATTTTTTTACAACAAATTATTTGGCTTTCAGCTGAAATACTCAAATATAAAGTCAAGCCTGTCACCGGTCAGCTCTTTGATGTTTTTATAAATCAGATAAATATTGCTTACGGGAGCCGGAGAAAGACTGAGTATTGTTTCAGCGGGCAGACGGCTCAGCTTTTCTGAAGTGTAAACAGATTTATCAATTTTTACCGATATTGCCTCGTCTTCCCTCGCGGCGTAAATCATAGCCGGCTGTATGCCCGAGTCAAGAGCCTCCGTATTGTTTTTAGCGGCGAAAACTCCCATGACAATTAAAATCACGCTGGTTATTATTACCGTCACGCACACATAATTGTGCAGAAGCCTGCGGTACTGTGATTCATGCTGCTTCATAAAATTCCTCCTTTTCAGACATATGCCTTTTAAAATATTCTTGGCACTTTCGGGTAATACTATACCAGGGATTTGTAATATATGACAAAAAAACAACAAAATCAATCAAAATTATTTTGAAATTTTGAGTTGAATTATAACAGGAAAGAGAATATAATATATAAGTCAAAATTTGGATACTATGCTATTCATAAATTCGTTAATATTTGAGTAATTCTGAAAGGAGAATTATTTTATGGCACTTACCAATAATAAATCAATTCTTGACTGGGTCAATGAAAAAATTGACCTTGTAAAGCCTGATGAGGTTATGTGGATTGACGGCTCAGAAGAGCAGCTCAACGCACTTCGCAAAGAGGCTTGCGAAACAGGCGAAATGACAAAGCTCAACGAGGAGCTTCTTCCCGGCTGCTATCTTCACAGAACAAAGCCCAACGACGTTGCACGTGTTGAAGGCAGAACATTTATCTGCGCTCCCACAAAGGAAGAGGCAGGTCCCACAAACAACTGGGAAGACCCTGCTGTTATGTACAAAAAGCTTTATGACATAGCAAGAGACAGCTATAAGGGCAGAACAATGTATGTTATACCTTATTCAATGGGCCCCGTAGGTTCAAAGTTCTCAAAAGTAGGCATTGAGGTTACTGACTCAATCTATGTTGTTCTCAACATGTCAATCATGACAAGAGTCGGTAAGGCTGTTATGGACGCTTTCGGCGATGATAACAACGACTGGGTTCGCGGACTTCACTGCAAATGCAATGTTGAAGAAGAAAACAGATATATCTGCCAGTTCCCGCAGGACAACACAATTATTTCAGTTAACTCTGCTTACGGCGGGAACGTACTTCTCGGCAAAAAATGCTTCGCACTTCGTATCGCTTCATATCAGGGCAAAAACGAAGGCTGGCAGGCAGAGCATATGCTCATCCTCGGCGTTGAGAATCCCAAGAGTGAAGTTAAATATATCTGCGCGGCGTTCCCCTCAGCCTGCGGCAAAACAAACCTTGCTATGCTTGTTCCTCCGGGAGGGTACAGAAAGAAAGGCTATAAGGTATGGTGTGTAGGCGACGATATCGCATGGATAAGAAAAGGCGCTGACGGCAGACTTTACGCTATCAATCCCGAAAACGGTTTCTTCGGCGTTGCACCCGGCACAAACGAAAAATCAAACCCCAACGCGCTTGCTTCAACAAAGAGCGGCACAATCTTCACAAACGTTGCTCTTAACCTTGATAACAACACAGTATGGTGGGAAGGTCTTGACAAGAATCCGCCCGAGCACGCAATCGAGTGGAAAGGTCAGCCCTGGAACGGTAAGGAAAGCGACGAAAAAGGCGCTCATCCCAACAGCCGTTTCACAGCTCCCGCGAAGAACTGCCCCTGCATCAGCCCCGAGTTTGAGAATCCCGATGGCGTTCCGATTTCAGCGTTCGTATTCGGCGGCAGACGCGCGGCTCTTACTCCTCTTGTATATCAGTCAAGAGACTGGAACCACGGTGTGTTCGTAGGCTCAATCATGGCTTCCGAAACTACAGCGGCCGCAACAGGCGCGGTAGGTGTTGTACGCCGTGACCCCATGGCAATGCTTCCTTTCTGCGGATATGACATGGGCGACTACTGGCAGCACTGGATTGACATCGGCGAAACACTTGACGCTGATAAGGCTCCCAAAATCTTCAATGTTAACTGGTTCCGCAAAGATGATGAGGGCAACTTCATGTGGCCCGGATTCGGCGACAATCTCCGTGTGCTTGAATGGATAATCAAGCGCTGCGAGGGCGAGGTTGACGCTGACGAAACAGCTATCGGCTATCTTCCCAAGGCAGAGGACATCAACCTTGAAGGTCTTGAGGGTGAAGTTTCACTTGACTCTCTCAAGAGCATTCTTGACGTTGACAAGGCTCTCTGGAAGACAGAAACAGAGGGAATTGAAGAATTCTACGGCAAGTTCGGCAAGACTCTTCCCGAAGAGCTTAAGAAAGAACTTGAAACACTCAAAGCAAATCTTAACTAATAAATCAAAGGAGGCGGACAAAATGACAATGGTGATGAATCATGAATTTATATACCGAAGTGCCGTTTTGTCTGCGTTGATTTAATTTACAGACAGAATATATTTTCGGCACTTCCCGTTCGGGAGGTGCCGTTTGTTATCAGGAGGGATAAAAAATGATATTGGAAGAATTTGATTCGTGCAGAGAAGCAATAATTGATCCGGATAAGTTAGTTTCAAAAATTGACAACTTTCCCGAAGTTACAATATCGTGCTTTTCAAGGCATCTGTTTGAAAAGGTTCTTACATATTTTGAGCCAAAGCGGATTGCCGAGCTTCATTCTTCAGTAGGTATCAGCCCGGTGTATGAGGTAGAGTATAAGGGAAAACGCTTTGCGATGTATCAATCGTGGGCGGGCGAACCAATGTGCGTAGGTATGTATGAAGAACTGATAGCAATGGGAAGCAAGCGGCTCATATTATTGGGCAACTGCGGAGTTCTTGATAAAAATATTGAGGATTGCGGAATTGTTATCCCTACAAAGGCAATCCGTGACGAGGGAACAAGCTATCATTATGCGAAAGCAAGTGACACTATTGAAGTTAATAAAAAATACACCGCACGGGAGATTTATGAGCGGATAAAATTTCAGGAGCAGTGGTATGATACGGAAATTGTAATCGCAGAATAAAAGCACGGATTCATATGGCGTGAAAGTCAGATGAATCCGTGTTCTTTTCAGAAAAATCTTTTTTTAGGCTGGCTCGGGACGGCAGGCGGGCAGTAGTCCACAAGAATTGTATCTTCGCCCACAACGCAGATTTTATCCCACGGGATTTTAATATCACATCCCTTGCCGAACGGCCTGCCCCTTCCGTAGATAATTATGCAGGTTATCTGCCCTGTTTTGATGTCGAATTCAACGTCGTCAACGTTCCCCAGACGGTTGCCGTCACACTGGCAGATAACCTCCTTATTGCGCATATCGGTAATGCAGCAGCTCATAAAAATATCCTTCTTTCTATTGTAAAATAAGAAACAATATGGTACAATATATATAATTCTATTCAGAAAGGTTGAGCTTTATGAAAAAAATCATCGCAGTTGTTCTGAGTATTGTAATGCTGCTTACCTGCTCGGGCGTGGCGGCATTCGCGCAAGAGATTAAAGGTGAAGAACCTGTGTCGCTTATCGCCTCTGCCAATGCGCAAAGCGGCACTGACACGGTAACGTCTCCTCTCCCGACAGAAAAAAATATCATGAACCTTATCCGTCCGATAAAGAACATTAAATTTTCACCGTCATCGGCCTTTTCAGATTCCATGCTGAAGGTTCTTTACGGTATCGCTGACTATCTTATTGACGGACTTGTAGGAATTATCAGCTTTTTAACTCCGTCTGTTAAATTTCAGAAAGCGGCCGATTATAAAACGGAAAATTTCTGTACCGGAACGGAAAAGTTCCTTGATGAAGCCGCGGAGGACACACACTGGAGCCTCGGCTACGCGAGTGCCTCACTGCAGACCGGCAACGAGCTTGACGGCAAGCATTATGTCGGCGGCAGTCTTTCTCTCAACAAAGCGGCGACCTCTGTTAACGACGACCAGCGTGTAAGAGTTGTATGCCTTAACGACGGCAGCGGCAGAGGAACAGTTGCGTTCGCGTGCCTTGACGCATTCGGTCTTCCGCTTCCCGATGTAAGAGAAATCCGTGCGAGACTTGCGGATTTCGCGAAAGAAAACGGTATAATCAGCATCAATATTTCCGTTCTTCATCAGCATTCATGCGTTGACACTCTCGGTATGAACGGCAATATTCTTGAAATGCTTGCGAAGAATCCTTTCACAAACATCATCAACATTTTTGTTTCACCCGACAAGAGGCTTGTAAACGGACAGAATCCAGAGTTCATGGAAAATCTTTTCAATGTAACATCAGGGGCTATCCGTGAAGCATACAGTAATATGCAGACAGGCTCAATTTATTATTCTGAAATTGACGCGGCTGAATTTATTTACGATAAGCGTGAGCCTATGGTTTATGACACTGACATTCACCGTCTCCGCTTTGTTCCCGATTGTGAATCCGCAAAAGAAACATGGCTGTGCAATTCCGCGATTCACTGTGTAGGCAACGGCGCGGCAGGCACTGACGTTACAGGTGACTATCCGTATTACATGGAGCAGGTTGTCAATAAAGCCGGCGCAAACTTCATGCTTATTCAGGGTGCGGAGCTTGCTATAACCGGCGACAATGACCCTGTTATTGAAAAATACGGTGACATGGACAGACTTGAGAGACTTAAATACTTCGGCGCAGAGCTCGGTCAGAAGCTTGTTGATGCTGATGTTGAGGAAACTCTTGTTGAACCGCTTCTCAACATTAAATTTATTGAATACAGAGTGCCTGTAACAAACAAAATTCTTATCTTCGCTGCAAAGATGGGACTTGTTACGAATCTTGCAGTTAAGAATAAAGGTCAGCTTGAGGTCATTACCGAAATCGGATATATGGAGCTTGGCGATAAGCTGGCTGTCGCGATTATTCCCGGTGAGCTTGAACCGTCAATAGCTTACGGCGGTGCTTTGACAAGCGCGAACTCATACAGAGGCGAAGAATGGAATTATCCGTCACTTCAGGATATCGTCGGCGCGGATCGTGACCTTCTTGTATTCGGTCTTACAAACGACCAGATAGGATATATACTTACCGACAACGACTACAGCAGTATTGTTTCCGGCGTAAATGAAGAAATCGTCGCGACAGGCTACAGAGCGGGTTCTTCAACTGTTTCCGCTTTTAAAGCGCTGGTTGATTCACTTAATCATTAATAAAATTAATACATAAAGAGGATTTTTAAAATGAAAGTTAAGATTTTTGAAAACGCCGAAGAAATCGCGGTTGCAGCCGCGAAGCTCTTCGTTGACATTATTAATGAAAAAAATGACGCTGTTTTAGGCTTGGCAACAGGTGCTACTCCTGTTCCCACCTACGGCAAAATTATCGAAGCCTATAAAGACGGTAAGGTCAGCTTTGAAAAGGTAAAGACATTCAATCTTGATGAATACTGCGACCTTCCCAAGGACGACAAAAACAGCTATTACACATTCATGCATGAGCAGCTTTTCAATCATGTTGACGTTAAAGAGGAAAATGTGAATTTTCTTGACGGCAACGCTGAGGATTGGGAAAATGAAAGCAAACGCTATTCTGACGCTATTGCTGCCGCGGGCGGAATTGATATTCAGCTTCTCGGCATAGGCACAAACGGACATATCGGCTTTAACGAGCCTGCCGACGCGTTTACAGATGAATCCTTCAAGGTTACTCTTACACAGAGTACGATTAACTCAAACCAGAAGTATTTCGGCGATGTTCCCATGCCCAGATACGCTCTTACAATGGGTATCGGTTCAATCATGAAAGCAAAGAAAATTCTGCTTATCGCAACGGGCGAATCAAAGGCAAAGGCAATTGAGGGCATGATTAAAGGCGGAGTTACGCCTCAGCTCCCCGCGTCAATTCTTAATGAGCACGCAGACGCGGTTATTATGCTTGACAAGGCAGCCGCAAGCCTTCTTTAAACTGTTAGAACGGGATTGCTGTTTCGGCGGCAATCCCTGATTATTATAGGAGGATTATTATGAACTACGGATTACAGATGTACAGCCTGAGAGATATTACAGGCGAAAATATGGCGCTCGCTCTTTCAGAAACAGCGAAAATGGGTTATGAATTCGTTGAATTTGCAGGCTTCGGCGGTCATACTGCTGAGGAAATCAAGGCAATGCTCACAGAAAACGGACTCACCGCCGCCGGAACACATACAGGTCTTGGTTCGCTTGATGAAGATAATATTGAAGCCACAATAGAATACCACAAGGCAATCGGATGCGATAATATTATTGTTCCCGGTGCCGACCTTTCAACAAAAGAAAATATAGACATTTTTCTTGACAGAATGAATTACGCTGAGAAAAAACTCTCAGCCGCGGGAATCAAGCTCGGTTATCACAATCACGACCGTGAATTCAAGCCGAATGAAGACGGACTTATTCCCGAATACGAAATTCTTGAGCGCAGTAATATCACTCTTGAGGTTGATACATACTGGGTGTTCAACGCAGATGTTGACCCGTTGGAATTTCTTGAAAAGTATAAGAACAGAATCCGGCTTATACATCTTAAAGACGGGTTCAAAGGCGGTATAGGCAAATCTTTGGGTGACGGCGAAGCACCTGCCGCTGAAGTTCGCAGAAAAGCCATCGAGCTCGGATTTAAAATCATAGTAGAGAGTGAAGGTCTTGACCCGACAGGTCTTGAAGAAGTCGGCAGATGCGCCGCGTTCCTCAAAGCTGAAGACGCTAAAGAAGGTAAATAAAAGACCGCCGTGTTTCCTGAAAGGATACGGCAGTCGTTCAGTGCAACACAAGGCAATACCGCATGCTTCAATATGCGGCATTGCCTTTCTTTTTATTTATAAATTTGTCGCTGTTCTTTACAGAGCCTTCGCGAGAGTTACAATTATCTCAACACAGTTATTTTCGCCTATTTCTCCGCTGTTGAGCGAAACATCATAATTCTTTGCCTCTCCCCAGCTTTTACCCGTAAAGTGGTCATAATTCACCTTGCGGCGTTTATCTTTTTCATTAAGACGTTTTTCAGGCGACTTGTCTGTTTCGCCGTAAAGTCGCACGATTCTTTCCGCTTTATATGCGGTATCGGCATGAATAAAAACATTAAGAACATCATCACGGTCTTCCAGAATCGCGTCCGCGCATCTGCCGACGATTACGCAGTTGCCCTTTTCGGCAAGTTTCAGAATAACCTCACGCTGGCTGTTCCAAAGATAATCAGTGGCGGAAATGCCTGTTCCCAATCCGTGCGGAACGGGAGTAAGGAACGCATAAGCAAACTTGTTTTTGCCCGGAGCGTATTCACCCTCCTCCTCGATATATTTAGGAGCAAAACCTGTTTTTTCAGCCACCTCTTTAACAAGGGCTTCATCATAATAGTCATAGCCCAACCGTTTGGCAACTTCCTTTGCGATACTTCTTCCGCCTGAACCGAACTGACGGCTGATTGTGATAATTTTTTTCATAACGCTGCCTCCTTTATACCAATATCTCAATCCCATTTTACAATTATTTTTATAAAATTTCAAGATATATTTTTAAAGCCGTATTCCGAAAAGAGAACACGGCTTTTTGATTATTCGACTGTTTCGCTGAACGCTGCGGATTCCGATTCGGGTTCCGCAGAAAGCTCACCGTTCATAAGCCTGATGAAATTCTCACCGTCAATCTTTTCATGCTTAACAAGATACGCGGAAAGCTCATGAAGCTTATCAATATGCTGTGAAAGAATATCCTCAGTTCTTTTATAAGCGTTGCTTATAATCGACTTAATCTCGTTATCAATAGCCGTTGCGGTTGATTCAGAGAAATTTTTGGCGTGACCGAAATCCTTGCCGAGGAAAACCTCACCATTAGACTCCGAATAGCATACGGGACCGAGATTATCGCTCATACCGTATTTGGTAACCATTTTACGCGCTATTTCAGTTGCTCTTTCAATATCGTTCGACGCACCTGTTGAGATATCGCCGCACACAAGCTCCTCAGCGACTCTGCCGCCGAGCAAAGATACAAGATTATCGAGCATTTCGTTTTTGTATTCATAAGGCTTATCTTCTGTGGGAATATACATTGTATATCCTCCGGCCATGCCTCTGGGGATAATCGAAACCTCGTGAACGGGGTCATGATGCTCAAGATAGAAGCTGGCGATTGCGTGACCGCCCTCATGATATGCCGTCATACGTTTTTCTTTATCGCTCATCTTATGGGATTTCTTTTCTGTTCCGACAACCACCTTGACAGTAGCCTCTTTGATTTCCTCCATAGTGATTGCCTTTTTGCCGCGGCGTGCCGCAAGAAGCGCGGATTCATTAAGAAGATTTTCGAGATCCGCTCCCACAAAGCCCGTTGTTGAACCTGCTATAACTTTGAGGTCAACATCAGGTGCGAGCGGCTTACCCTTTGCGTGAACCTTGAGAATTTCCTCTCTGCCTTTCGTGTCGGGATAACCGACCGTAACACGTCTGTCAAATCTGCCGGGTCTTAAAAGAGCGGGGTCAAGTATGTCAGGTCTGTTGGTAGCGGCGATAATGATAACGCCCTCATTTTTTCCGAAGCCGTCCATCTCAACAAGAAGCTGGTTAAGAGTCTGCTCACGTTCATCGTGACCGCCGCCCATACCTGCGCCTCTGTGTCTTCCGACCGCGTCAATTTCATCTATAAATATAACAGAAGGTGATGCCTTTTTTGCTTTATCAAACAAATCCCTTACTCGTGAAGCACCGACACCGACATACATTTCAACAAAATCAGAACCTGAAATTGAGAAAAACGGAACATCAGCTTCGCCTGCGACAGCTCTCGCCAGAAGGGTTTTACCTGTACCGGGAGGGCCTACGAGAAGCACGCCCTTAGGAATTCTCGCGCCCAAAGCATTAAATTTTGAAGGCTCTTTGAGAAACTCAACCATTTCGGAAAGTTCTTCTTTTTCTTCATCCGCACCCGCTACCTGGTCGAAGGTTGTCTTTCTGCCGTCATCCTTAGGAGTTTTAACTCTTACCTTGCCGAAGTTGAGCGTTTTGCTCATATCTCCTCCCGCGGCATCAAGACGTTTTTTCATAAGGAAATAGAACAGTATGCATGAGCCGAAAATCAGAATATACGGAATAAGGCTGATTGCCCAAGAAGACGAGCTATTGGTATACTGATACTTAATCATCTCATCTTCCGTTTTTGCGTTTTTGTTATGCTCACGGACTGTTTCGTTAATGTCTTCCAAAAAAACGCTCACATTCGGAACAGTATATTTTTTAGGTGCTTTTTCGCCTTTGAGCTTGAAATCAAGTACTCTTGAGCCGAGATTCAGGGTGAATTTTTCAACCTGATCCCTGTCAAAATACTGAACTACCTGATAGTACTGGGTTTCAACCTCTTTGGTTGATTTTGTTGCATACATAATGCCTACAACAATAATAATCGGCACCAGAATATATATCAGTGCCGTCAGCCCCTTACGCTTGTTCGGCGTAGGTGAGCGGTCATTTTTGTTTTTATTTTCCAAATAATTCACTCCTCACGGATTATCCGCATTTTTTGCAATACCTCACAATTCAGAAACATACCTCGAATGTGCGGCATTGCTTATATTTCACCGTAAATTTCGGGTTTCAGCACACCGATATACGGAAGATTTCTGTATTTTTCATCGTAGTCCAGTCCGTATCCTACGATAAATTTATCAGGAACACACACTCCCTTATAGTCCGCGTGAATATCCGCCTCTCGGCGGTCAGGCTTATCAAAAAGAGTACAGATTCTGATTGAAACGGGATTTCTTGTTTTAAGCATTTCCCTGACATAAAACAGAGTTTTGCCGCTGTCAAGAATATCCTCAACAAGCAGAAGGTCATAACCTTCAAGATTTATATCAAGGTCTTTCTGAATCTTTACTATGCCCGAGGTCTTAACTCCCGAACCGTAGCTTGAAACCGACATAAAATCTATACGGCACGGAATATCTATCGAGCGCATAAGGTCAGCCATAAAAACCACTGAGCCTTTAAGAATGCTTACAAGAAGCAGATTTTTGTCTTTATAATCCTCACTGATTCTTTTGCCGAGACCTTTAACTATATCATCAATCTGTTCTCTCGAAAAAAAAACTTCTTTGATATCATCCTGCATTGACATTTCAATTCCCCTTTTCCGGTAATTATTTCATAATCAGAAACACATCTCAATTACAGTGCGCCGCCTCAGCAACTTTTAAAATTTTATCCGTCTTATCCGATATTTTACAGCGTTCGGCACACCCGAAGCCCTCAACCCAGACAATTCCCAGCTCATCGGCAAGAACACATATACCGTTTTTATCTGTAATTTTTTCTTCCGTAAACAATTTTTTTAAAGTTTTTGTGCAGTTCCTGCCTGCGAGCTTTATTGAATCGCCTGATTCTCGGCTTCTTAAAGTAAGCTGCCCCACAATGCAGTTAAAGTCTAACACGTTCTTATGAACAAACTGTTTCTTTAATGACTCATTTTTATTAATTATTGTGAATTTCAGAGCTTTTTTCGGTGTAATGATTTCCGTATCAAGCAAAAATTCTCTCTGCCAGCTTTCTGTCAACCTTTGTTCTCCGAATGAAAGCACTCCGTTTTCAACTTTTACCCGCACGCCGTAAAGCACCTGCGTTTTACCGCCGTCAAGAACGGCACACACGTTATTTATATGCACAGCTTCCGGATGGGAGCCTGTTTCTTTTTCGATAATTGCAGCTACCGCACGTTTTCGGACAGCGGCGCGGCAGACGGAAAGTCTTTCCGCATCATACCCGCCTGGTATTTCGGAATCAGCGACAATCCGCTTCGTTATTTCCGAAAAATACTCTTCATCTTCATTCGCGGAATCAATAAGCCTTGCCACCGCCTGCTCGAACGACGGATTAATTGCCTTAAGCTGCGGAATTACATTAAGTCTTATTCTGTTTCGTGAATATATGTCGCAGAGATTTGTGGAATCGGTGATATATTCAATTCCGTTTTCTTGGCAGTAACTTTCAATTTCCGTCCGGGTGCATTCAATAAGCGGTCTGATAATATTACCTCTTACGGCGGGAATCGAGCAAAGGCCTTTTACCGATGTTCCTCTTGATATGTTAAAAAGCAGCGTTTCACAGCGGTCATTAAGATTGTGTGCCGTCGCGATAAGTGATTCAGGGTTAATACTCTCAAAAAATTCATAGCGGATTTTTCTGCCGCATTCCTCAAGTCCGACACCTGATTTTTCAGCTTCCTTCGGAACATCGGCGTGAAGAATTTTCAGCGGAACACCGAGCTTCTCACAGAAATTCTTAACGAAAATTTCATCTCTGTCCGCTTCCGCTCCGCGTATTCCGTGATTAACGTGGGCCGCCGTAATATTCAGCGAATACTCATCTTTAAGCCTGCACAGCGAATGAAGAAGCGCGCAGGAATCGGCTCCGCCGGAAATTCCGACAGTCACACTTCTTTTTTCTGAAAACATACCGTATTTTTCGGCTGTTTTTTTAATTTTACATATCATTTCTGATTTTCTCCAAACCCATAAACAGAGTATGGTCCGCGTCCCAAATCATTTTTACGGTTTCGGTGGAACCGTGACGGTTTTTGGCTACGATGATTTCAGCCTGGTCGGCGCGTTCTTCGTCTTCATCATCAGGAGCTTTGTCGTCATCTTCATTTTTATAATAATCGGAACGGTAGAGCATAAGAACAATGTCAGCGTCCTGCTCAATGGAACCCGATTCACGCAAATCCGCCAGCTGGGGTCTGTGGGATTTTCCCCTGCCCTCAGTTCCTCTTGAAAGCTGAGCGCAGCAAACCACCGGTATCATGAGGTCTTTCGCCATCATTTTAAGCTCACGGGTTATCTCTGAAACCTGCTGAACACGGTTATCTGTCTTTCCGCCGGGTCTGATAAGTCCGAGATAATCAACAATAACACATTCAACATCTTTCATTCTGCGAACCTTCGCCTTCATTTCGGCAACGGTTATGGAGCTGGTATCGTCAAAATAAAGCTCACAGTCCGCAAGCACGCCTGTTGCCATGCCGAGACGTTCCCAGTCCTCCGCGTCAAGCTCTCCTGTTCTCATTTTACTTGAATTTACTCTCGCTTCCGTTGCGAGAACACGCATCGCAAGCTGTTCTTTAGTCATTTCAAGCGAAAACATTACCACCTTGCGTTTGCCGATATACGAAACATTTCGCGCAAGATTCAGCGCAAAGCTGGTTTTACCCATGGCAGGACGCGCACCGATAAGAATAAGGTCGGATTTATGAAGCCCCGTGATTATTCTGTCTAAATCCGCGAAGCCTGTCGGATAACCTTTATATAAATCTTTTTCCTCGCTTGTCAGATGCTGAAGCGTTGTGTAAACATCATTGACAATAATATCGCTCAGCTTTGACGGACCGCTCATTCTTCTTCCCTGGCGGATATTGTAAATCCGCTGTTCCGCCGCGTCAAGCAGTAGGTCAGCTTCGATTTCCTGCTGAGAAGCATCTTCAATTGTTTCTTTTGACGCGTTGATAAGAGTGCGTATGTAATACTTTTCTCTTACGATTTTAGCGTACGATTCAACATTTGCCGTGGACGGTACGATTTCAGCAAGCTGAAAAAGATATTTTCTGCCGGAAGCGTTATCATAAACCTTATCGTTTACAAGCGCGTTCAGCACAATAAGCGGGTCAATCTTCCCTCCCGCCGCTTCAAGTGAGGCCATCGTGTTAAATATGGCTTTGTGCTGCGGAAGATAAAAATGCTCTGCATTTATAATGACCTGAACCTGCATCATACATGACGGCTCTGTCAGAATACAGCCGAGAACCGCCTGCTCCGCTTCAAGACTGAAAGGCTGATTGAGCATACTGCCGTCACTGTTGAAATTAACGTCCATTTTTTATTCCCCTGTCAATCAGTTTTCGCTGACCATTACAAAGAAATCAGCTGTGATGCCCTGATAGAATTTTGCCTGCGCGGGAAATGTTCCGAAAGATTTGATATCGTCAACGGTAATTTTTCTTTTATCAATATCAACGCTGAACTGTTTCTTAACTGTTTCGGATATTTCCTTTGCGGTTACGGAACCGAAAATTCTGCCGTTCTGACCTGCTTTCGCGGCGATTTTAACTGTTTTTCCGTTGATTTTTGAAGCAGCTTCATTAGCCGCGGCTTTTTCAACCTCGATTTTATGGTTCTGTGAAGCTTCTCTGTTTTTAAGCTCTGTCATCGCCTGCGCGTTTGCCTCAACAGCCAGCTTGCGCGGGAAAAGAAAATTTCTCGCGTAACCGTCGCTGGTATTAACCATTTCACCTTTTTTGCCTAAATTTTTAACGTCTTGAGTAAGAATTACTTTCATAATCTGATCCTCCGATATTTCTGTTGTCTATTGCCGTAATCAGCTTTTTATAAACTGAAGCTGTTGTTTCGTTTTTAAACTGCGCCGCCGCCATAGTCTGATGTCCGCCGCCGCCGAGAGCTTCCATAATAAGCTGAACATTTATTTTACCCAGTGAACGCGCCGATACATTGATGCTATCGCCCGTTTTAAAAACAACAAACGACGCGTCAATCCCTTTGATGTTAAGCAGCTCGTCAGCCGCCTGAGCGGCAACAATCCGTATTTCATCAAGGCTCTTTTCGCAAACCGAAACAGCGCACCTGTCACGAAGCTCCGCGTTTGAAACGATTTCGCTTCTGCTTGTGTATTCATCTATCGTATCCGCAAAAAGACGCTTGACTCTGACGGTATCCGCCCCCGCGCCTTTAAGATACGCCGCGGCCTCAAATGTGCCTACTCCCGCTCTGAGAACAAAATTCTTTGTGTCGAGCATAATACCCGAAAGCAGCGCGTCCGCAATCGCAGAGCCGATTTTTATTTTTGCGGGAAGATACTGTATCATCTTTGTAACAAGCTCAGCGGCAGATGATGCCGACGGGTCATGATAAAAGATTATCGCGTTATCTATATAATTGACCGCTTTTCTGTGATGGTCGATAACCACAACGGTTGACGCTTTTTCCGAAACCTCGGGGCACTCCATGAAACCCTTTATATGAGTATCTGTAATAACAACAAGTGTCTTTTTTCTTACCGCTTTTTCTGCTTCCTTCGGTGAAATAATATAATCACCGAAGCCGTTGCGGGTCATATATTCAATAAGCGGCTTTGAAAGCGCGGTATTGATATCCGTTGCGATATGAGCTTCCTTGCCGTATGCCCTGGCGATTGCGGCAATTCCGAAGCAGGAGCCCAAAGCATCAAGGTCGGGGAATTTATGCCCCATAACAATCACGTTGTCGCACCCGTCAAGAAGCTCACAGAAAGCGTTTGAAATAATACGAGTCCTGACCTGAGTCTGCCTTTCAACGCTTTTTGAAACACCGCCGAAAAACTCATACTCATCACGAAGCTTGACAGCCGCCTGGTCGCCTCCTCTGCCGAACGCCATTTCAAGCGACTGCCTCGCCTGAGCTTCACTTTCATTGACTCCGCCGGAAGCTCCTACGCCGATTGACAGTGTAACATTTACAGGCTCGCCGTTATAAGCGAACGAACGCACCTCGTCAAGAATATCAAATCTTTTTTCAGCCATTCGCTGAATATCACCCGTCTGCGTAACAATAGCAAAGGTGTTTTCACCGCGCTTATTTTTGATACAGTCATATTCCGAAAGCCATGTTTCAATCAGCTTTTCAATCTCGCTCCTTATGGCGGAGCTTTCTGAGTCCCTGTAATTGCGTTCAATATCGTCCATGCCGTCAATTGCAACAAGCATTACGGCAGGGCGCGTTTTCATAAATTTTTCCGCAATAAGACGAAGCTTTGTATTATCCGCAAAGAAAAGAACAATTTTGCCGGATTCCGCTATCTGCGAATAAACAGAAAACTGTTTTCCGCTGCATTTTAAATTAACACCAACGCTGCCGGTTTCGCAAAGAACGTCAAACTTCTCCTCAACAGCCTTTTTCAGCTCCGAATAATCGGTATATTCCGAAACAACACTTTCAAAAAGATGATTGTGCCAGATAAACTTGCCCTTTTCATCCGTAACAAGAACAGGAAACGGAAAATTCTCGCTCCTTTTTCCGTCCGCGAAATCAAGTCCCTCGGAAATACGGCCGAGCATATCCTGCTTCTTTTTTCTCAGAACAGAATAATATACAATCGCAAACACGATAAAAGCGGCAATAATAATCCCCTCTGCCAGAGCAAGCCTTTTATCGCTTATTACTGCCGTTACCGCCGCGAAAACAGCCGCGGCAACAACAGCTGCCGTAAAAATCGGAAACTCACGAATGAAATTTCTGAATTTCATCTCAAACCTCCATAATAATGGAAAGAATCATGGGATTTCTTCCCGTCTGCTCAAACATGAGCTTTGAAACCGCGTCCCTTATTCTGTTCTTTATAGTTGCCCAGTCGCGGCTTCCGCGTGACATATAGTCCTCAACAATATATCTCGCGGTTATTCTCGCGTCGTCAATAAGCTCTTCGTTTTCTTTAACATATACAAATCCGCGTGAAATAATCTCGGGTCCTGCTATAATTTCGCCGGAAATACCGTCAACCGAAACAACCACAACCACAAGTCCGTTTTCAGAAAGACGCTTTCTGTCGCTCAAAACAACATTTCCTACATCGCCGACTCCTGCGCCGTCAACAAATATCTGCTCCATGGGCAGCTTGTCAATTTCTTTTATCCCGTCTTTTGAAACTTCTATCTGCATTCCGTTATCCGCAACATAGATGCTCTTTGGGTCAATTCCCATGCTTTCGGCAAGCATGGCATGCTTTCTCAGGTGCTTCTGCTCACCGTGAACCGGAATAAAAAACTGCGGGCGTACAATACCCATCATAAGCTTAAGTTCCTCCTGACAGGCATGACCCGAAACGTGAATTCCGTCGGTTTTTTCATATATAACTTCAGCACCCAGCTTCATAAGCTCGTTTATGACATTGCTGACTGTTTTCTCGTTTCCCGGTATCGGTGTTGCCGATATAATAACGTAATCGTTAGATCCAACATTTACCTTTCTGTGGTCTGAAAACGCCATTCTTGAAAGAGCCGACATAGGCTCGCCCTGACTGCCGGTGGTAACTATCACCATCTGCTCCTCAGGGTATTTATCTATCATATCAATACTGACAAGCTGACCGTCATCAACGCTGAGATATCCCATTTCAACACCGATTGAGATTACATTTTCAAGGCTTCTGCCTGAAAGAGCCACCTTTCTGCCAAGCTTCTTCGCGGCGTTGATTATCTGCTGAACTCTGTGAACATTAGATGCGAACGTAGCAATAATAATTCTTCTTTTGCCTGCCTTGTTAAACAGAGTTTCGAGTGACTCGCCCACTTTCCGCTCACTTTCCGTGTATCCCGGACGTTCGGCGTTTGTGGAATCCGAAAGCATACACAGCACACCTTTATTGCCAAGCTCGCCGAAACGGTTAATATCTATCATACCGCCGTCAATCGGTGTGCTGTCGATTTTAAAGTCGCCTGTCTGAACAATCGTTCCGGCGTCACAGGCTACGGCAAAGCCCAGTGCGTCGGGAATTGAATGATTAACGTGAATAGCCTCTACGGTGAACTCGCCGGCTTTTATTTTATCACCGGGCTTAATAACATTAAGCTTCGCGCCTGACAGCAGATTATGTTCATCCAGTTTGCCCTCGACAAGCCCCATTGTAAGCCTCGTTCCGTATACCGGTATATTTACCTGTCTGAGAAAATACGGAATAGCGCCTATATGATCTTCATGACCGTGGGTGATAAACAGACCTCTTATTTTCGAGGCGTTATCTCTCAGATAAGAAAAATCAGGAATAACAAGGTCGATACCCAGCATATCCTGCTCAGGGAAAGCAAGTCCGCAGTCAACAATGATCATATCGTTTTCAGTTTCATAAACCGTCATATTTTTGCCTATCTCGTTTAATCCGCCTAAGAAGCTGATTTTAACGGGAATTGCGGGTACTTTCTTTTTCTGTGTGTGCCTTTTCTGAGTCGTTTTAGTCTGCTTGGTTGAGGCTGCCTGCTTTGACTTTGACACCGTTTTGCCGCTTTTTAATTTTTTTGCCGTCTCCGGCTTCTGAGCTTTTGATGTTTTTGAGTTTCCTTTTTTTACACTCTGATTTTTTTTGCTGTCTGTATTTTTTCTGGAGCCGATTTGAGTTTTATCTTTTGATTTACGCTCCTTTTTTGCCTCGTTCTGCATTAAATAATCTTCCTCCGAAAAATTTTATATAATAAAGCATGTAATATGTATCCATAGTAATTTACGTTATATGATACTATTTTATTTATCAAATGTCAATTGATTATTGACAAATAAAAGCAAATTTAAAACATAAGGCAATACCACACAATTAAAGTTGCTCGCCTTAATTACAGGTATTGCCTTAATCTACGCCATTTTTCGTCATATAGTAAATTCTTTCCGCGATTTCTTTAAATACCGGGGCGCAGTCCTCGCCTCCCGTAGTACCGTCTTCTTTCAGAATGACAACAGTGTATTCCGGATTATCGGCAGGGAAGAATCCGCCGAACCATGTGCAGAGCTTCTCTGTTTTGTCGCTGTTGAACACTCCTGTCTGCGCTGTTGCTGTTTTGCCCGCGCTTTCAAAAAGCTCTGAGTGCGCGTTTTGGGCTGTCCCGTCACGTACAACGTTTTTCAGCATATTCTTGAGCTGTTCCGCGCTTTCCCCGCTGAAGGCGCGAACAGGTGCTTTGGGCTTGAATTCATAAATCTTTTTTCCGCTGACATCAGCCGCATAATTTACCGCGTACGGTTCCGCGTACACTCCGCCGTTTCCTATTGCCGAAAACACGTTCGCGATCTGAATTGTTGTTGCCGTAAGAGTTCCCTGTCCGAACGAAAAAAGAGCAAGCTGCCCTGAGGAATGAAGCTTTTCCGCAGAAGGAACGGTTCCCGCCGAGGAAAAAATATTCTGCGCGATTTCAAACGGAGTGCCGAAGCCCAGTACGCGGGCGGCTTCAAGAACAGGTCTGTATCCGATTTCCCGAGCCAGCTTTATAAAATAGCAGTTACACGAGCAGGTAAGCGCTTTCTGCATATCCACCATTCCGTGAGAAGTATGTCCGTTGCAGCTGAAAACTCTGTCGTCAACCTTTATACTGCCTGTACATTCAAATGAATAATCTTGGGAAATCCCGTTATCCAGCGCGGCCGCCGCGACAACGGCTTTAAACACGGAACCCACCGGATACGCGCTCAAAGCTCTGTTGACAAGAGGGGAATTTTTATCGTTCAGACTTTTTTCAACATTGTCCGGCTCAAAAAGCGGAACAGACGCCATCGCGAGTATTCCTCCCGTTTTCGTCTTACAGATAAGCACAGCTCCCTTTTTTATGTCGGAATTTTTCAGCGCATCTTCCGCCGCACGCTGAACCTGTTTGTCGATTGTCAGCCGTATTCCTCCTGTGCTGAGGTTGTACAGCGTATCTGTTTCAATCTGAGAACCTGCCATTATATGCCCGTTCGCGTCGCAGACAAAGCCGGCATAAAGAGTCCTGTCTGTTCTGAGCAGATAATCAAACGCCTTTTCAATTCCGGTCACACCTGCGCCGTCTGAATCAGTATATCCTATAAGATGAACAAGGCTGCCGTTCGGGGAATATCTTTTATATTTTCTGAGTGTCACCGCGTTTATATTATTTATATTAATATTTTCACTCGTTTTAACGCAAACAGGACTGCCCTTCGCCATAGTTTCAGCCGCGGCTTTAAATTCATCTTCCGTCAGCACCTCACGCAGAACGGAGAGATTCTCCGGCAAAGGCTTTGCCGCGATATAATTTTCTGTTTCGCAGGAACAGAGCCGTTTGTCGTTGCAGTCATATATCGGCAGCCGCAGACAGTCAACAGTTATTTTTTTGCTGTGTGACTGTATATGATTGGCGGCGTCAACCTTAACGCTCAGCGAATAAAGCCTCAGACACATCACGCCCGAAATAATGCAAAACATAAAAAACGCCGCAGCTGCTCTTTTTGACATAAAATCACCGTGAATAGTATCTGCCGTAAAAAGAAAAAAATGCAGCACGAAAAACGCGCTGCATTTAAAATCATAACCGTATTTTTCTGTTAAGTTCTTTCTTCTTTTCTCTCGAATCCTCTTGCTGCTTCGTTTACATCATTTGAGAGTTTTTCAAGAACAAGATTGATTTTTTCTGAACACAAGGAAAGCTGAGCCGCAGTATCACGCATCTGAACGAGCTGAGAACCTGCCTTGTTAAGCTTTTCGAGAGTATCTTTCCTGATATTTCCCGCTACAAGCTCAGCTGACTGAATATATCTTTCGGCGTAGGCCATGGAATCCTGCATAAGACGTTCCGCGGAAACAGCCGCCTGCTCAGACGCATCATCAGCGGAATCATTTCTGTCATCCGCTGCCTGAGTCTTTCTGCCTTCCAGCTCCAGTTTCATTGAAACAAGTGAGCTGTTTTTCGCATCCAGCTCCGCCTTAAGAGCGGCATTCTCCGCCTTGAGACGCTGAATCTCCTCCGCTGAATTTCTGTATACCGAAAGCTCTGCTTTAACCTTTAAAAGCTCTTTTTCCACCTTTTCTTTTTCGCCGTTCGCCGCTGAAAGTTTGCTGATATACTGCATAACATCGTCACGGTTAAATCCGCCGAACCCGGCGCGTCTGAAAAGTATTTCTTCACTCATAAACTATCTGCTCCTTGAGCCAATTATTTTTCCTCTGGTAATTCAGATGTGCAATGGGGGCATTTTACAGCGTCAATGCTGATTTCAGACTTGCAGAACGGACAGGTTTTAGTTGTCGGCGCGGGTTCTTCCGCCGGCTTTGAGAACTTCTCTGAAACCTTGTTGATTCCTCTGACAAGCAGGAAAATAACGAATGCCATAATAAGGAAATTGATTATAGCTGTGATGAATTTGCCGTATGATACAGTCGCGTCACCGATTGTGAAAGCAAGTGCCGAAAAATCAACCTTGCCGAGAATGATTCCTACCAGGGGCATAATAATATCATCAACAAGCGAGCTTACGATTGTCTGAAAAGCACCGCCGATGATAACGCCGACTGCGAGGTCGATAACATTACCGCGTAAAATAAACTTTTTGAATTCCGCCGCGAAGCCGCTGCCTTTTTTCTTTGACATTTTAAACATCTCCTGAACAAAATTTGTTATATTATATATTATAAACAGATTTTTGTCAACAAATTACAGGTTAAAGTTTAGTATAACGAACGTAACTTTTTATAACCGATGAATTTATCTGCGATTTATGCTATAATGGCAAAGACAAATCCGTGCATATATTGACAGGAATATTTTTTGTTTTTCTGCTATCATTTTATCAGCGGAAAGGAAGATGCTTATGGAATGGATAACCTGCCTGAAGAAAACATTGGAATATATTGAAAATAATCTGGAAAACAATATTGATATTGATAAAATTTCAGAGAGTGTTTACGTTTCGCGCTATTATCTTCAGAAGGGCTTTCAGATTATAACCGGCTATTCGGTCGGCGAGTATATCCGCAGCCGCAGAATGTATGAAGCATCAAAAGAAATCTGCGGCTCAGATGTGAAAATAATCGATGTTGCTCTGAAATACGGTTATGAGACACCCGAGAGCTTCACAAAGGCATTCACGCGCTTTCACGGAGCGACTCCCGCTGCCGTAAGAAAAAATCCGGAGCTTGTCCGCAGCTTTCTGCCGCTGAATATCAGAATTGAAATAACAGGAGGAAACAAGATGAACTACACTGTAAGCCACATGTGGAGCTTCAAGCTGATTGGCTTTGAAAGAATTTTTTCGGAAGAAACCGCATATCGGGAAATACCACGGTTCTGGGACGAAATCTGCGAAAAATACTGCAATCACACTATCTATGCAGGACTTGCGCCGTCATGCCCCGAGGAGCAGGCAATCGCGGATAACTGCATAGGCGAATATGCGGTCTGCATTGATGATATAGGCAAAGGTAAGTTCCGCTATATCATTGCAGGCAGATACACAGGCGGTGAGGTTCCCGAAGGCATGACGCTGTTTGAGCTTCCTCAGGGTGAATGGGCAAAATTCAGCTGCACCGGTCCGATGCCGGAATCTTTACAGAAGCTGAATAACAGAATTTTCAGAGAATGGCTGCCCGGCAACACCGATTTTGAAATGGCGGGATACTACAACATCGAATGGTATTCCTGCGACGGGAACAAGAACGATGACGATTATAAAAGCGCAATCTGGGTGCCTGTAAGGCGTTATAAAGACGAGGTAAAAAAGCTCTGGGGAAATACAGACGCTTTTAAAGAAAGCGAACAGAAGGCCTCGCAGAGAAGCGACAGAGAAAACGCCGGCATCAATGAGGGACTTATGCGGATATTCGCCCGATTCGGAAAAATCAAAGACGGAAGTCCCTCAGGCGAAGAAGCGCAGTCGGCAGTGCGGGAGCTTCAGAGATACATTTCTTCCAATTTCTATAACTGCACAAATGAGATTCTCATGTCGCTCGGTCAGATGTACACGGGTGATTCCAGATTCAAAGCCAATATTGACAGAAGCGGAGGAGCGGGTACCGCCGAATTTGTTTCAGCGGCAATAAAAGAATATACGAAACTGTAACCAAGTCAAAAACAGCCGGGTAACCTCAAAGGTCGCCCGGCTGTTGTTTTTACTGTAAATTAATATCCGAATCCTCCGCCGAAGAACTGATTGAAGAAATCTTCATAAGACTGAGTTGAGGGTTCTTCCTTAACCTCTGTGCCCTTATCTTCAATAAGAGTTACGGAAACGTCAAATTTCTTTACATCATAGGTCTTTTCGTCAATTCTGCAAAGTGTAAGCTTCAGCTTATCTCCTACCTTGCCCTTTTCAATCTTGTCAAGAAGGACATCCGCAGTTTCCATAGGCTTACCGTCAACCGCGATAATCAAATCGCCTTCTTTCGCGTCTGTGCCGTTGAACGCGCTTTCCGAATTGATTTCGGCGATAATCAGAGAGCCTGCGGGAAGATTGTTGTAATGAGCAATCATCGCGTATGTCTGATATTTTGAAACCTGAGCGTATGAGATTCCGAGTTTCGGTCTGTTGGTAACATAACCGTTTGCAATAATGTCGTCAATAATTGTTTTTGCCGAAGAAATCGGGATAGAAAAGCCCATTCCCTCATACTCTGTTGAGGCAATTTTGGAGGAGTTTATACCTATAACCTGACCCGCCGAATTGATAAGCATACCGCCTGAGTTTCCGGGGTTAATCGCGGCATCGTGCTGGATACTCTTCATGTCGTAGCCTATTTCATTGCTGACAGGTCTGTCAATAGCGGAAATCATACCCTTTGTGTATGAACCGAAAAATTCCGTTCCGCCCGGATTGCCGATTGCGTATACTGTTTCGCCGATTTTAAGCTTTGTTGAATCGCCGAAGCTTGCCGCCGTAAAGCCCGTTTCTTTAACAGAAAGGACACCGATATCAGTCTTTGAGTCAAAGCCGACAACCTCAGCGTCATACTGCTCGCCGTCAGAATCCTGAATAACAACCTTGTAGCCCTTCGTCTTAACCGCTTCAATAACATGAGCGCAGGTAATTATATAAGTTTTGCTCTTATCCTTACTCACACCCATAACAATACCCGAGCCTTCACCCGCGACGTTTGAGGATGAGGAATTGTTGCCGTTCATTGAAAACAGTGAAGATGTTGAGCCGTAAAGAATTACGCCGACATTGGATTTAATATTCTTTGTATAGATTTCCTGCGGTGAAAGTCCGTCACTTTCATCAATCTCAGCGATACCGGAATCTGAAATAACAAGCTCGGCATCACCCTCGGCTTTTGTTGTTTCGCTTTTTTTATTTGCTTTGAAAGCAATAAGTGCTCCGAAAACTCCGCAGAACAGCACAACCGCCGCGATAACAAGGCAAAGAACTATCTTGCCTGTTTTTTTGCTGTCTTTTGCCGGCGGGTTATTATTCGGCGTATTCTGATTCACATTGTAATTATATCCGTTATATGAGGAATAGGGGCTGTATCCCGGTTCTTTTGAAGCATCATAGTAACCTGAATTATAGCTGCTCTGATACTCAGAAGCGTTTCGGCTGCTCTGCTGAGAATAGCCTTCTCCTGTGTATGCAGTACCGTCACTCTGCTGAGAATAAAACCCGTTATTTTCAGTTTTTTCTCTGACATCTTCACTTCCAAAGCCGTCCTGCGAATTTAATTTTTCCTGTTCGTCCATTACATATTCCTCCCGCCCGCAGCTTAATGCGGTTAGTTTATTTAAGCAACACCGCACTATCTGCGGCACACACCTCGCCTGAATCTTATAAGGTCATCTTGATTATAATTCCGATATTTTAATATATTAATGTTTAATTGTTAACAAATGGTTAAGATTTCTGAGAAACCGGAATCCAGAATGAAAAATCCGTATACTCTCCCTCAACGCTTTCGGCTTTTATTTCACCGCCGTGAAGGCTTATGATGCTTTTAACTATATAAAGCCCCAGTCCCGCGCCTTTAACATCATAGCTTCTTGACTTGTCGATTTTATAAAAGCGCTCAAACACGCTGCCGATTTCATCCTTTGAAATCCCCTCGCCGCTGTTTCTTATGCTGACATAAGCCTTATCTCCGTCGGAATAGGTTTTTACGGAAATATATCCGCCTCCCGGTGTGAATTTTATAGCGTTGTCCACAAGATTGTAAATAACCTGCATAAGCATATCTTCATCGGCAGAAACCTTAATGCTGCGCATAGTGTCAAGACCTATAACATCAATTGATTTTGAATTTATCTTTTTTTCAAATGTAAGAAGAGTTCTGAAAATGCTCTTTGAAATATCAAATTCCGACACATTCATATTCATCTCGCCCGCTTCAAGCTTAGACATATTAAGCATACCGGTAACAAGACGTGAAAGACGCTTAATCTCATCTGAAACGATAGTCAGATACTTCTTTTCATGCTCGGGCGGAATTGTTCCGTCAAGAATTCCGTCAATGAATCCGCCGATAGTGGTCATCGGTGTTTTAAGCTCATGTGAAACATTGGCGACAAAGCTGCGTCTTGAGCTTTCAAGAGCGGAAAGCGATGACGCCATCTTATTAAACGCATCCGACAATTCGGAAAGCTCATCATTACCCTTAACCCTGACTTTATAGCTGAAATCTCCGTCAGCGTAAAGCTTTGAGGCTTTTGACATTTCTTTAAGCGGCTTGGTTATGCGGTAAACCATACCGTAAATTATTATTACCGAAATGATAAGAGTGATAAATCCGGAAAAAAGCATGATTTCGGCAATCTGAGAAACATACGCCGCCCATGTGTCAATAACCGATTTAACCGCGAAAACCACACCGAGTGTGCTGCCGTTCATTTCAACAGGCTTTGACACAACGAGTTTTGAGTTTTCAAATATTCCGCCGAGGGTTGTGATATCACGGTAGTTTTCCTTCGCGGCTTCATTGAGAATATCACCGGGGATTTTATATTTCGCGTGCTTATTGCAATACTCACCCTTATGAGAATATGCCATTTCACGGCACAGAATTACATTTCCCTTGGGGTCGCTTATAAAAATATCACAGTTATCGGCGGCACAGAGAGTATCCACCGTCTTGCTGACGATGTTTATAGGCACCGTTTCGGGAATCGCTCCGCTGTTTGCATCCGCACTGAATTCATGAAGAATGCTTTCAACATTCTGTGAAATAATTCCCGCATCAATTCTGAGAGTTTCAGTCTGCTCACTGCTCCAGCGGCTTGTTTCAATCGCGAGAAACAGAAAGCTCATTAACGTCATACCGAAAAATATCAGCAGGAGCATATTTAACATATATTTTCTGAAAAGCCTGCCGCCTTTCCTCGTTTTCATAATCAGCCCTTCGTTTCAAATTTATAGCCTACGCTCCAGACTGTGGAAAGCTCCCATTTATCAGAAACATTGGCGAGCTTCTCACGAATTCTTTTAATATGAACGTCAACCGTTCTCGAATCCCCGTAATAATCAAAGCCCCACACCTCGTCAAGCAGCTGGTCACGGGTGTAGACCCTGTCCGGATTGCTGGCAAGATGATAAAGCAGCTCAAGCTCCTTAGGCGGAGCGTCAATTTTCTGACCGTCAACAATAAGCTCGTAGTTTGTGAGATTCACCGAGAGCTTATCATATTTGACTATTTTAATATCTTTTTCAGCCGTCGCTGAAACGAAACGGCGCAGGACAGCCTTGACCCTGGCGATAACCTCTTTCGTCTCAAAGGGCTTTGTGACATAGTCGTCAGCTCCGAGCTCAAGACCCAGAACCTTATCGAAGGTTTCGCCTTTGGCGGTGAGCATAATAATCGGCTTGTCTGACTGCTTTCTGATTTCTCTGCATACCTGCCAGCCGTCAATGCCCGGCAGCATAATGTCAAGCAGGGTAATATCGGGCTGAATTTCGTTGAATTTTCTCACCGCGGAAAACCCGTCATTGGCAATTGTTACGGTGTAGCCCTCTTTTTCAAGATAAAGCCTGAGCAATTCGCAGATATTGGTATCATCATCAACAACAAGAACTTTGCTGTTCATTACTGTCACTCCTTTTGTCTTACTGTTTCTCTTTATATTCAATTATATTCACTGATTTTACCAAATTGTTAACACATAAAGAACATTGTGTTATATTTGTGTATAAAACATGTTAAAATTTAAGGCGGTACCGCATAATCATGGTATACGGTTTACGAAGTAGTTTCCGGGTAATATTACGGAAATATATCCGGCAGGGAGTACACCTCTAATTACGCGGCGTTACCTTAAATCTGTATTTCGTCATTGAACGGAAGATTTCGCCCGCTTTTATATTGCACTGCGGAAAATCCGGCTGATTGGGAGTATCGGGATAGAACTGAGTTTCAAGGCAGAAACCGGCATGCTTTCCAAGCGGAACGCCGCCTTTGCCTTCAACTGTACCGTCAAGGAAATTACCCGTATAAAGCTGAACACCCGGCATATCCGTAAATACATCCATTGTAATGCCTGTTTCTTTTTCATAAGCGGTGATAACAGCTCCCGCGTTTTCATTGAGGCAGAAATTGTGGTCATAGCCTTTGCACATAATTAGCTGCTCCTCATTTTCGTTAATATCTTTTCCGATGGGCTTGCTTTGCGAAAAATCGAACGCCGTGCCCTTAACACTTCTGATTTCTCCTGTGGGAATGCTGTCGCAGTCTGTCGGGGTGAAGCGGTCGGCATCAATTCTGAGTTCGGTTGAAAGCACATCAGTACCCGGTCTGCCCTTGAGATTGAAATATGTGTGATTTGTCAGATTCACCGGCGTATCGGCACTGCATATCGCGGTATAGCTTATACAGATTTCGTTATCATCATTAAGAGTATAGCGTACCTTTGTTTTCATTGTACCCGGGAATCCGCAGGTTCCGTCAGGGCTTGTATATGACATTACAATACTGTTATCTGTATCAGACGTTGCGCTCCACACCGCTTTTGAGAAATCACCGCCGCCGTGCAGACAGGTTTTACCCTTTTCATTAGCTGAAACAGAATATTTTCTGCCGTTTAATGTGAACTGAGCGTTGTGAAGTCTGTTTGCGTATCTGCCGACAGTAACACCCTGGTAATCAGAATGTTTTTCGTGACCCTCGAGGCTGTCAAAGCCGACAGTCACATCAAGCATTTCACCGTTTGCGGCAGGAATTTTTATTCCCTGAATCGCCGCGCCGAGAGTAATAAGCTCAAGTATCATTCCGTTTGCGTTTTCAATGGAATATTTATAGACTTCACGTCCGTCCTCTGAGATTCCGAATAAAACTTTTTCCATAATAATTCTCTCCTTTAATGCGATACCTTAAGTATTCTGGTCTACCGTGTTGAATTTAATTCCGCATGATTCAACATACTGCGCGTCAGAAGCGTCTGCGCCGTTGCCGTCAAGGTCGGCAGCCCTGAGCTGTGCGGCGGTCAGTACCCCCGCGGCAAACAGATTCTGTGAAACGCAGTAAATATATTGGGCATCCATGGCGTCAGTGAAACCGTCGCAGTCCACATCACCGTAAATCACAACCACGGCGGTGTCATAAACCTGTGTTCCGTCAGCGCTTTTTAGGCTTACGGATGAGCCTGTTGTGAGCCTCGCGTCATCTGCCATAATGTTTCCGTTTATGTCTTTAAACTCTATATTGCCTGGGTTTATAAACATGGTTCTGTAATATGAAACCGGTTTTGAAATATCAAAGCCCGAAATAAGATCAGCCGTTCTGTCTATACGCAGCCCGGAATCTGTAACCGCGGTAAGAAGTCTGTATCCGATTGTGCCGCCGGGCATAATGTAATAGCCGGAATCCGAAACCGAAAACTCAGAATAATGCAGTGCTGTGTCATCACCCGCAAGTATCTGCATTCCTTCATAATATACAGGAGCGGAAAGAACCATCTCAGGCGCAGCGACAGTTACGCTTTCCGGCGGAGCTGCTGTGTCTGAAAGAAGAACATCTGTAACTGTGCTGCCGAGGTTAAGCTGCTTGCCTGAAATAAGATAAACATCATTATCCGGCGTAATATTCACATACGTGTTTCTTGTCGCGACAACTTCATCATTCTGATAATACTCATAGACGTTATTTAATCTGCTGATTGAACCCGCGCAGTAAACCGCCTTGCCGTGACCCGTTGAAGCCGTAACATTATTGCCTGTAATACAGCCGCCCAGAAGATTCAAAGTTCCCGTCGCCGCTACATTTATCGCTCCTCCGTTGAGCGCGGTGTTATTTCTGAAGGTGCCGCCGTACATATTCATAACGCCGCTTACGGAAATACAGCCCGATGATGTCGAATATCCGTTCGCCATGGTGAAATCGTCATATGTGACAAGCGTACCGCCTGATTTGACGGTTATCATTGATGTGCCTGTGGACTGATTGCGAGCATATCCGCCGTCAAGAATATATTCGCCGCCGACGGAATCCGCTGTGAATTCCTCATTTTTATCAGCTGAAACATCTTCCCCTGTTTTTTCCGCCTCTGTGAAACCGAATGTAAGAGTTCCTCCGGGCTGAACATCAAACATCGCACCCTTAAAGCTGCCCGCGCGCATAGAAGTAAACGTACTGTCTGTTTCGCTCAGAATTGTAACGTCACCGTAAACCTTTATTGTTTCGTTGATTGTATTATCCGCAATAATCGTGATAATTCCCGTCTCCCCCGCCGAAACAGCGTTGACAGCCTGAGCCACTGAAACATAATCAACAGCGTACGCGCCGAATTTACTGAGTGAAGCGACATTTTCTATCGGAGTATTCATAAGATAACCCGCTGAATTTACATACCACAAAGTTGTACCTGACGGTGTAACCTCAAATTTAGTGCTGTCGGGTCCCATAAACTCGCCGCTGAGCACAACAGTCGTTACGGCGTATGTCGCAGGCGTAATAACCGCCGCGGTTCCGTCCGCGTTCAGTCTGCCCGTTACGGCAACGGTTCTGTTCCTGCCGACAAAAACATCGTTGTTTGAGATAAGCGCGTCAGCACTCATTTCAAATGTTCCGAATACAGTCACACCGAAACCGGCTCCCGCGTTATCATAAACGTAATTACCTTTGATTACGCCGCCGCTCATCGCGAATTTTCCTGAGGTGTTGACCGCGACACCGCCTCCTCCGCCTGTTACAGCTGTTGAGCCGTGCTTTTTATAGGCAAAATTCTCACTTATTTCACCGCCTGTCATGTTGACAGTACCGGAATTTATAAGTATTCCGCCGCCCGCGTTAGCGTAGTTCCCTTTAATAAGAGCATTTGAGGATATTATTGCCTCAGAATCCGCTCCGGAAACGTAAATACCGCCGCCGTAGGCTTTACCGTAATTATTCTTAACAGCACCGCCGCTGAAATTCATAACGCCGCTGTTGATATAAACCGCGCCCGCCTTTGAGGTTGAAGCGGTTGAAGTGTTGGCACTGATTGTGCCGCCGTCCATATTGAATGTTCCCATATCGTTATAAACCGCGCCGCCGTCAAGAGTTGTGCTGTTTTCTGTTATGATTCCGCCGTGCATATTAAATGAGGCATCGGAATCCATATAAACCGCCGCGCCCTTCGCCGCAGCCTTCGCTCCTGTGATTTTCCAGCCCGGATATGTATTCAGGCAGGCGCGTTCACCGAGAGTGATAACGGAATCCGCTCCCGATACGGATGTGTTGCCGTCAATAATCAGCAGAATGTTATCATCTGAGCCGTCTCTTGAATCACCGAGGATAAGCGTACCTGTGTCGGTTACATTGAAAAGCGAATCCGTAAAGCCCGCCGCTCTGGTTACGGTTACCGAATGACCTTCGCCGTGAAGTGCGACTCTTGTTTCAACGCTGACAGTCTGACTCAACGTCATATTTCTTATAGGAACAGCGGTTCCGCTTCTGCCTTTCAGCGCGTTAAACGCCGAGGTGAAATCAGGATAATACGTTTCAGCCTCTCCGTCAATCTTCAGCCTGACACTGAAATCATCTTTAACAACCCTGACGCTTTCAAGTGAATCATTTACGTATTTTGCTATTCCCGAATAACAGAGCTGATAAATCTGAGGATAATATCTGAAATAGCTGTCGTCATACCTGTTTGACCAGCTGCCGCTCTGAAGACCGAGAGTGTATGAAGCACTGCCGCCCGTAAGCTCAGCTGTGGTTTTGGCACTTACTCCGCTGTCTGTATTGCTCATGACGCTGTTTTCTATAGCGGAATCAAAATAGCTGTACTGCGTTGTGCAGGTTCCGTAATTGTATCCGATGAAATTGTTTACGTTGCTGTTAACAGCGTTCAGTGTATTCACAATGCCGTGATTGAGGCAGTATTTTACTGTACCTGTTGAATTATAGCCTACAAGACCACCGACATAAAAGCCGCCCAGAATTTCGCCGGCGTTATAGCAGTTGTAAATTCCGTCGCCGGAGTTGAAGCCGCAGATGCCGCCGTAATAATTGGAATCAGCCTTACCTGTAACCAATCCGTTATTAAAGCACTGCTTTATTGAGGCTCTTGTGTTGTATCCGCAGATACCGCCTATCTGTGAACCGCCGTCATATGTACATTCAACAGTACCCGCATTGTAGCTTGTCTGAATGGTTCCCACATTGTATCCGCAGATGCCGCCGACCGCTTTCCGCCCGTTTACAACGCCGTCGTTGCATGACAGGGATATTGTCCCCTTATTATATCCCGCAACGGCTCCTACATTTTCCGTTCCGCTGATTTCACCGTCAAGCATCACAACACCCGAAACATTTCCGCCCGTACCGACATATCCGAAAAGTCCCTGATTTTTCGCGCCGTTTACATAAACGCCCGCGATATTATATCCGTTGCCGTTGAATGTACCTGTAAACGGATAAGCCTCAGAGCCTATAGGTGTCCATCTGTTTGTAAGCGTGTCATCATCTGTGATAAAAATATTAAGCAGCAGATTTTCCGTAACCTTCGCCTTTGCGGAGGTGTTTCTTCCTACGTCTGAAAGAGTTCCGTTAACGAGCCTTGCGAACCACGCAAGATTATCCGCCGATTTTATAAGGTAATATCCCGATGAATCCATCTCCGGTTCTTCCGCGCCGCCTGACCAGACGGACGTCTCGAGCATAAAAGCAAGAACGGGCAAACCGTTGTTTATCATAAGATAATCATATGAAAAGGCGTTGGCGTTTTCATTAAGCTCACGCACAAATGAGAATTTTTTCATATCCTCAACAGTTCTTGCCGTGCCGTTCGGGTCGCCCGCACCTGTTTCAGCCTCACAGAAATAGCAGTTGGTGTAAGTGCCGCCCATTGAATATCCGGCTACAGAATTCACATATTCCGAAGCCCCCGTTGTTGAAGAAACAGCACCCGTAACATAGCATGACACAACCGATGAATATGAGTTGAAGCCGATAGCGCCGCCTATGCGCTTGGGTCCGGTTACACTGCCCATAAAATAGCAGCCCTTAAGCACGCCTGCCGAAAGAGCACCAACTATTCCGCCCGCGTTTCCGTTTACGGAAGCATTGCTTCTGACCGCCGCTTCACAGCAGCATTCCGAAATCTGAGCGTTGGATTCGGCAAAGCCGACAATTCCCCCTGTTCTTATAACGCCTGTAACGCTGCCGTCCGAGCGGCACTGAACTACTCTTGAAAAGACCGCTGCCTTGCCGCATACACCGCCGATACTGTTGCCGTCCGATGTGACGATTCCGCTGTATGAGCAGTTTTTAATAATTCCGTAATGAATATATCCGCACACGCCGCCTGTGTTTTCAAGACCGGTAATCTGCGAATTTTTCACCTCGGTATCATGAATCATTACAGGAGGATTCGCGACAAAAATTTCCTCTGTCGAGTCGTCTTCGTCATCAACAACAGGTCTGTCAGTGTAAACATACCCGAAAAGTCCGTTATACTCTCTTTGTGTATTAATATATACGCCGCTTATGTAATGACCGCCGCCGTCAAACTCGCCACTGAAGGGATTATTCACTGTTCCTATCGGAGTCCATTCACGTGAAAAAGAACCATTGGCGTTGAGCATAATATCGTCAGTCAGCTTCGCCTTAATCGAAGCACTTCCGCTGTTGACCTGACGCGCAAACCACGCCAGTTTTTCCGCTGTGTTTATCTGATAGTATCCGCCGGAAAGAGTGGGTACAGCCGTGCCTCCGTTCCATGTTGTACTGACAGCCAATACTGAATAAACAGGCTGCAAAAGCAAAATTATCATAAGCAGTGAAATTACTGACGAAAAAATTTTATTTTTCATAACAATGCCCTTCTTTACAAATTTCATTTTGTAAAAATCCAATTACTCATTATAATTATATCTTATTTTTATTTTTTTGTACAGTATCATTTATGTAAAAATATATTGCGCCGCTTTGGTTATCCTGACAAAGATTAAGAGACTGTCTGTACCGTCAGGTACTGACCGCCTCTTTTTTTCAGACTGTTTCAGCCTTGCAGTTTTATTATTTTTCCGTCTTTTATAACAAATTTATTTTCAGCGAGCGAAAGCATCGGAGCATCTGACTTCGGATTGTCCGTATACGCGTTTCTGAACTCGTGCTCCCCCGCCGCCGCGGTTATTCTTTTGACTTTTTCTTTTCCCTTGCAGTTTTCACCCGTGATTTTTCCGGTTTTCACGTCAACCTGTGTGCCGAGAATAATATCCGCGCCGAGCTTTTTAAGTATCGGTTTTATCTCGAACTCCGGTGAAGCCGAGCATACAACCGTCAGCGCGTCGTTTTGCTCCGGTCTGAACCATTCATAAATTCTGCTGCCGTTTTTATCCCAGAAAGCCTCCGATTCTTTTTCGCCGTCAACAGATTCAAGAAAACAGAAAAACCGCTCCTTAAACTGAGTGAGGGTGTATTGTTTTAAAAAATATTTTATTCCGCCGCCAACCTGACGCGGCAGATATTTTATTATATTCGGGTGTCTTTTAAAGCAAAACAGCCAGAACGCCAAAGAAGAATCAACGGGAAAAACCGTCTTGTCAAAGTCATATAAATCCGCTTTCATATAAGCTCACCGATTTCTTTTATCTCTCCGTCAAGAGTAACAGCCGCACTTTTTTCACCGTAAACAAATTCAAACTCACCTTTGCCGCAGGCTGTGAGCTTTGAAAGTCTGCCGTCTCTCCACTCAATATTTACAACAGCTCCGCCCTTTGCGAGAAGCCCCTTCACAGAGCCGTTTTCCCACTCGTCGGGAAGCGCGGGAAGAATAAGAATTCTGCTGCCGAAGGACTGCATAAACATCTGCGCCATACCGCTGACAGCACCGAAATTGCCGTCAATCTGAAAAGGCGGATGAGCGTCAAGCATATTGGGATACGTACCTCCCCTGCCCCTCGTTTCGGGATTGGGAATATATCTGAGCTGATTATTAAGAAGCTTCAGCGCGTGATTTCCGTCACGCAGTCTGGCAAAGAAATTTATTTTCCAGCCGAGACTCCAGCCCGTACCGCCGTCTCCGCGTTTTTTCAGCGTTTTCCTTGCCGCTTCGGTAAGCTCCGGAGTACGGTCAACATCAATAAGATTCGCCGGGAACAAGCCGTAAAGATGAGAAACGTGTCTGTGCTTTATTTCGTCCTCGGGCATTTCCTCATACCATTCAAGAAGTCTGCCGTCAGAACCGATTTCAAACGGAAGAAGCTTCGGAAGAACCTCTCTGATTTCGTCAATCAGCGGTTCACCGCCGCCGAGAATATCAGCGCAATTCAAAGCGTTCTGAAGATTGTCCCTGATAATACTCATAGTCATTGTGGTAGTCTGACTTACGGAAACCTCATTGCCGTTTTTGTCAATATATTTATTTTCAGGTGAAGTTGACGGAGCGGCTATAAGATGTCCGTTTTCGTCAGGCACAAGAATATCCATGCAGAATTTCGCGGATTCGAGAATAACGGGATACGCCTTGTTCCTCAAAAATTCAACATCGCCTGTGTATTCGTAATATTCAAACAGATGTCTTGTAAACCATGCGCCCGCCATGTTCCAGAAAAGCCATTGAGCGCAGCCCTGAACGGGATTTGTCATACGCCACAAGTCAACATTATGGTGACAGGTGAAGCCTCTCGCTCCGTAAAGTCTTTTCGCCGTACCTCTGCCTGATTCCGAAAGCTCCTCAATGAATGTATTCAGCGGTCCGCACAGCTCGGGAAGATTGCACGGCAGCAGCGGCCAGTAATTCATTTCCGTATTTATATTTACCGTGAAATTTGAACGCCACGGAGAATACTTTGTGTATGTCCATATACCCTGAAGATTCATCGCCTGCGTGCCGGGACGTGAAGCTGAAATCGCAAGATATCTGCCGAAGTTGAAAAGCAGAGTGTAAAGCTCAATGTCATCTTTTTTTCTCACAAATTCAAGCAGACGTGATGAAGTTACGGTATTTTCTTTCCTGCCGTCGCCCAAATCAAGGCATACACGGTTGTAATACTGCTGATAATCCGCAATATGCTCAGCCTTAAGAGCTTCAAAATCACATTCAGCCGCGGCTCTTACTTTCGCTTTGCACGGTTCAAGATATTCTTTGTCAGGGATTTCGTTCCACTTTTTAAAGCTGTCGTCAGCACCGAGAAAAAGTGTGTAATAACCGGCACCGCTGATTTGCACATTATTTTTGTTGAATTTTATTTTTCCGTCTGTTACGATTTTCATAACCGTGCAGAATTCCATACCGCGCTTTTCGTCTTCAAGATAAATTTCCGAGCCGTCATCATAAATTTCAGACGGGCAGAGTCCTTTCAGAATAAGAAATTCACCGTCTGTTGAGACCTCATGCTTCATCTCATTTGTTACTGTGAAGCTGTAATCAAGCTTTTCGTCACCGATTGCCTTTGTGTTCATCACAAGCACGTCTTTCGGCGCAGTGACAAACGATTCGCTTTCGATAAACGTATTTCTCATTGTGTATGTTACCGTGTGAACCGCCGTTTTTAAATCAAGCTGTCTTTTATAGCTTCGGGGCTTAAGACCGCTTTTCGATGTGATTTTCAGCTTGCCCAGCGGAAGATAGTACTGACTGTTGTGTGAGGTGAATTTTGATTCTATAAGCTCCTGCGCCTCAAAATTTCTGCCCGAGAGCGAAAGCTCACGCGCTTTTTTGAAGGTTTCATACGGGTCGCCGTCAAAGCAGGCTTCTTTATTCGGATATCCCGACCACAGCGTATCAAGATTAAGCTCAACCGTTTCACAATCGGTCTTGCCATAAAGAGCGGCGCCGAGACTGCCGTTGCCTAAAAGCAGCGACTGCACCCATGTTTTCGCGGGATGATTATACCATAATACGTTTGAAGCGTTTGTCATAGTGTTTCCTCCGAAAATTATGCCGTAATTATATTCTTGCTACTCCGCTGTCTCTCGCAGCCTGAGCAACCGCCGCCGCTACAGCCTTGCCTACTCTCGGGTCAAACGGCTTGGGAATAATATAATCGGCACACAACTCATCATCGGCAACAAGCGAAGCCAGAGCCTGCGCCGCCGCGATTTTCATTTCCTCGTTTATATCAGACGCTCTTACGTCAAGCGCGCCGCGGAAAATTCCGGGGAAAGCAAGCACGTTGTTAATCTGATTCGGAAAGTCGCTTCTGCCCGTGCCGACAACCGCCGCACCCGCTTCTTTAGCAAGGTCGGGCATAATTTCGGGAACGGGATTCGCCATAGCGAGAACTATCGGGTCTTTCGCCATAGATTTAATCATTTCGGGAGTTACAACACCGGGCGCTGAAACTCCGATGAATATATCGGCACCCTTCATAGCATCGGCGAGCTTGCCTCTGATATGATTTTTATTTGTGAAATTCGCGATATCCTGCTTTGCCGGAGCCAGGTCGTCACCGTCGCAGATAATTCCCTTGCGGTCGCACATAACGATATTGCCGATGCCCATGCTTGTGAAAAGCTTAGCAATCGCGACACCTGCCGCGCCCGCGCCGTTGAACACCGCCGTACAGTCCTCTATCTTTTTGCCCGTGAGCTTTAACGCGTTTATAAGACCTGCCGAGCAGATAACCGCCGTACCGTGCTGGTCGTCATGAAACACGGGAATGTCAACACGCTCTTTGAGCTTCCTCTCAATCTCAAAGCATCTGGGAGCCGCGATATCCTCAAGATTGATTCCGCCGAATGAGCCTGCTATCATGGCTATTGTATTTACGATTTCGTCAACATCTTTTGAGCGTACGCACAGAGGAAACGCGTCAACTCCGCCGAACTCCTTAAACAGAACACATTTTCCTTCCATAACAGGCATGCCCGCCTCGGGACCGATGTCGCCTAACCCCAGAACAGCCGTTCCGTCTGTGATAACGGCAACAAAGTTATGTCTTCTTGTCAGCTCATAGCTTTTGTTAATATCTTTCTGAATTTCAAGGCACGGCTGCGCTACACCCGGGGTGTAGGCTATCGACAAAGCCTCTTTATTATCAACCTTTGCCCTTGCGACAACCTCAATTTTGCCCTCCCATTCATAATGCTTTTTCAGTGATTCCTTTGCGTAGTCCATTACAGTAATATCTCCTTAAATTAATGCAGATTTTTTATTCTTCCCACGCCTTGGCTCTTTCGACCGCTTTCAGCCAGCCTGCGTAGAATTTATCTCTTGTTTCCTTATCCATTTTCGGAACGAAAACCTTGTCTATTTCTCTGTTTTCCTCGATTTCATCAAGGCTTTTGTAAACACCGACGGCAAGACCCGCGAGATACGCCGCTCCGAGAGCTGTTGTTTCAACGGTCTTGGGTCTGTTTACATATGTGCCTATCATATCGCTCTGAATCTGCATCATTATATCACTTACGCTGGCTCCGCCGTCAACACGAAGCTCGGCAAGCTCAATACCGCTGTCCTGAGCCATAGCGACAAGCAGATCCTTCATCTGAAGCGTAATCGCCTCAAGCACCGCCCTTGCGATATGCGCCTTGTTTACGCCTCTCGTAAGACCTACAATACAGCCTCGCGCGTACATATCCCAGTACGGCGCGCCGAGACCCGTGAACGCCGGAACAATATAAATTCCGTTTGCGTCGGGAACACTTTCGGCAAGTATGTCGCACTCTCTCGCTTCGCTTATAAGCTGTAATTCATCTCTCAGCCACTTGATAACCGAACCCGCGTTGAACGCGCTGCCCTCAATTGAATAAGTTGTTTTGCCGTTAATACTCCACGCGACGCCTGTGAGCAGATTGCATTTTGATTTAACTCTTTCCTCACCTGTATTCATAAGCAGGAAGCAGCCTGTGCCGTATGTATTCTTTGCCTGACCCGGCTTGAAGCATGCCTGGCCGAAAAGCGCTGACGGCTGATCACCGATTGCTCCGCAGATTGGAACACCCGATATGCTCGAAAGACCTGCCGTGGTATCAGCGTCAACATAACCGTAAATCTCGCTTGAAGTTACAGGCTTCGGGAGCATACACATGGGAACGCCCAGCTTTTCGCAGAGATATTCGTCCCAGCAGAGCTTATCAACGTCAAAAAGCATTGTCCTTGAAGCGTTGGAGTAATCAGTAACGTGAACCTTGCCGCCTGTAAGATTCCATATAAGCCATGTTTCAACAGTACCGAAAAGAAGCTTTCCCGCTTCGGCTTTTTCACGCGCGCCGTCAATATTATCAAGAATCCACTTGATTTTTGTGCCTGAGAAATAGGCATCAATCAAAAGCCCCGTGTGCTCACGGACATATTCGTCAAGTCCCTGAGCTTTAAGCTCCTCGCATATATCGGCGGTTCTTCTGCACTGCCATACAATGGCGTTGTAAACAGGAAGACCCGTTTCCTTATCCCAGACGATAGTTGTTTCACGCTGATTGGTGATACCGATGCCCTTTATCTCTTTCGGGTCGATTTTTCCGCTGCCGAGAACCTTGGACATTGACTGAATCTGACTGCCGAGAATTTCCATGGGGTCATGCTCAACCCAGCCCGTTTTCGGGTAAATCTGAGTAAACTCATTCTGCGCCTTGGCGACAATATTGCCCTTTTCGTCAAAAACAATCGTTCTGGAGCTTGTTGTGCCCTGGTCAAGTGCCATTATATACATAAAGCGTCCTCCCTTTTAATTTTATAACATAATGTTAGTATATTTTTCTGAAAAAGTCAATAAAAACGGCGGGTACAGTTTTCACCGTACCCGCGAAAAAATTCATTTTATCAATACCATAAGAAACCGAGAAGGAAAATGCGTATAAGCCACTGCCACCATGTATATTTAACTGTTACTTTACATTTACCGATAGACACATTTCCGTCGTTATCAGTTACAGTACAGGTTATTGTTGCAGTGCCCGGACCGACAGCACTTACATATCCGTCATCTTTAACCGCAGCAACATTTGTATCAGATGATTCGTATTTTACAGTGTAATCCGTACTGTCTCCGTCTGCGAATTCGGGATAGATATAGTCAAAATCTTTATAATTCAATTCCATATCTCTAACAGTGATATCTGTTGCAGAGGGTTGATTTCCAGAAAAGATTGTAAATCCGAAATCACCGAGACCTATACCGGCTTTTACTGAAAGGAGTTCATCTATTTCCTTAAGCGCATAAAACATTATATCATTAATGTTTGTAATGAAATTGGAGTAAGTGGGACTATCGGGTGTCGGATTGCTCAAACAATACAACAACGCCAACTCTTTAAAACCTGATTCTTCATAAGTTTGGTATTGTCCCAGCATTTCGTTATAGCAATTTTCCCACCCATTTGATTTTATATTGGTTCCGTCATACGAACGGTTTTCAATTATTCCTATAACATCATACTGATACCCAAAAGTTTCAACGGTTGTAAATTGATATGCGGAATCATATTTGGGTCGATACGTTCCATATTCGGTTCCAATTTCAGAACTATTACCTTCAAGGTCACCCATATATAAGTCATATTCTACCCATACATCGGGACAATAACCGGTTACATTAATTCTTACCTCTTTTGCATTCAGCGACGGATACTTTGTATAGCCAATTCCTATTCCGAGATTATTTTCTACAACGAATGAACCTACGTACAAATCCATTTCATTCTCAGTCTCATGATAAACCGAATTGTTTACCATAAATTTTTCCAGTTTCTCGAATGCATCATCCTGTGACATTGCGTTCGCTTCGAGCTTTGCGCCTGTCAGCGGAAGCACGGTCAGAAGCATAACCGCTGCCAGTAATAATGATAATGTGCGTTTGAAAATTCTCATAATTTTCCTCCTGAATTTTATATTATAAAATACACTATAAATTTATAATATATTTTATGTTTCGCATTATAATATATAATTTAATGTTTGTCAAGATATAATATAATCAGAGGTGATTTGATGGAAAGGAGAATAACGATTACCAAAAAATCTCACAAAAAGGGTGACGACGGATATAAAATCGTATCTGTAAGAATGAAAGATGAAACTATTGAAAAACTCGAATCATTAAGCGCCGAAACAAACCGCTCTCGAAATGAACTGATTAACATTTTACTGGAAAACGCCATTGAACTGGTCGATGTACCTAAAGATTAACAGGCTGTTGCTTATTTCAGCGGCAGCCTTTATTGTTTGCCGCAGCAGTGACAAAATTACTTTAATAAAATCTATCCCTGACAAGCCGCGCCGTCTCTTCTGAGGAAGGAGCCGGATTTTGCAAAGAAAAAGACTGAGGGGACAGGGCAGGTAATCCGACAAAAAATTAAATTCTTAAAAAGCATTCGTTTTATCATTGACAAATAAATGATAATTGTTTATAATTTAAAGTGATTATTTGTAAACAGATGAAAGGGGCATCCTTTTATGAAAAAAGACAA
>JAZLLB010000074.1:0-5241 GCA_045597925.1 Acutalibacteraceae bacterium
GTCAACGGAATAGCGAACCCGTCGGAGTCAAAGCTGAATATTCTGTATACGACAAAGGTCAATCTCGGCTGGGCGGGAATAGGGCAGTATACCACGCTGGTGAATCCGTATCACATGATGTCAATTATGGGATGTATCGCAAACGGAGGTCAGACGGTTACTCCTTATCTCATTGATTATATCAGAACTCCGCAGGGAATCAAAAAGGCGACAAAAGCGGTTATTAACGAAAATATCGCGATACAGCCGTCAATCGCCGCTGAAATGAGCACGCTTCTGCGCTCAGATATTACGGATTATTACGGAGACAGCAGATTCCCCGGACTCAGCATGTGCGGAAAAACGGGAACCGCCGAAATTGATGACGGAACGGCTCATTCGTGGTTTGTGGGATTTTCACAAAATGCCGGCACGCCGTACGCCATTGCCTGCGTTGTGGAAAACGGGGGTACTGGGCTTTCCGCGGCGGCGGTAGTCGCGAATACGGTTATGCAGGCTTTAAAATAAAAACAACTTTTATCAGTGATGCTATGCACAAAATTTATGTGAATTTATACAAATAAGCGAAACAAAATTCTATCAAAAAAAAGGTCTTATTTCTAATTTAGAAAAATATTTTGACGATTGTATGATATATTATTGCCACAGTAGGGAGATTCCCCTGCGGATTAAACGCACTTTGTGCGAAAGGAGTTAACAAAAATGAAAAAAGTATTGGCGATTGTCCTTTCAATTGCGATGATTTTCTCATTTGCGGCAGTTGCGTTTGCACGTGAGATTGATGAGTGGGAACAGGCAATATTAGCCCCCAAGGAAGAGTATGCATTGGCTAACCCCGGCGAAGAGATAACTTCCGTAATTGAATGGAAAGCAGCCCTTAAAGACGAAGACAAAGAATTCTACGACGAAAACGGAACAATCGTTCTTCCTTTTGATGTCAGAATGGATAATCCGGAAAAAAGCACTATTGTTTCAGTTACTCTTACAGACGCGGCTGAAGCGGCGGGAGTTAAATTAACTCAGTTCACAAATTATGAGGAACTCGGCGTAGTAGAAGAAAATCCTGATAAAGTATGTTATTTAGGTAAAATCGAAATGCCGGCAAAATATCTTTTTACAAAGGATGCTTTTGACGTACTTAATGTAAAAGTTAAGGTTTGTGACAACTGGCTTTTAGAGGAATATTCGGGTATCGCTTACCAGGAAGGAACTTATGATAAGAAAGCGGATAATTTCTCAAGCCTCGATTATATTACATACACTGTTAACGCCGGTTCATATAGCTGCAGCTGTATGTATGAGGATGCCAAGGTTATAAACGGTGACGGAAGTGAAATGTATATTACAATGACTTACTCAATACAGACAATCAAGGGCAAGCCTTATGAGCCTACACGTAAGGATAAGGTTAAAGACTGGTTCAGAAAGCTCGCGATTAAAATTATTGAGTTCAACGAGAAAATTCTGAATTTCTTATTTAAAATATTCGCGCCCGCAGAGTGGAATTCATAATTCAGAAAAGGAAGGTTTGACATCATGAAAAAATTTATTTCAATAATATTAGCTGTTATTATTGCTTTTTCTGCGATTACTGTCGGCGTTTCGGCATACACTATGGAAAACGAAGGCGTATGGATCAGCTGCGAAGGCAATGTAGTGCATACTAATCCCGGAGACACAAAGACATTCCCCATCAGTGTTGCGGCGAAATTAACTGAGGAAGATAGTAAAGAAATTGATGCTGCTACCTCATATATCGAAATTCCTTTTACAATTAAAACAAATGAAATGAGTCCGATGAAAGGCGTTGAATTAACAGACGCCGCGAAAAAAGCAAATGTTACTTTTGAGCAGGAAACAACAGAGGAAAGTTTTGTAAGCGGAAAACTCAAGGTTCCTTTCACCGCTCTTAACGGAAACAACTCATTGGAAGTTCTTAATGTTACAGTTAAGATGGATGAGAAATGGGAAGTAGAGAATTATAAGGCAAAGACTCCCGTTATCGTGCAGATTTGCGAAGGTGTAGGTTCTGTAAAAATTTATGATGCAGAGGGCGATATTTCTGTTAAGCTCCTGACTGAAGAAATTACAATCAATGCCGTTCCTTATAAGCCTAATTTCTTTGAGAGAGCTATTGAATGGATAAAGCAGAAGCTCCTTATGATTCCGGTTCTTTTCAGAACTCTCAATGCGTATCTTCTCAGTGACCCTCTTAAGGCGCCGAAATGGCAGATTGGCTTAAACAGACGTGAAATACAGGATAAAATAGAGTCAGGTGAACTTCCTGACACTACTCCGCTTCCTAAGTGGTCATAAAATAAAACCGTATAAAATGAATCGCTGTCAGAAATGGCAGCGATTTTGTTTACTGAGTATTTCAAGGTAATGTCGTACGCCTTAATTGTGCAGCACTGCTTTAAGTTTTCTTGCAGTTTCGGCTATAGGTAAACCCACAACGTTGAAATAATCTCCGTCAATTTTTTTTACAAGAGTGCAGCCTCTGCTTTGAATCCCGTACGCTCCGGCCTTGTCAAAGCAGTCACCTGTCGCGATGTAGCTCAGAATTTCCTCTTCACTTAAATCATAAAATTCAACCGCTGTTTTTTCGCAGAAACAGATTTCTTTTTCGCCGTCAATAATGCACACGCCGGTGTAAACATGATGTGTTCTTCCCGAAAGTGCTGAAAGCATTCTGTAAGCCTCATCTGCGTTACGCGGTTTGCCGAGAATTTTTCCGTTAACAGAAACAACTGTATCGGCACCGATAATAACCGAATCTTTTTCAAGCTCCGCTGAGGTGCGGGCTTTTCTTTTTGAGAGAATTTTTACCGCTTCTTCAGGGGAAATATCCGGTGACAGCGTTTCGTCTGCGTCAACAAGTCTGACAACGAAGTCAATCCCCGCGAGGGCAAGAAGCTCCGTTCTTCTCGGTGAGCCGGAGGCGAGAATTATTTTTTTCATTCGTTCCCGCCTGCCTTTAAACTGAAATACGCCTTGAGTACCGCCGCCTGAGTTTTGCCGTCGGGAATTTCATTGTTATTTACCATTTCGACCGCTTTTTCAAGCGGAATTTTTTCGATGTTGATGAATTCGTCTTCGTCAAGTTTTTGCCCTTTAAAAGTGAGTTCCTTCGCAAGGTAAAGATAAATTATTTCGTCAGTATATCCGCATGACGGATAAAATTTACCGAGAGAAACATATTCATTCGCTTCATACCCTGTTTCCTCAAGAAGCTCACGTTTGCCGGCAAGAAGCGGGTCTTCACCTTTTTCAAGCTTGCCGGCAGGAAGCTCAAGCAGAATATCCATATAAGGATACCGGAACTGGTGCTCAAAAATAAGCTCGTTTTTATCAGTAAGAGCCGCAATGCATACCCCGCCAGGATGCTCTACTACCTCTCTGATACAGGGATGCCCGTCAGGCAGCTCTGCGTCATCCCTGCGCAGATTAATAATTTTGCCGCTGTATATTACATTTTTTCTGATTGTTTTTTCTTCGAGGTTCATAATTTTTCCTCACTTACACATATCATAAATAACGCCCGCATAAATTTCAGCGGCTTTAATTAAATCGTCAACAGGCATGAACTCATCGGCTCCGTGCATATTTGTGTTGACATCTTTCGCTATAGCTCCGAATGCGACACCGCCCTCAACATTGTGAACATAAGTGCCGCCGCCCATTGAAATACATTCGCCTTTTTCACCCGTAACATCTTCGTAATTTTTTAAAAGAATCTGAATAAACGAAGATTTTTCGTCAACGTAATGAGCGGGAATCATGCCTTTGCTGTCAAGTGAAAATCCGCTGCTGTTTAATACTGTTTCTATTATTTCAGAGCAATTTTTTCTGTTGGCTTTCATAGGGGTACGAGCATCAAAAAATCCGCTGATTTTGCCGTTTTCCATATCAAGAATATCAAGTGTCAGGGTAAGCTTACCTAGATTATCTTCCATTTTAACTCCGAACGCTTTTCCGAGCCAGTCGCCGTGAGGGAATATGGCAGCAAGATTTTTTATTTTTGAGGTGCTTTCACAATTATCAAGGGGCAGTGAGTTCAGAAGATACAGCATAGCGGTTATAGGATTGTTACCCATAAAAGGAAGCGACGCATGGGCGGAGATACCTTTGCAGGTGATTTTGCCGCTTTTGATTTCAAATTCAGTTCCTGTCGATTTTTCGGCGGCGTTTGCAATCGCGAGAATTTGTTTATCGGACAGCCCGCAGACTTCAGCCTCACAGACCGACGGAACTGCGTTGCCGGCGACTCCTGCGTGAAGTGATTTCACATAGCGTCCTGTGTCAATAATGTTGAATTCACCGTGGAAATACTGGGAAAATCTCCCTTTCTCACCGTTAGTAACGGGGAAATTGGCATCAGGTGTAAACGACCATGGGGCGGCTTTTTCTTTAGTGAAATAATATTTCAAATCGCTGCTGCCGCATTCCTCATCTGTGCCGAGAACAAGCCGTACATTTTTATTAAGCTCAACACCCATGTCTTTCAGCGCGCGCATGGCATACAGAACCGCCATTGCGGGACCTTTGTCATCGCTGACTCCTCTGCCGTAGAGAATACCGTTTTTCTCTGACATTTCAAACGGCGGTGTATGCCAGCCGTCACCCGCGGGAACAACATCAAGATGCGCGAAAATATTAAGCTCGGTTTTTTTATCGTTGTAGTCGACAGAGCCTGCATAACCGTCATAATTTTTTGCCGCGAATCCGTATTTTTCTGCTTTTTCAAGAGCCTTTCGGAGGGCGACGTAAGCGTTTTCACCGAAAGGTCTCCCGTATGCCGCTTCGCTTCTTACGCTGGGTATAGCGATAAGGTCGGCAATATCATCAAGAAACTCCCTGCGGTGAGAGAAAAAATATTCCGTGATTTTTTCCTTCATATTAAAACTCGCTTTCTGATATGCAGCGGCGTGTGCTGATTAGCGCACCCTGCTCAATGCATCCGTTTTCACAGCCGCACCACGGGCAGTAGATATGCTCGCCTTTAGCCTTTAAATCAGGCGAAATCGGAACAGATGTATCTCTGATTACTTCAAACCGCTTATAGCAGCCTTCACATTGTTTTTTCATTTGGTGATTCTCCGATTATTAAAAATTTTCAGGATATATTATACTCATATAGCATATTTGTGTCAACTGAAGACATGAAACGAAAATCCGCGGGTTCTGCGTTGTAAATAGATGTGACCCATTTTTCCTAAAAAAGAAGGAACTAAATGGTAT
>JAZLLB010000075.1:0-6408 GCA_045597925.1 Acutalibacteraceae bacterium
TATATTCTTCTTTCCGCGCATCGTGAAGAGAATATTGATACAGATAAGAATTTTACATCTTTATTCAGCGCGATAAACAGAATGGCGGAAAAATACGATATTCCTGTTCTTTATTCCTGTCATCCTCGTTCGGGAAAAAAACTGGAAGCTTCAGGGTTTGAGCTTGATAAACGGGTTATTCGTCATGAGCCGCTCGGATTCCATGATTATAACTGTCTTCAGATGAATGCGTTCGCGGTTGTTTCAGACAGCGGTACTTTGCCTGAGGAGAGCAGCTTTTTTACAAGCATGGGATGTCCGTTCCCGGCTGTTGCTATCAGGACATCAACAGAACGACCCGAAGCGATTGATAAGGGCTGCTTTATAATTGCAGGTATTGACGGGGAACAGCTTTTACAGGCGGTTGAACTGGCTGTTGAAATGAATGAAAATGGCGATATCGGTATACCTGTTCCTGATTACGAAGATAGAAATGTCAGCACAAAGGTTGCGAAAATAGTTCAAAGTTACACAGGAATAGTAAATAAAATGGTCTGGAGAAAATAAATTTTTTAAATTACGCATAAACATTTTTAGGCTTTGAAAATCTAAGGCAGAGCTTTTAACGTACGGTTTTAGCCCGACCCGCATCGGCAAGCAGGTCGGGTGTTGTTTTTGCGCAGAGCAAAGTTACTTCCGGTTATGCACAGAGAAAGGGAGATATTACATGAGATACTGTTTCGACAATGATTTACATATTCATTCGCATCTTTCACGCTGTTCAAGAGACCCTGAACAGACGCCTGAAGCTATTCTGAAGTATGCGCTTGACAATAATCTTAAAACAATATGTCTTACCGATCACTACTGGGACGAAAATGTCCCCGGACCGTCAGAATGGTACGCGAAACAGGGTTATGCTCATATTGAGCAGATTCTTCCGCTTCCGCAGGCTGACGGAGTCAGATTTTTGTTCGGCTGTGAAACAGATTTGCGTGCTGATTTGATACTTGGCGTTTCCCCGGTGGTATATGACAGATTCGATTTTATTGTTATTCCGACAACACATCTGCATATGGAAGGCTTTACCTGCCGAGGTGATGAAGACGCTGAGGAGCGTGCGAAGCTGTGGGTCAGCCGTTTTGACGCTGTTCTCAATATGGAGCTTCCGTTTCACAAGGTGGGAATAGCGCATCTGACGTGCGACCTTATGTATACGCATCGTTCTTCTGAAGTGCTGGAACGTCTCACGGAAATTGATTACGCTCCGCTGTTCCGAAAAGCCGCTGAACTCGGTGTCGGCATTGAATTGAATTTTGATGCTTCTTCTTTGACTGAAGAAAACAAAGAGCTTGTTCTGCTTCCTTACAGAATCGCAAAAGCTGAGGGCTGCAAATTCTATTTCGGTTCAGACGCGCATCATCCGGAAAAGCTTGCCCTTGAAAAGCAGAACGCGGAAAAAATTATTGATCTGCTGGAGCTTGAGGAAAGCGATAAATTTCATCTTCACGAAATTTTATGCAGCTAAACCATCTGAATTTCACGATTTTCTGTGAAAAGCAAAAAATTAACGGCAGCAATTCGCTATTATTGCTGCCGTTTTACTATCAAATTTTTTTATTATTCTTCAGGGATTTCCTGCACCAGCTATTGAACAGGACCTTTAATTAAAGAGATTCTTTATAACTCTTACAAGATATCCGCCGAATCTGTCGATTTCAGCAAAGAGGAAATCAAACATTCCGAGATTTATAAATCTGAAACCGCTGTCTGTTTTCTGGTCGGCGTTAAGTGAGAACGCCTGAGTGTAAATAATTCCGCCTTCACCGAAAACTTCAGCTCTTATGTAGCCGCCAAGCTGAGAAGTGTAATCGTCAAGGTCGATAACCGCTTCATCCGCTTTCATTGTTTCAATAACCTTACCGTCAGCAATCCAGCGAACGATAACAGCGTTTTCGGAATCAATCGCGATTGTGTTTTCAGTGTCATCAACAGAAACCTTTTTAATCATCGGGTATGCTTCTTTGCAGAAATAACCTTCATCATTAATCGCCTGATATTTTACACTTGTGTTGCCGTCATCATTTTCGTCAATCTTCTTCTGCCTGTCTGCTTCATAGCGCTGGACTGTTTCCGCGAGAACCTTGTAGAGGTCTGTTTCACCGTAAAGTGCTTTGATTGACTCTGCCATCTGCTGCATTTCATCATGATTGCAGATGCATGTGCTTGCCGCAAAAAATTCACCGTTTTTAAGTGCTGATTTTGTTGCCGCGCTTGTCTTTTCGTTCGCGAGAACATATGTAAAGCCTGTATCAATCTTGTTGAGCTGATGAGCATCGCTTGAAGCAATAGCAAGAACTGTCTTGCCTGATTTCGCGGCTTCCGTAAGCATTTCGTCCCAGAGCTTTCTTTCGTAGCGTGTACGGTCATCGCCCTTTGAGTTGATATCTATACCGAGACAGCAGTCATATTTGTTAATAAGACCGTAGAATTTGTTGAAAAGATATCTGTACGAGGGATTGTCAAGATTGTACGCGTCTTCCTGGAAAAGCTCATAGCGCGCGTTGGTATATTCACCGGGGTGATTAATAACGCAGAGACCGCCCGCTTTCTGAACGCCTTTTATCGCTGTTGCGTAGTCGCAGGGAAGATTGTTGTGGAAATTCGCGAACCAGCTGTTTACATGAGCGTTAACCGAAACGGCGTTATTTTCGATGCCGTACGGGATTCTCATCATCTCTCTGCCGTCTTCCATAACAAGATAATCATCGCAGTTGCGTGTCTCCATCTTGTATTTCTTACCGTTTGCGAACTCGCCCTCTGTGCCGAGGTAATCAATGGCAAAATCAGATCTGCCGAAAAGCTTGAGAGCCTTGCCTATAAGCTGTGAGCCTTTGAATTCGCTCCAGCTGTAATTTACTGTGCCGTGGTCTGTGGTGGCAACTATGTCGAATCCTGTTTCGTAATGACGCTCAAGCGACTGCCTTAATGTAATATCGCCGTCGCTGGCGTTTGTATGTGTATGAAGTGCCGTTTTGTACTGATTAACAGTATCCCAGTTGATATTCGCGTAAGGATTGGTGATGGTGAAGTTATCTGCCGCAACAGCGCAGACAGATATGCCGGATATAAGCATGACCGCGCTTAAAATAATGCATAACGCTTTAACCAATGTGTTTTTACTCTTCATTATTATTCCCTCTTTTCTTTTTGTTCAATCCGCAGTTCTGGCTGCAGCTGAAACAGTTGCAGTCGCAGTCGCAATTGTTTTTTTGACTTTTGCTTTTGTGATTATACCACAATGCTATTACCAGTGCAATAACCACCAGTGCAAGAATTACAAAATCGGCAATTTTCACAAAATCCCCCCTATGTTATATACAATGAAAGCCATAACCCAGGCTACCGCGCACTGCATAATTACAACTCCTATAGTCTTAACCGTTGAGTTCAGCTCTTTTCTGATTGTGGCCACAGCTGCAACGCAGGGAGTATAAAGCAGCGTGAAAACAAGAAAGCTGACAGCTGAAAGCGGAGTGAAAACCATGCTCAGAGCCGCACCCAAGTCGGCGGTTCTCACACCCATAAGAACGCTCATTGTGCTTACTACCGCTTCTTTTGCGGTGAAGCCTGAAATCAGCGATGTGATAACGCGCCAGTCTCCGAAGCCGAGAGGGGTAAAGACGGGCGTTATTTTCTGACCGAGGAGCGCAAGAATACTTTCGGTACTGTTTTCAACAGGATTAAGACGGAGATCAAAGCTCTGGAAAAACCAGATGATGACAGTTGCCGTAAATATAACCGTAAAGGCTTTTTTCAGGAAATCCTTAGCTTTTTCCCACATCAAGAGTGTAACACTCCTTGCCGAGGGGAAACGGTAGTTAGGCAGCTCCATAACAAACGGAACGGGTTTTCCCTTAAAAAGCGATGACCTGAAAATCGTAGCCATAATTACTGCCATAAGTATACCGAAAATATATATTCCCGTCAAGGCTAAAGCCTGATATTTTCTGAAAAATGCCGCACAAAAAACGGTATAAACAGGAATTTTCGCGGAGCAGCTCATATAAGGCGTAAGAAGAACCGTCATTTTTCTGTCCCGTTCAGAAGAAAGGGTTCTCGTTGCCATAATCGCGGGTACACTGCACCCGAAGCCTACAAGCATAGGAACAAAGCTTTTTCCCGAAAGTCCGATTTTTCTCAGAGGTTTGTCCATAACGAAAGCAATTCTCGCCATGTAGCCGGTGTCCTCAAGAATCGACAGAAAGAAGAACAGAACCACAATTACAGGCAGAAAGCTCAGCACTGAACCTACTCCAGCGAAAATTCCGTCTATAACAAGGCTGTGAACGACAGGATTTATTCCGTAATTCGTCAGAGCAATATCAACAGCATTTGTGAGTGAGTCAATTCCCATTGAAAGCAGATTTGAAAGTGCTTCGCCGACTACGTTAAAAGACAGCCAGAAAACCAGCAGCATTATAAGTATGAAAATAGGAATAGCAAGAAATTTATTAGTAAGTATATTGTCGATTTTAACGCTGCGCTTATGTTCTTTGCTTTCACGCGCTCTTACAACAGTTTCACCGCATACGGATTCAATAAAATTATATCTCATATCCGCCATAGCGGCGTTGCGGTCAAGTCCGGTTTCGGTTTCCATCTCGATAACGCTGTGTTCGAGCAGCTCACGCTCGTTCTGATTGATTCCGAGCCGCTCCATCATTTCCTCATCATTTTCTATAAGCTTTGCGGCGCAGAAGCGTGAGGAAATTCCTAAAACAGCGGCGTGGTCTTCTATAAGATGCGACACCGCGTGAATACAGCGGTGAACAGGACCGGAAGGGCAGAAATCCTTGACCTTAGGCAGTTCTTTTTTTCTTGTGATGTCAACAATTGTACGGACAACCTCTGAAACGCCCTCGTTTTTTATTGCGCTTATCGGAATAACCGGAACCCCCAGAAGCTCTGACATTTTTCCGACATTCACCGTGCCGCCGTTCCCTCTTATTTCGTCCATCATATTAACAGCGATTACCGTGGGAATTCTGAGCTCCAGAAGCTGAAGTGTAAGATAAAGATTTCTTTCAATATTGTTGGCGTCAACTATATTGATAATGCCGTCGGGCTTTTCATTGATAATAAAATCTCTTGTGACTATTTCCTCCTGAGTATACGGCCTCAGAGAATATATTCCGGGAAGATCGACAACAGAACATTTGGGCACATTTTTTATTTCACCGATTTTCTGGTCAACTGTAACCCCCGGAAAATTTCCGACGTGCTGATTAGAGCCTGTAAGCGCGTTGAAAAGAGTGGTCTTTCCGCAGTTCTGATTACCCGCTAAAGCAAAAATCATTTACCGCACCTCTTTCTCAACATCTATCATCGAAGCGTCTTCTTTCCTTAAAGTAAGGTCATAGCCTCTTATTAATATCTGAATAGGATCGCCCAGCGGAGCGACTTTCTGAATCTTAACTTTTGTGTGCGGAATAATTCCCATATCAAGCAGGCGGAGTCTTAACGCTCCCTCACCGCCGACGGTTTTTATCACTCCGCCTTCGCCCGGTTTGAGTAAATCAAGTGTCATAGAATCCTCCTTTACTATGTTAGTCTCGACTAACCGATTGAATTATACCATAGATAGTATGTATTGTCAAGAGTAATTTGCATATTTGGTGATAAATACCCGGTGTCGTTCATAAATTATATTACGAGAGACAATTGTACATTATTATCACGGAGGGATATTTTTGGCTGCGGTCAGTGAAAAAAACTCAATTTCAATTCCCCATTGTATTTCAATGGAAGACAGAAACAAATTGTTTATAACAGGCGTCAGCGATGTGGACAGCTTTGATGAGCAGACTGTAACGGTTATCACTTCAGGCGGTGAGCTTTCGGTCAGGGGCAGCGGACTTCATATCGGCAAGCTCAGCACGGATACGGGTGAAATGACTGTTGAGGGCAGAATCGACGCTATTGCGTATTCGGCGGAAGTTCAGAAGCAGGGCGGCTTTTTCGGCAGGGTGTTCCGCTGATGTATATTCAGGGAATGGCTCAGCAGACGCAGGTTTTTCTTCTTTGTATCGGATTCGGATTTATTGCGGGAGCAGTGTATGATATAATAAGGCTTGTCCGTAAATCTTTTTTTACCGGACACAAGTCTGTAATCGTCCAGGATATTTCTTTTTTTCTTACGCTGACACCCGCGGCGTTTCTGTTTATGCTGTGCGTTAATGACGGAGAACTGCGGATGTACCCGTATCTCGGTATGACGGCGGGTTTTTTCATATGGTATTTCACGCTCGGAATCCCCGTAAGCCGTGTTTTTAACAGAATTTCCTCGTTAATCAGAAAGATTTTAAGACCCGCTTTCGGACAATTAAAAAAATATTTCGAAAAAACAAGTCGGAGGCCAAGCGGTCT
>JAZLLB010000076.1:0-6514 GCA_045597925.1 Acutalibacteraceae bacterium
TTTAAAGAAGGTTTATGGAGCAGTCGATGAAGATACAGCTCTGTATGAATTAGAGCAATTTTCAGCAAAATGGGACTCAAAATATCCGAAAATTTCACAGTCCTGGCAGGTTCATTGGGCGGAATTATCCACATATTTCAAATATCCGCAATCTGTCAGAACACTGATTTATACGACTAATTCTATTGAAAATTTCAACCGTCAGCTCAGAAAAGTAACCAAGAGCAAGGCTGTATTTCCGAACGATGACGCACTGCTCAAAATGCTTTATCTGGCACAGGTTGATATTACGAGAAAATGGACAGGCAGGCGCAGAGACTGGGGAGAAATACATTCTCAGTTTGAAGTATTCTTCGCTGACAGACTGCCCGAATAGCAGAAATCCCGGCTCATGTAAAGGGTAAAATGAACGGCTGAGAAATCAGCCGCCCTTGACATGCCCCGCTATTTCCGCTATGATCCAAACAAGGCGTGTAAGCCGACCTGCGGCTCACACACCCTGGTATAACTTTGTTTTTTATACCATTCTTTGGGCTTTACACAAAATTTGAAAAACTACCGAAAACATTATACCATTTAGTTCCTTCTTTTTTAGGAAAAATGGGTCACATCTATTTACAACGCAGATTTTTCAAAAAATATTGGCAAGTTTTTTGTTAATACTCCGGTAAATCAAGAGGCAAATACTGCATCTTTAAGGTGACAGTACATATTTTCGCCTTCCATATACGTTTCAAATATACCTGAGACTGTAATCGGAGCGTTTTCAGCCGGATAATCCACCGGATACTGATAATCATTTATAAGCTCAAATTCAAGACCCTGCTGACAGCAGGCGGCCGCGTCTGCCACAAAGCATGAAAAATAGAGCTTACCCGTTGTAGGTTCTTCATATGTATAGAATGTGCCGTTGAGCTTGACCTTTTTACCTGAATATTCCTCAGGCTTTGTCATCATGTCGTAAAGCTGCGAATATATCATGTTCGCGTTAAGTTCTGTAAGGTCAACGTCAACATCTCCGGAATCTTTTGTCTTAAGTCCGCTGTTATTTGGAATGTTTAATGATGTTGGTACAGTCTGCGCCGCCGCTGTTGTTGAATTGAGAATATCATTTACGCCCGTAGTTGATGTCTGTGTTTTTTTTGAAACAGTTTCTTTTTCAGCACAGCCTGCAAATAAAGCGGTCATAGAGAGAACAAGTAAAATACATATAATTTTTTTCATTTTGAAATACCTCCTGCTATAGTTCCCGCAAGTGAGAAGGCCGCAAACGCGCATATATCAACCGCAACGATTGTGCAGCCAACAGGAGTACCTGCAAGAATTGAAATAAGAATACCCAGTGATGAGCAGAATACCGAAAGTACTGCCGAACCGATTGTAACTGATTTAAAGCTTCTGAAAACTCTCATTGCCGAAAGAGCCGGGAAAATAACAAGCGCCGAAATCAGAAGTGAACCCACAAGGTTCATAGCAAGAACGATAATAACCGCTATAATAACTGCGATTATAAGGTTGTACACTCCCGTTTTTGTTCCTGTTGCCTTTGAAAACGCTTCGTCAAATGTAACGCAGAAAATTTTGTTGTAGAAGAAAACAAATAATATAACTACAAGCAGTGACAGCGCAGTGCATACAATAACTTCATTTTCGGTGAGTGTAAGAATTGAGGTGGACCCGAAAAGAGTGGAACATACGTCACCCGAAAGATTCGATGAGGTGGAAAATATATTCATCAGAAGATATCCGACCGCCAATGCGCCGACGGAAATCATGGCAACCGCGGCATCTCCCTTGATTTTCGCGTTCTGACCTGTTCTCAGAAGCAGGACTGCACAAATAACCGTAACAGGGAGTATAAGCAGCATATCATCAGTCATATCGATAACAGCGGCAACAGCCATTGCGCCGAAGGCAACATGAGAAAGTCCGTCACCGATAAAAGAGAAACGTCTGAGTACAAGGGTTACGCCCAAAAGTGATGAGCAAAGCGAAATCAGTACGCCGACGATAAGTGCGTATCTGACAAACGGATAATCGAAATAAAGCGAAAGTTTATCAGAAAGATTCACTGCTCATCACCTCCCTTCAGTGTGAAGTCACCGCTGATTTCACTGCGCAGATATTCTTCTTTTGTGCCGAAGAATATATTTTTACCGATATGAAGAATATGGCTTGCGTATCTGAGCGCGGCGTGTATATCATGAGAAATCATAATCACAGTTATGCCGCTTTTATTGAGGGATTCAATGAGCTGATACATTTCAGCTGTAACGGCAGGGTCAAGACCCGAAACAGGCTCGTCAAGCAGAAGAATTTTTCCTGTGGCACACAAAGCTCTCGCGAGCAGAACTCTCTGCTGCTGACCACCCGAAAGCTGACGGTAACAGCGTTTTATTAGATGTGTTATGCCCATTTTTTCTATATTTTCTTTCGCCAGAGCTTTATCTTCTTTTGAATAAAACGGGCGCAGACCACATCTCCCCTGACAGCCTGAAAGAACGACCTCCCATACCGTAGCCGGAAAGTCCTTCTGAACCTGTGTCTGCTGCGGAAGATAGCCTATTTCATTTTTGCTCAGCGAATCACCGTATATAATTTCCCCTGAAAAAGGCACCTGTAATCCGAGAACTGTTCTCATAAGTGTTGATTTACCCGATCCGTTTTCACCCACAATACAGAGGTAATCACCCTGACTGACACTGAATCCGAGATTATGAATTATTTCCTTACCGTCATAACCGAGGCAAAGATTCTGGCAGCTTAACTGTGACATGTCAGCGCCTCCTTATTTCAACGCTTCTTTAAGAATTTCGAGATTCTTTTCCATTACGGAAAGATATGTTGTTCCGTTTTCAGCGTCTTTCATTGTAGCTGACTGCAAAGAATCCATTGAAAGAATACTTATATTTTTCATTTTGCTTGTTGACACAACTGTTTCGGCAATTTTATGATTGGTTCCCTCAAGTGTAAGAACCGAATTAAGTTTAAGCTCCTTAACTTTATCGGCAAGAAAAGTAACTGTCTCAAAACTTGCTTCGCTTTCTGCCGAGCAGCCTAAAAATGCGGCATAGTATGAAAGTCCGTAATCGTCAACAAGATATCTGAACGGGAAGCGGTCGCCGAAAAGAAGAGTCTTTATTCTTGCGCCTTCAACGGCTTCTGCATATTTTTTGTCAAGTGCATTGAGCTTTTCGGTATACGCTTTTGTGTTTGCTTCATAAACTGCGGCATTTTCGCTGTCTAACTTTATAATTGCGTTTTTTATTTCATTACAAAATATCTCGGCGTTTTTCAACGAAAGCCACACATGCTCGTCAAGCTCAACTTCTTCATCGGCTTCCTCAGCTTCTTCAGCCTCCATGCCTTCGATTGTTTCTTCCTCTTTAGCCTTATCACCAAGAACGTCAATAAGGTCAATAACAATCATGTTTTTGTTTGTCGCTTCTTTAAGCGCATCATCAACCCACTCGTCAGATTCGCCGCCCACATAAATGAATAAATCGCAGGTTGAAATTTTTATAATATCGTCTGCGGTGGGCTGGTAGCTGTGAAGGTCAACTCCGCTGTCAAGAAGCATTGTCAGGTTAAAATCCGCAGCTTTTTCGCCTAGAATATTTTCAACCCAGTCGTATTCGGGAAAAATTGTGGTGACAACAGAAATTTTTGAAGTTTTTTTATCGGTATTGCCGCAGGCTGAAAAAGCAACAGCAATCATTACAATACACAAAATAGCTGAAATTAATTTTTTCATAAAAAATAACACTCCTCTGATCTTAAAAAAGGTACAAAAATACAAGGAAACGGGCTAAAGCAGACCTTTCCCTTGTAATAATCAATCGGAGAGTTTTACGTTAAGTGAAACAAGAGTATCCTTTTCATACAGCTTTTCAGAATAATGATTATGCCCTGTATAAAACAGCATAATCATCACTGCGGCAATTAAGCATACGGCAATACAACCTGAGCATCTGAGCAGATTTTCGCATCTCGAAATCTGACAGCAGACAGCACAGTCATCGCCGGTGCAGATGTGGTCAGATGCTGTGCCTATGACGCAGACTGCTGAAAGAAGCGCAACGCACATTACAGCTGCAAGAAAAAATGCAGTTATGTGTTTTTTATATGAAAAAATTCTGCGCATCTTGCTTCCCCCTGATTTTATTAATCGTATTATAACAAATAAAATCTTTTAAGTCAAATTTTTGCTATATATTTTACACATAATTAACACATAAATAAATTTTAAGATAATCAACTTTTCTTACGCTAAACAACTTTAATTTAAAAAACCTCAATAAAAATCCGCTCCGCAAAAGCGGAGCGGTCGGAATCAATAATTATAATACATCAACTACAAGCTTGATGTCTGACTTTTCAAAGCTTGTTAATGCCGTGCGGCTTAATAACTCAGCTGTGAAATTCTTGCTGTATTTGCAGAAATTGAAGCTTACTGTCCAGAAATTATGTCCGTCTTTCTCAACACATGTTGCATTGTTTGATGTAAATGTCGCTGTTGTTCCCAGATATGCGAACTGAACCTTAGTAACATCAAGACCGGTTTCAACTATTACATCGTGATGTCCGATTCTGACTCTTGAATCATAAGCATCGGGAACTGATACAGCATAAATGTTTCCGTCATATTCATGATCGTCTCTGAGGAAATATCTGTAATACTTTGTATCCCATGTTCTGCCGAATTTCGGGAATATTTCGTATTTTTCAGAAGCCTGATAAACCATAATTTTGATTGTCCATGTCTGTGTATTGTCTTCATTGGTTACAACACTGACTACACGGTCATATCCGGGGAAATAAGTAATTGTTCCGCCCGCAGCATTTACGAACTGAATTTTGTCAGCCGGTTTGGAAACAAGAACTTCGAGAGTCGCAAATAAACCTACAACAGGAGTTGTCAAAGGTGTAACGCTGATGATTGAGCTGTTCTGCTCAAAAGGAACGAGAGCTTTGCACTTCTCATCAATGTCTGCTGTATAGTCATCAATAGCTTCCTGAGTATCAGCTTTGAGACCTTCCTCTTTACCGGCTTCAACTGCTGCTGCATAAGCTGCCCATGTTTCCTCTGTGTAATCAGCTTCGTCAAGCTCATCTTTATGAGCGATAGCTGCCTCAAGAGCTTCATAGTTAAGCTCTACGGGTGCTTCACCGATTTTTACGCTGAAATCTGATGAACCGTTGAAGTTAATTGTCTGGCCCGAGCAAGCTGTTTCATCCTGTACTTTATAAGTTTCAGTAATCACGCCATCCATATCGGCAACCATATCATCAATCTTCGGACCATAGGCTCTTGTGAATTCAACGAGAGGATATGAATAACTGCCGAGAAGGTAATTATCTCTTGTAGCGCAAAGGTCATTATTTACGAAGATTCTGCCTTCTTCCTCAAGTTTAGCATCTTCTTTAACCTTCATTGTAAGAGTATAGAGTTCTGTCTTCTCCTGAGGATAGAAGAAATCTGTACCCTTTGGATTGAACATGAATGCCCTTTCAAAAAGATTATATTTTGCTTTCATTTCAGCTGTCCATGTATCGGGGAAGCCGCCGTCAAGCTCTACGCCCTTTGAGTTGTAGCCCCAGTCCGCCTTGGGATTACCGCTCTCAACATCAAGAGTCGCTTTGTTTGCTTCCGGACAAGTCAATGAATCCGCAACATACTCAAACTTTGTCTTATCATAAGCAAATCCTGTATACATCGTACGAATATAGAAATTCGTCTTTACAGAAACAGTAACAGTAAATGTTTCACCGGGCATAAGATACTCGCCGGCGCTTGTCTCGTAATAGAAATCAGCTACTGCTTTGCTCTCATCACGATTTGTGTAAACCCACATGTCATCATCGATAGCTTCGCAATAAATCTCTTCGCCTGCATAAGCTTCATCGAAAGCCTGGTTACAAAGCTCATATGCTTCAGTGATTTCACCTGCAACCCCGCTTGAAAGTGCCGCTTCCGCCTTTGCTCTTGCCTCAAGAATAAGAGCCTCTGTTTTGTTGTTGTAGAAGTGCGCATTATACTCACTGGGAAGCTGTTCCAAAAGCTCCTGAAGCTGTGATGCCGATGCGGCTGATGCTGCAACAACACACACTCCAAATGTAAGTACAAGTGCAAGAACTACGCTTAATACTTTCTTCAACATGAAAATATTCCTCCTAAAAATTTTTTATCTTTAACCATTTCTTTGAATGGAATAAAGCCTTGGTTTTCTTTCTCTCAGATTAATACTTGTATAATCAACCGGCAGGATTAACCTGATTGAATCCGTCACCGTCTGCCGCCTTATAAATCGCAGCTGCATCATTCAATGTGATTCTGCGCATACCGTCAACATTAGCGGCTTTCTGCTGCGCGGTGTCAAGAATCGAGGTATCTTCAGTAGCAAGATATACAAGCGCACCGTCGTTTTTATTAATACTGCCGTTACCGTCTACATCACCGTAAATAACGATTGTGTAAACTACTTCCGTTTCATCACTGTATTTTACGGTAATT
>JAZLLB010000077.1:0-2801 GCA_045597925.1 Acutalibacteraceae bacterium
AGACCACCCCTGCTTATAAACGGATTGGTGCTGCCTCTGACCTCAATTTTATCGTCAGGTTTTACCCCCGCGCCACCCTTAAGCTCCTTCTGACCGTTGAGGTAAACCTGCCCCGCCATAATAAGAGCCCTGGCTTTTTCACGGGACTCAGCAAGTCCCCTCTGATAAACGGCAATGTCAAGTCTTAATTTTTCGCCCAAAATGTATACCTCCGGGAAAAATAACGTTATGTAACCGCCGGGTTTTGCGCATCTGATTTAATCAGCGGTTACTTATTGTGTTGAAATAATTCATAATCTTTTCCGCGATTTTCTCACCGCTGAGACCGTATTTATCCATAAGCGACGGAATGCTCGCCTGTTTTACAAAGCAGTCTTCAATCGCAGTCAGACTGTATTCGCCTTTATATCCGCTTTGCAGAAGAGTCGCCGCCAGCTTTTCGCCTGCACCGCCGCTTCGCACGCCCTCTTCAAAGAAAAATATACGCTTTGCTTTAAGAGCAATATCGACAGCCCCGCCGTCAATCGGTCTTATTCTGTTAAGCTTCAGAACGCCCGCATTTATTCCGTTTTCTTTAAGAATTTTTAACGCGCCGCAGGCACAGCCGAAAACTCTGCCGTATGTAATAATAACCGTATCGCACATATTGCCGTAAAAATCAAACGATGAAAAGCTCGGCTTGTAATCCTCCGGAATCTGATACTCCCCGCCTCTCGGGTATCTTACCGCGACAACGCCGTCACTTCTGTAAAAAGCGTTTCCGAACGCGATTTTCATTTCATCAAACGTAGACGGTGAATATATCACAACATCGGGAATACTGCTTAAAAACGAAACATCATAAATTCCGTTGTGTGTTTCACCGTCATCACCGACAAATCCCGCCCTGTCAATGGCAAGAACCATTTTCTGCCGCTGTAAAGCTCCGTCATGAACTATCTGGTCATAGCACCGCTGTAAAAATGTGGAATACACCGCAAAAACAGGAAGCATTCCGCCTTTCGAAAGTCCGGAAGAAAAAGTAACCGCGTGTTCCTCGGCAATGCCTACATCAAAAAAGCGGTTGCCGAAATCCTTGCTGAAGCGTTCAAGACCAGTTCCCAAAGTCATGGCGGCAGTAATCAGGCAGAGACGTTTATCCTCCCCTGCCATTTTGCACATGAGGTTGCCGAATTCACTGCCGAATGAAGCACTGCTGTTTTTCGCCTCACCGGTATTTACATCAAAATTTGAAATCCCGTGGAAACGTGAGGGGGATTTTTCGGCAAAGTCATAGCCCTTGCCTTTTATCGTATTTACATGAAGAAGAACCGGACCGGATATGCTTTTGGCTGTTTCCATAGCCTCACACATCTGCTCAATGTTGTGACCGTTAATAGGTCCCATGTAGCGTATGCCCATATCCTCAAACATAGTACTCTTATATATTAAATTCTTTATATTTGTTTTCAGCTTAAACGCGTCATCCGCAAGCTTTGCTCCTATAACGGGAATCCGTGACAGAAACTTTTCAAGCCGGTCTTTCATTTTAACATAACGCTTTTTTGAACGTGTAATCGCGAGATACCTGGCGACAGAGCCGACATTTTTGGAAATCGACATTTTATTGTCATTGAGAATAATTATCAGCTTGCTGTCTGATCTTCCCGCGTTATTGAGTGCCTCATAAACAAGTCCGCCCGTAAGTGAGCCGTCACCGATAACCGCAACAGTATAATTCTCGCGCTTTTTGATACCGTTGGCGCATGCAAGTCCGTAAGCAGAGGAAATCGAAACACTGCTGTGACCGCTGTAAAAAGTATCGTGGACACTTTCATCGGGACGAGAAAAGCCGGAAATTCCGCCCTCTTTTCTTAATGTATGGAATTCACTGTATCTGCCCGTAAGCAGCTTATGAGTGTATATCTGATGACCGACATCCCAGACGATTTTATCGTTGGGTGAATCGAAGCATTTATGTATGGCAATCGTCAGCTCAACCGCGCCCAGATTTGACGCGAGATGACCGCCGTTTGCCGAAACGGTTTTTATAAGAACCCTGCGTATTTCCTCAGCCAGTGCCTTAAGCTGTTCATCGGAATATTTTTTTATATCAGACGGATTCTTTATTTTGTCAAGATATTCAACTTCACTCATTTTATCACTTCGCTTTCGGTGAGTTCTGAAGTGTGTGTTTATTTATTTCTTTTTTCCATTTCATCAGCGAAATCGGAAAGGAATTTTGTATCACCGTCAAACACGGAAAGTACCGCCTTCGCTTGTGCCGTAAGAACTGAAACCTTTCCTCTTGAGCCGTCAAGCCCGAGAGCCGAAACATAAGTCGATTTTTCGTTCTCCTTATCACTGCCGACAGGCTTGCCGAGTGCTTTTTCATCACCCACAACATCGAGTATATCGTCAACTATCTGAAACGCGAGACCGATGCCTGCGGCGTACTTTTCAGCCGCTTTTATTCTGCTTTCGTCAGCGTTTGCGGCAATACAGCCGAGAACACACGCAGCTCTTATCAGCTCGCCCGTTTTAAGATTATCGGTTTTTTCGAGTTTCTCAACGCCGACTTTCTTACCCTCGTTCTCCAAATCCATTACCTGGCCGCCTATCATTCCGCACACGCCTGCTGCCTTGGCAAGCTCCGATATACCCTTAACGGTCTGCTGCGGCGGCAGCTCCGATTTCGCCGCCGTCTCAAACGCAAGAGTCAGAAGTCCGTCACCTGCCAGAAGCGCGTTGGCTTCACCGAACGCAACATGACACGAGGGTTTTCCCCTGCGGTAGTCGTCATCGTCCATACACGGCAGGTC
>JAZLLB010000078.1:0-5590 GCA_045597925.1 Acutalibacteraceae bacterium
TCAGAAAAGCAATTGATGAATTTGAGCCGATTGCCGTTTACGGTGACTATGATGTTGACGGTGTTACCGCGACCGCCGTTTTATATTCATATCTTGAATCGCTGAACGCGAATGTTTCATACTACATTCCCGACAGGCATACTGAGGGCTACGGGCTGAGCAAAGCGGCCGTTGACAAACTTCACGAACGCGGTGTAAGGCTGATTGTAACCGTTGATAACGGAATATCCGCCGTTGAAGAAGCGAAATACATTAAAGAACTCGGTATGGAGCTTGTTGTAACCGACCATCATCTTCCAGGTGAAACTCTTCCAGACGCTGTCGCTGTTGTTGACCCGCACAGAGAAGACTGTGTTCTCGATTTTAAAGATTATGTCGGCGCGGGCGTTGCGTATAAGCTTATATGCGCCGTCGAGGGAGAAACAAACGAAGCTACGGAACGCTATATTGATTTTGTATCACTCGGAACAGTCGCTGATGTTATGCCGCTTACAGGTGAGAACCGCAGTATAGTTAAGCGCGGACTTTACAAAATCGGAACAGATCCGTCAATAGGCATAGCCGCTCTGAGAAACGCCGCGGCAACCGCCGAAAGAGAACCGACCTCATCTGAGCTTGCGTTTTCTTTATCACCCAGAATTAACGCCGCTGGAAGAATGGGCAATGCCGAAAGAGGACTTAAGCTCCTCATAAGCAAAGACATGAACGAAGCGGTTTCCCTTGCGCAGGAAATCAGCGAAGAAAACACCTTAAGGCAGAAAACGGAGCAGGAGATTACAAATCTCGCTCTGGAGCAGATAGAAAAAAATCCGTCAATGATATATGATTCTGTGCTTGTAGTTGACGGTGAGGACTGGAACGATGGGGTTATCGGCATAGTTGCCTCGCGTATTACCGAGCTTTACGGCAGACCGGCGATTGTAATTTCAAGAAACGGAGAAACCGCCAAGGGTTCAGGCAGAAGTGTTGAAGGTTTTTCTCTTTACGACGCGCTGAACGCCGTCAAAGATACTCTTACTCACTTCGGCGGCCACAAGCTTGCGGCGGGGCTGGGACTGCAAAGCTCCCGCATTGATGAATTCAGAAAAGCGATAAATGAATACGCTTCACAGTTTGAGATGCCTTTTATGATTCAAAGGATTGACTATAAGCTGAAGCTTCATTCAATAAATGAAACGCTCCTTGAAATCGCCGAAACAATGGAACCGTGCGGTGCCGGAAATCCTCAGCCTGTTTTCGGGCTTTTCAATATGAAAATCGAAAGCATTACCCCGATAAGCTCGGGAAAGCATCTTCGTCTTGAACTTTCGAGGTCGGGCAACCGTATTCAGGCTGTTAAATTTTCCTGCACGGCGGCGGAATTTCCCTATGAAAAAGGTGATTCTGTAGACCTTGCCGTCGGTATCAAGCGAAACGAATATATGAACCGCGTCAGCGTAAGTATAATAATAAAGAATATAAGACCGCACAGTGTTAATGAGGATAAGCTCCTTCGGGATATACGTCTTTTCGAACGGCTTATGAGAGGAGAGAATATTCCCGCGCAGACGGCGGCGCAGATGCTTCCGGACAGGGAGCTTAACGCCGCTGTTTACAGGTTTATCCGTTCACACGGCGGCTGGAATTACAGTATTGAAAATTTGTGTGTACGTCTTAATGAAGAAAGATATGCCGCGGTATACTGCAGTGTTGAAGCAATGAAGCAGCTGTCGCTTCTTAAAGCTGACAGTGAAAAACTTATTCTCGCTCAGACTGCGGCAAAGGTTAATTTTGAAGACGCGCCGGTTATAAAAAGACTGAATAAATTGTCGGAGGTGATTTAAGTGGCAATTGTTATTGATGAAAAATCAAAGGCGGATACAGATTATCTGGCTCTTCGCAGAACGCTTGAAAAAAATCTTGAAAAAGATGAAATTGAGGAAATTGACAAGGCATACGAATGGGCAAGAGCTTCACATGAGGGACAGTTACGCTTTTCCGGTCAGCCTTATATTATTCATCCCATAGCCGTCGCGCAGATTCTCGCGGACTACGGTATGGATAAAGGCTCAATTATTGCCGCTTTGCTTCACGATATTGTTGAGGATACAGACGCTACAATTGAAGATGTTACAGCCCGTTTCGGAAGTGAAATCGCGTCAATTGTTGACGGACTTACAAAAATGAGTAAGGTTCCGCTGAGTACAAAAGAGGAACAGCAGGCTGAAAATGTAAGAAAAATGCTTCTTGCCATGTCGCAGGATATAAGAGTTATTATTATTAAGCTGGCAGACAGAATTCACAATCTCCGCACGCTCAGCTTTATGCGCCCGCAGAAGCGCAGAGACAAGGCGCAGGAAACTCTTGAAATTTACGCTCCCATAGCTCACCGTTTAGGTATCAGAGCCATGAAGGAGGAGCTGGAAGACCTTGCAATCAGCTACCTTGTCCCGATAGCTTACAATAACATTGAGGCTTCTCTCGCCAAACAGCAGAAAGCGAGAAGCGAATATCTTGAGAACATCAAAAAAGAAATATATGAAAGAGTAAGCAAAGCGGTTCCGGACTGCAATATTTCCGGCAGAATAAAATCCGTTCACGGAATTTACCGCAAAATGTATATGCAGAACAAGAGCTTTGATGAGATTTATGACGTATACGCCGTCAGAATAATCGTTGACAAGCTGATTGACTGCTATAACTGTCTCGGTATAATTCACGATATGTACCAGCCTATTCCGGGCAGATTCAAGGATTATATTTCGATGCCGAAGCCTAATATGTATCAGTCCCTCCATACAACCGTTATAGGCAAAGAAGCGATTCCGTTTGAGGTTCAGATAAGAACGTGGGAAATGCACAGAACGGCTGAATACGGTGTCGCCGCCCACTGGAAATATAAGCTGGGTATTTCAGGCAAGCAGAAGCTCGATGAGAAGCTCACATGGATAAGACAGCTGCTTGAGGAGCAGAATGAAACCGAAAATCCCGAAGATATTGTACGCACTATCAAGGACGATTTCACTCCCGACGAGGTATTTGTTTTCACGCCCAAGGGCGATGTTGTCAATCTTCCGATAGGCTCAACTGTTATCGACTTCGCTTACGGAATTCATTCAGCGGTAGGTCATAAAATGATGGGCGCCAAGGTTGACGGCAGAATCGTTCCGCTTGACCATCAGGTTAAAACGGGTGAAATTATTGAAATTATAACCTCAACTCAGCAGGGCAAGGGTCCGAGCAGAGACTGGATAAATATCGCACGCACAAGCTCAGCGAGAGCGAAAATACGCACATGGTTCAAAAAAGAAAAGCGTGATGAAAATATCATCGAGGGCAGGCTGGCAATCGAACGTGAATTCCGCAGGACGGGAATACATCTTGACGATTCACAGCGGGAAACCTTCCTGCTTCAGATTGCCAACAGGCAGAGGCTTACCAATCTTGATGATTTTTACGCCGCTATAGGCTACGGGGGAATTTCTCTTTCAAAAATAATGCCTCATCTGAAGGAGGACTACAACAAGCTGATAAAATCACAGCAGCAGGCTGAAAATCCCGATGAGATCAAAACAGTTGCCGTTAAGCCCAAAAAGACAAAAAGCGAGGGCGTTGTCATTGAAGGCATAGAAAACTGCCTTGTTAAATTTTCACGCTGCTGCAATCCGCTCCCCGGTGATGAAATAATAGGATTTATCACGAGAGGGCACGGTGTTTCGATTCATAAAAGAGACTGCACAAACGTACCCGAAAAAATCGAGCTCGCGCAGGAGCCTGAACGCTGGATAAAAGCGTACTGGGACGATAAGGTCAAAGAAAATTTCAAGTCAAATCTTACGATTATCTGCATTGACAGGCGCGGAATGCTTCTTGATATCACAGCACAGCTTGATTCAATGCACGTTGACATTCATTCTGTTAATTCAAAAACCACAAAGGACGGCAGAGTTATGCTCGCGTTTGTCATTTCCGTTAACGGAACCGAACATCTTAAAAACGTCATGAGCAAGCTCTCAAAGATCAAGGGCGTTATTGATATAGACAGATCAAATTTATGAGTAAAAAGGTGTAACAGATATGAAAGCGGTAGTTCAGAGAGTCACTTCCTCACAGGTAAGCGTTGACGGCGCGGTTAAAGGCTCGGTTAAAAAAGGTTTCAATGTTCTTTTGGGCGTTGAAGATGACGATACGGAATATGATGCCGAAATTCTCGCGGCAAAAATAGCAAAGCTCCGTGTTTTTGAAGATGACGCGGGCAAAATGAATCTGTCGGTTCTTGATATTAACGGTGAAATTCTCGTCATATCCCAGTTCACACTATGCGCGGACTTAAAAAAAGGCAACAGACCTTCTTTTGTTTTTGCCGCAAGACCCGAAAAAGCCGTTCCGCTTTACGAATATTTTATGTCACAGCTCACCGCCAACGGAGTCAGAAATGTTGAGCACGGAGTTTTCGGTGCCGATATGGCTGTGGAAATTCATAACGACGGTCCGGTCACCATTATTATGGATACAACAATCTGGAGGAAAAACTGAATGAAGGCTGATGTCATAAGAGTAGGTATCCTCGGCACTAACTGTTATATTTTCACCGATGAGAAAACAGGTGAAAGCGCCGTTGTTGACCCGGGCGGGAAATTTTCAGAAATCGAGAAAGCCGTTAAAGATAAAAACGTAAAATATATTCTTATCACTCACGGTCATTATGACCATGTTTTCGGTGCCGCCGAAACAAAAAGGCAGACGGGTGCCGAAGTGGTTATCGGCAAAAATGACGCTGAACATCTTTATAATATCGAAAAATGCAATTCGGGCATGAATTTTCCCGAAACGCAGGAGCTTATAAAGGCGGATATCACAGTTGAAGACGGTGACGAGCTTTTTGTAGGCGGTATAAAAGTTAAGGTTATGGAAACCCCGGGTCATTCTCTCGGCAGCGTGTGTTATATTCTGCCTGAGGAAAAGGTTATTTTCAGCGGCGACACGCTTTTTTTTAATTCAATCGGCAGAACCGATTTTCCGACAAGCGCTCCGCAGAAAATGAGATCTTCACTTAAAAAGCTGGCAGAGCTTGAAGGTGATTATGATGTCTGCCCCGGTCACGGATTCACGACAACTCTTGATGAGGAAAGAAAAAACAATTATTATTTGAGGTAAATATATGATTCTCAGAGTTATTAACCATAAATTTCATTATGAAGCCGAAAATCTCTGCCGTGTGTTTTTTCCTTTCGAAAAAATCACGGTTGTCAGGGATTTTTCAGGTGAAGATAAGCTGACAGCTGTCACTTCTCTTAAAATCAGCGGCGTATCGGCTGAAATATATGTTTCCTTTAACTCTGACGGTAATGAATACAGCGATAAAGCCGAAATTAACGCTGAAACGGAAAACAGAGAATTTTACGAAACCTGCGAAAAAAAGATGATGATAATGCTGTTCGGCGTTCTTTCGTCCGCAACCGGATATGTTCCTCAGTGGGGTATTCTCACGGGTGTACGTCCGTCAAAGCTAATGACTGCTCTTGTAAACAATATGGGCGACGAAAAGGCAAAAAAATATTTCACAGACGAGCTTCTTGTTAAAAAGAATAAAACTCAGCTTGCGTATTCG
>JAZLLB010000079.1:0-15461 GCA_045597925.1 Acutalibacteraceae bacterium
GCTTTTTTATAAACACATTCGCCTTTCTCATTAAATCCCGTACCGAAAACACAGCCGCCGTTTTTTATTACACTTGCCCCGAAAGTTGCCGATGCTCCTCCCGATGAACAGACTTTGCGGTAATGCTCATCTTTGGTATAAACAGCCCATGCTTCTGTCGGATTATTCTCAATCGGTTCATTTATTACAGGGCAGCTTTTCGCGCAGGCACCGCATTCAACACATTCAGCGGCATCAATTTTCGGTCTGAGCATTCCGAGCGAATCAGGCTGCATACTGACAGCACCGGCATTACACGCGTTTAAGCATGCCATACAGCCTGTACAACTTTTAACATCAGCTAATTTTATCATTCTGCTTTTCCTCTGACAAATTTGTAATACTTTTTTCTAACATGGATTTTGACAAAGCACGGTAATTAACAATAATACTGCTGACCGGCTCATAATCAACATCTGTATATAAAATATCTTTAAATGTTTCGTAAGACACTGATTCATTTATCATGTGATCCTGCAATCCCATACGTAAAAGCAAATCATAAATTTTATTTTTTGAACCCCCCGGATAAACAACAAACCTGCTCCGGCTCAGTATCGAAAAAACCGAACCGTGAAATGTGGTCGTAATCACAAACTCGGCGTTTTTCATTAATGAATAAATCTCAAGCGGAGAGCAGTTGATGTTTTTGTCTGCCCATATATGAAAAAATCCAACTGAAACTACCTGCATTTTATTTTCTTTCGCGAATCTTTTCACATATTTTTTCATCCACGGCTCAAGTGAATATGAATATAATAAAATATATTTTTTATTTACGGTATTCTTTACGGCAATACTTTCATACTTTTCTCTGTTAAGCAAAAAAGTAGGGTCGCATACACAATCCACCGGCTTTTTAAGAATATTTTCAACTACCGCCTGAGTGTGCTGATCTCTGACAAGTACAGACGGAAGCTGTTTTATCGCCTCAACAAGGCGCGGAAATTTTTCTATTGACTGTAAATCGGCGTTTCCTACACTTACGGCATATGCCGCCGCGTTATTCAGACCCTCTCCGTAAAACAAAGGATTTGTAAAAGTTTTTGAATTTACGTTCCATATCTCATCGCTTCCCAAAATAACGGCATCCATTTCAGAAAGCCTGTCAACAGAGATACATTTGAAATATTTATCAATTTCCTCATTGAAAACTTTAAATTTATTTTTAGCGAATAAATAACGCTTAACGCCGATAATCGGATATTTTATTACACTCTTAATTAAAAGAGACTTTGTATAATATATATTTTTTAATTCTTCCCTGCTGCGAAATCTTGCGAAGAAAACATCATGACCGTTTTCTTCCAGACAGGCTTTCAGCGCGAATGCCTGCAAAAAGCTGCCGCAATTTGATGAATCATAAACAGTCACAATTCCGATTTTCATATGTTCTCTCTCCACTTCCATAAAAAATCCGTTTCATATTCCCAACGCGTTATGTAAAAACAGCTTGGATTTTTTTATTTCGCCCGAAAGGCTGTCTTTTACTTTACGATAATCTATATTTTCAAGCGGATCCGCTGCGTCCATATTGCCAGCGTTCAATATATGTGATTTTAAATCCGCGATTTCCAGAATATTATATATTCTGCTTTTGGAAGAAATTCTGCCGTCTGTATTTTCAAAAACCCAGAACTTTTTCCCGAAAATCAGCGAAAAGGCGACAGCGTGAAAAGAGTCCGTAACTATCAGCTCCGCGTTTTCAATCAGACTCAGAAATTCCTCAGGACCCGAATCATACAATTTGGTTACGGGATACTTAAAATCTCTTAAATTTTTATTTATCACAACAACGGGAAGATTATATTTTTTCTGTACGTTTTCGGCAAACGCGCGCATTCCCGCGACATCGCCTATAAAATATCCGAGAATATATTTTCCGCTTAAGGGAGTCACTCCTGACGAAACATTCTTCCATTCGGATTCATCAAGCAGAAAAACCGGGTCTAAAACCGTCTCAACATCTCTTTCGGTCAGCTTTTCTATCAAATCCGAACCGCTTTTTTCTCTTGTTGAGAGTGATAAATAATCTTTGAGACACGATTTGAAAATTTCCTCACACTGCTCGGGAATATTATCAATCCCCACACTCGGCGCGTATGATACGCATTTTTTCTTATCGTCAACAAAATCCAAAAGATACGACGAATCAAAATCCGCCGTTACGGGATTCCAGATCTGGTCGCTTCCGCATATAAAAAAATCATATTTTTTATTTAATTCTTTTAATTCGCCAGAAGTGCGGCAGGCAGACGTCATCGGCAGATAATCACGCAGGAAATCATCAAATTTCTTTTTATGAGCCGAAAGCTTTTTGCAAAACATCAGAGTATGAATATTCCTCGCCAAAGACATTACACTGAGCTTTTTTTCAAATAAAACATATAAATTATCCTGCCTGTCAGTTCTGTAATCAATGGTCTCAACCGAATCACAATACTTTGACAAATAGCAGTTCAGCGCGTAAGCCTGCAGTGCCGACCCGTAATTATATGCCCTGTGATAAGTTATTATTGAAGCTTTCATACAATCACCTGTAAAATTCCTCAAGTATGATTCCTTTTTTTAAATCGGAACGCACTTTAAAGCCTCTGATTATAGCGTTGACCATATCCTTCGGGGCCTCTTTTTTCAGGATTTTAAACGCAAGCATCCAGATATCGCTCCAAAAAATCGCCAGACGTGAGCCTGCTCCCATTTTGTGCTTATAACTGAGATATACACGGTTTATAACATATTTGTAAGTTGCCGACGACGACGGGATTCTGTATTCCTGCGACACCATATGCTTTACATGAACTCTGCTGTCAAGTACGCAGCGCATTTTCTCTGAAACCGAGTGCTTGTAATAGCTGTATGAATAATCCAGATCCTCGGCATACGCGTATCCTGTCATTTTTTCGTCACACTGCACATTCCACTTTTCAAGCAGCGATTTTCTCATTACAAAGAAATATCCCATAGCCCACTGAGTTTCAATCTGACCGTCTATGCAGTCAGGGTATCTGCCCAGCATAGATTTTGTAACATGACCGATTTTTCTTTTTGCGAAGGACTTTGTGCCGCACAAATAGCCCAGATCAGTTTTCGCGGGCGGTGTATTGTCATCAATTCCGGCAATCATCGAAACAGATTTATCCGACATTATCTCATACACGTTTTCAAGCGTATCTTTATACACGTCAACGTCATCATCGGAAAACACTACAATGTCTTCTGAAGCGTGTCTTGCGGCATTATTCCTTGCCATTGTCAGCGACGGTACTTCCTGAAAAACATATTTCGTTTCCGCCGCGGAGCAGTATTCCTCTAAAATTGTCTGATTCCGCTTTCTCATCTGATTGTCGCCGCTCTGGTCAACAACTACAACCTGCGACGGTATTGAGTCCGCGCTGAAATATGATTTCAATGTACGCGCGAGTGTTTCAGGTCTGTTCATGGTGGGAATCAGTAACGAAACAGATAAAATCATTTTAACCTCCTACTTCCATCATAAACGGAATACTGAGAACAAACATTCCTAAGAAATTACCGTCTAAGGTGCTTGCCGCAGCCATTGTTACAAGCATTGAAAAGAACGCGATATAATACATATTTTTAAAAACAGCAAGCTCTTCTGAGCAACCCTGCATCACATAAAAGCTCCTCTTAATATATCGAATCGCAAGCCACAGCCCGATTAGTCCGTAACCCGAAATAAAAGAGGGAACAAACGCTCCTCCGTTAACAATTCCGGCGTTTCCTTCAAGACGGTTGGCAATCTCAACATTATCCTGAATATCATCGGGTATATATTTCTCTACAACCTCATTATAGAAATACCCCTGGTTCCCGTTGCCGACTCCCGATAAAGGATAGTGAAGGAACGCGTAAATATCTGTATAAACAGTCGAATACCTTATCTGCGTTGAAGTGTCTTCATCTGAAGTTGTTTTATCAAACAGGAAATACTTTATCTGATTTCCGACCACTGTATTCTGATAGGCGTAAACCAGTATGATTATAATTACAAGCCAGAAAATCAGAATCGTAAAAAGAATTTTTTTATTTATTGCCTTATGCTGCTTAACCTTTAATACCAGAAAAACAGCCAGGCAGATTATGAAGCCTACATAAACCGTACTGCTGAATGTATAAAATAAAATCGGAAGAAACAGTACTGTACAAATTATATGAAAAACTTTTTTGTCTGTTAAAATACACGAAAGCAAATACGGCATTATAAAATTGCATATTATTCCGCCTACAGACGCGGGCTCACTTCCGGTAAGGAAAATACGTTCGCCCCAAATCAGCTCCTGCGCGTCTCCGGTTATATGAAGGAAGTTTATTCTGTCATAAATTCCGGCGAATGAAGGCACAAGAATAACAAGAAGCTGCAGATAGCCTATAACAAGCATAACGACAGACAGTATGTCCAGAATTTTTTTTATTTCATCCGCCTGCGTTATTTTCAGCATTTCGGAATTATAATAGAATATAAATATTGCCAAAGCCACATAAACCATTGAAGGGAACGACGCGGTCATTGTATTTTCCCCATTTAAAGTTCCGAACGGAATAAACAGAAAAACGCTTGTGAAAAACGATATGACAAGCATTTTTATGCAAAGATTTATCGCATTGCCGGATAGTGAAAAGCGGTCGTAAAATATTTTTCCTCTGCTTGATAAAGCCATAAAGATAAATCCGACAATAAAAATAAAAAAGGCATTGCTTATATACGCGTTTTCAGGCAAAAAGCTTCTGATACCGCTCAAAAAAGGAAAAAGTACTTTAAACGGAAGCAAAAAGATATATAGCTTAAATATTCTTTTTTCCAACATTTTTAATTATCTCCCAATGCTTTTCCGCCATTTTTTCTATGGAATACATTTTTATTTTCTCAAAATTTTCTTTTCTCATGCTTTGAGCCGTCTGCGGATTTTCAGCTAGATTATTTACAGCGGCGACAAGAGCCTGAACATCGTCCGCCTGAACAATATATCCGTTCACTCCGTTTTCAACAAGCACCTTGCCCGCCATGCACTGTTCGGTTGTAATAACCGGCAGTCCGTAAGCCATTGCTTCATTTATAACCAGCCCCCAGATATCTTCCCTTGTGGGGAAAGCAAAAATATCCGCCGCCGCATAATATTCAGCCAGCTCCTCTTTGCTTTTGAATCCCGCAAAATGAACATTGACAGCATTTAAATCTTCTTTTAATTTTATATATTCCCCGGTGGGATTGCCGCCGATTATGTATACTCCAATCTGCCTGTCCAATTCCGCGGCGCATTTAATAAGTGTATCAAACCCTTTTCTGTGAATAAACTGACCCACCGAAATTACCGCCAGCTTCTCTTTTATATTTAATTTCTCACGTAATTCCTCTTTACGGTTTAACGCGATTTCTTTCGCCTTTTCAATATCCTCATCAAGCAGTGACGTAAAAGGAAAAACACGGCACTTATCAGCTTTCGCACCGTAATGAGTTAAATATCCGGTTGTTTCCTTACCGGTCGAAAGCCAGAGCGAGGCTGAAGATATAAAGTGTTTTTTAAATAAATATTTAGCCTTTTTTTCTTCCTTGACAAATCCGCCGTCAGCTGAAATTATAAACGGGATTCGGTGTAAATTCATATACTCAATCGCGAGCATAGAGGTTATCGAAGAATATACCCCGACAATAATACAGTCCCATTTCTGCTTTATAAGACTGATAATACCGGCGCAGATGAACTGCTCCGCGTTATATCTTATTCCTTTTAAATAAACCGGTCTGAAATTTTCAGCTTCTTTACCCTTCCATTTTTTATCTCTGTCAGCTGCGCTTCTGCCTTCAAAAGAAACCGTCAAATCGCATTTTTTACCCAGCTCGTTAAAAAAATCTATTCGGTACGGCGAAGGAATATTAGCCAAAAATAACACTTTCATATCTCTTTACCTTCAATTCTTCTGATATAATTTTCCACAGCATTCTTTTTATCGAGCTTATATTTGTCATTAATAACAAATGAACGCTTTTCCAAGGTATTCAGCGCCTTGACAACAGCGTCCAAATCTCCTCGTTTTACGCTCACGCCGCCGAATTCAACCGCGCTTTCGGTACTCCCTCCGACATCATACGTTATTACGGGTGTTCCGCACGCTGCGGCCTCAAGATTAACGGTTGGATATGTATCGCAGTATGTCAGATTCGCATAAGCATCGGCCGCGTTATAAAGCTCTGCCATTTCATCAATATTCCGGGTATGCTCAATATGCAGAATATTACCCGGGAGCCGGGTTTTATTCAGCTTATCAAAGCTCCCGACCAGAACAATCTGATATTTTTTATCAAGCATTCCGGCAAGCTTCAGAAAATCACCGTATCCCTTTAAATCATTCCAGACAGTCGCGGCTGAAAGAATAATTTTTTTACCTGAAAGCCCATGTCTTTCTTTAAAATCACTTTTCAGAGGATGAAATACTTCTGTATCAACACCGTTATTGATTACACTCACGGGATATCCGCATAAAAAAGACTTTTTAACCAAATCCGCCAGCCAGTAAGACGGCGTAACAATGTTCATGTCCGGAACATCTGTAAAAATGCGTTTTTTCTTAATCCAGTTATGCTTTGACCTGTCAATATAAGACTTAGGATAAACCCCGAGCTGAGGGCAATTACCGCAGCCGTCAGTCCATTTTTCGCACTGAACCGCATCGCAATAAGCGGAATGACCCGTAAAAGCCCATACATCATGCAGTGTCCATATAATTCTTTTTGAGCATGACTTTAAATAATCAAAAAGAAGCTCTATGTTTATATAATATCCGTGAATGTTATGAAGATGAATAACATCAGGGTCAAACTCTTTCATCCACTCAATAAATTTCTTTGTAGCCGCAGTGCTTCCGAAGCCCGAAGCGTCAAGCAGTCTCGCCTTTAATCCGTGAAGCATTAAATCCGAAGAGCTTCCGATTCTTACAGCATATTTTCTGAACCGCTCCGGAATCACATCATCATTTCTTCCGTACGCAATTTTAACCTCATGGCCTTGATTTTCAAGAGCGGACGCGATATCAGAGCATATTCTTCCTGTACTGCCCGTTCCGCATTCTTCATTTATAAAAAGTACTTTCACATTCTACCCCGCAATATACTTTAATAATTCAAATACCCATCTGTACAGATAGTATAATCTGCTTAATCCGTATTTCCTATATATTCCGTAAGTAATATCAACACGTTTTTTGACCTCTTTTAAACCTTTTCGGGTACTCATTCCGCCTTCGCCGAAAGAGAAATTACTTATCACGTTATCAATAGTTTCTATTTTTTTCCCTGCCATATGCACTGCCGTAATATAATCAAAATCATCATACATACTCTCAAGAGCATACGGAAACTCAAGCAAAATCTCCCTGCGGGAAAACATGCCCGGGTGACACCAGCCCGCGGTCGTCCATAATCTGCCGATTTTCGCGTGCTTAATCCATTCCTGTTTTCCTATTATCCTGACACTTCCCCATGCGACATCAAATTCTTTTTCTTTAAAAAGATTAACCATAGTCTCAACCGCATCGGGTTCATACCAGTCGTCTGCGTTTATCTGGCCGATCAGCTCTCCGTGAGATAGCCCCGCTCCCTTATTGAGAGCATCATACATTCCCCTGTCAGGTTCGGAAACTATCTTCAGACTTCTGCCTTCTTTTTTATCAAATAAAAGCTGATATTCTGAAGCTGTCTTAACGGTTTTATCGGTAGAAGCACCGTCAACAATAATATATTCAATATTTCCGTAAGTCTGATTTAATACTGACTCAATTGTTTTCGCTATCGTTTTTTCACTGTTAAACGCAACACTTATAACCGTTACCAACATCATCGCTCTCTGCACCTTCAAACCACAGTACTACTTTTTCATGTACTCCTCCGCAGATTCAATCGCCGTAGTCTGTCCCTCCGCTACGCCCTCTGTACTGTCAGACATAAACAATATTTTTACAGTAGCAAACATAATTTTTAAATCCTCAACAACACTAGGGTTGGATATATACATAAGATCCATAATCAGCTTATCATACGGCGTAGTATTGTATTTGCCGTATACCTGCGCGTATCCCGTCAATCCAGCTTTTGCCTGGAGACGAAGACGGAACTCCGGAATCTCTTTTTCATATATTTCGGCAATTTCAGGGCGTTCCGGACGCGGCCCCACAATTGACATATCGCCCGCCAGAATATTCCACAGCTGCGGCAGTTCGTCTATCCTTAATTTTCTGATAATCCTTCCTACGGGTGTAATTCTGTCATCATTATCACCGCTGGAGAGCTGTGCGCCGTTTTTTTCGGCATCAACGCGCATTGAGCGGAATTTTAAAACATTAAATTTTTTGCCGTCCTTAGTCAACCGGCACTGTTTATAGAGCACAGGGCCGCCGTCATTTAACTTAACCGCGGCAGCGACAACGACAATAACAGGCGAGAAAATAATCAAAGCGCATGCCGAAACAAAAATATCAAATAACCGCTTTATAATAAGAAATTCAAGATGGGGATTATACCTTTCCAGACGGAGAATGGGTATATGAAACAGATGCGTATGACGGGCACCGCTCATAATCATATCACCGATTCCCGGCATAATAAACGCGGTAATATCGTTTTCAACACAGAATTTCAATATGGTATTGCGCTCATGACTGTGAACATCGCTCAGGAAAACAGTTTTATAATCAATCAGCGATGATAAATCGCTGAGACATTCGTCAACAGAATAAGAACGCTGAATATCATATTTTTTCGCCAAACCGTATTCTCTGATTAAAGCTCCGATTCCGCTTCGTGACTCACATATAACAGCACTTTTGCGGGAGGGATAAACCGAAAAATACCACTTGTGGCTGAAAAAAGCCCATAAAGCCGCGGCAACAGACTGACATACAAAACATATGAATCCCGGCAAAATATTAACCGCTTTTTTTGAAAGAAAACAAATAATGACATACACCATCGCATCTGAAATCGAAAAGCCAAGCACCTGGCTGTAAATCAGCTCCGACACTTTGGAATATGTGAATTTGAATCCGTCATACAGCCTTGCGAAATACGAATACATCACCATGTAAAAACAAATAAACAGCACATTTCCGCCTGCCGAAAACGGTTCAATTATCCTTTCGGCATAATACATAAACCAGCAAACAGCAAATAAAGCTGTAATCAATAAAATATCAATTACTCTTACGCTTTTAATAGCGACATTATACTTCATACTTTTCAACGAAATCCCTCCGGAGAAATCAGCTTAAACACGGTCTGTATTATTCTATCATATTCAAAAGATTAAGTCAATGATTTTGTCACTTTTTGTCATTTCTGTACATTATTATACATCGCGACTATCATTTTGTCCATGCGTCAGGATTATCTGAAAATTTCGGATTGTCTGAAAGTAAACCGTTTTCTCCTTCACAGATACGTGTAATCCCGAGCTTTTTCATGTCATTATAAAGCAGTCTGTTCTGTTCCGCTCTTTTCGCGGTACCCTGCAATATTGTAAATTCACAGACTCTGTTATTGGATTTCCAGTATCTCCATGAAATCTCAGAAAGCATAACGCGGTTGAGCTGCTCCTCGGTCAGATTGCAGCCTTTTGCTTTCTCCCACAGTGCGTTCATCTGATAGCGTTCAATAAGGTTAAGATTCAGCACGCTCTTGTTTCTCATGTCTCTGTAAATAGTCATATGGGTTTTCACAAAGAAATATCTTGTGCCTGTATTTTCAGTTGTCATATCAATATACTGCTTTATGTAAGGACCCGCCTCACCGTAATACGCACAGCAGAAACCGAGCATTTCATCATCGTAGTTTTCCATATCGGGATCCCACATCAGCCTCGCAAGAAGATAGGAACGAAGCTCCGCAAATTCACCGTTGCTTTCAGAAGCCTGATAATTGCCCTCGGCGTACATTCCTTTTACGTTGTTTTCAACATAGAATTTCATATTTTTGTCAAGCACGCCGAAATCGGGAAACGGTCCGTTATAGTTCGCGTAGTTTGTGGTGTAGTCCCAGACATAAATTCTGCTGCAGATTTTCTGCCAGTCAAGAATATCTTTCTGAAAATCCGCGTTTTCTCTGCATGAATTATCACTAAGAGGGTGGGCAAAGCAGCACTCAATAGAGCATATTCTGACAATTACGTTAGGAAGAGGCTTAACCTTTAACGGAGCCTTGCGTGTATACTGATAAGCGAATGTATCGAATACCGCATCGGGGAATTCCTTTCCTAAATCCCCGGCAATAGCGTTGACAAAGCGTATCATAGTACCGGACTGACTGCCCTCTTCTTTATCAACAGCTTTGCAGTTTTCACATACGCAGTAATTCTGATTGTCATTCTGTGTAATACTTACTATTGCCTTCGGATTCTGACGAAGAAGATTTCTTACCGATTCCTTTGCCACTTCGAGAGTTTTAGGATTGGTAAGGCACGGCTGGTCTGTGGTGCGCTCCTTTGTTTTTACGCCCAGCGCGAACATCTCGGGATTTTCATCAAAATATGACGACGGAACAAGTGACGCCATTGTATGGCAGAGTCCGCCTGCGTAGCCGAAAGTTCCGCCGTTTTCGTCTGACAAACTGCGATAGGAATTTCCGTTAATGTGATTCGCCACACTGTATTCAGCATCGTGCGGACTTATCCAGTCTGTTTCTCTGTATTCAAACGCGGGAGTATAAGAGTAATCTATGTCTTTCGGAATTGAAAGGTCTTCCTTTTCGGGAACGATGATTACATCTTTTGTATACCAGCGGCAATCAAAATATTTGTAAAGAAACTCATATACAGCATAAAGAGTTCCCCGTTTTTCACCTCCGGCAATAACAAGCGAATCGCCGACCGTTAAAAATCTTATTCCGTCATCACCCAGAGCCGCACGGTCAATCATATATTTTTTGCCTTCGCGGTTTGTTTTGCCGATGATTATCTCTTTTTTGGCAGGAGCTTCGGTATCACTGACAATATTAAAATCAATACCTGAAATCTGCCTAAGATACTTTTTCAGAACTTTGGCGGCATTATTTTCAGATGCAGACGCATCTGTGCCTTTGACTATTACATAGTTGCTGTCTATCGTCATAAGCTCTGACAGGTCGGGCTTAACGGGAACGCTCACCACGGGTGAAGCGGCAAGAGTGAGCGACATAAGCATTGTTAAAAATTTTACGATAATGTTCATAAAAATCCTCCCGAAAAATCAATATATGCAAAATAACACGAAGGTATTATACCATATGTATGAAACATGTCAACTGATAACAGCATTTAAAAATAACCAGCCGTACCATATATTTACATAATATTGCTTTTTATTTATTGCGAATTTCCGACGAATATGTTATAATGTTTTTGTATGTAAAATCAGCGTCTTTAAAAAGAGGTAATATTTTTGAAAGAAAACAGATTTGAAATTGATATGTGTTCAGGTTCGCTTATGCCGAAGCTGATATCCTTTTCTCTGCCGCTCATGCTTTCGGGTATCCTGCAGCTTTTATTCAACGCGGTAGATTTGATTGTTGTCGGCAGATTCGCCGGAAGCTCATGCCTCGCCGCCGTGGGGGCGACGACCGCACTTATCAATATTTTCATAAACTTTTTCATGGGTATGTCGCTGGGCTCCAACGTATGCGCCGCAAGATATTACGCCTCCGGTGAGTATGATAAAATGAGCGCGGTTGTTCATACCTCTGTTCTGACCGCCGTTATTTCGGGTATTGCCGTTCTTGCTGTCGGTCAGATTATGGCAAAACCCGCGCTGAAAATTATGGACACACCCGATGAAATAATCGATATGTCTGTTCAGTATATGCGAATCTACTTTGCCGGCACTCCGTTTTTTATGCTCTACAATTTCGGCGCGGCAATCCTCAGAGCCGTGGGAGATACAAAGCGCCCCATGATTTTTCTTGTTATCGCCGGCATAATCAACGCCGCTCTCAACGTTTTTCTTGTAGTGGCTTTCCACCTTGATGTGGCAGGTGTAGCGATTGCCACGGTTATTTCGCAGATGATATCATGTGTTCTTGTTGTAATTGTGCTTTTAAAAAGCCCCGAAGCATACAGACTGAGCATATCAAAGCTGAAAATTCACAAAAAAATTCTCGAACGCATTTTCGCAATCGGTATTCCGGCAGGGCTTCAGAGTACGGTTATAAATGTTTCAAACGCCATGCTCCAGTCCTCAGTTAATTCTTTCGGTCAGAACGCCATGGCAGGCTACACGGCGGCAAACAATATTTTCGGATTCCTTTACACCTCCGCCAACGCGGTAACGCAGGGCTGCATGAGCTTCACAAGTCAGAATCTCGGAGCAGGCAAATACAAACGTATGAAGAAGGTTCTTTTATATTGCCTGATTCTTGAAACATTCATCTGTCTTACGCTCGGTTCGGCGGCATACTTTTTCGGCGATAAAATTCTCGGAATATATACCTCGTCAGAAGCGGTTATAGGTTACGGAATCAAAGTGCTGAGCCTCACAACCCTGTCATATTTTCTCTGCGGATATATGGACTGCATCCCCGGTGCTCTGCGCGGTATGGGTTATTCCGTTGTGCCGATGATTCTTTCGGTAATAGGCACAGTAGGCATCAGAATAATATGGATATACGGTCTGTTCCCCACTCACAGAGATATAAGATTTCTGTTTGTTTCCTATCCCGCTTCATGGATTGCCACAATCATAATGCAGTCAATATGCTATATTGTAATAATAAGAAATCATTATTCAAGTAAATACATATCGGAAAAGAAAGGGAAAAAGCTTTGAAAAACAGATTTTCGGGAAGAATTATTTTTGCCCTCGCAATCGTCTTTTTATGTGTCAGCGCACTATACACACGAAAAATAAGCGGTCAGCATCCGATTTTTTTCAATATCTACTACCCCGATACGGCGTGGACTATGGCTGTTTACTGCGGATTCGGTATGATTTTCAGGAAAGGTACAAAGCTCAACCTGCCCGCCGCGCTCATTGTATCCTACATGGTTGAAATATCTCAGCTTTTCAGCACACCGTTTCTTACCGCCGCAAGGGCAACGGTTATAGGCGGTCTTATTTTAGGCTTCGGATTTCTTTGGAGCGATATTCTTTGCTATACGGTCGGTGCGCTGATTTGTTTTCTCATTGAAACAGTAATAAACAAAATAAAAAACAGCCGGTAAAATAAAAGCAATTCTGAAAACAACAGATTATATCTGCTCCTCAGAATTGCTTTTTCTTTTTTATTTATTTAACATTTTCCATATCCAATTCAATATTGCTTTGAAAATATGCCACGGTTCTCTTGAGGATTTCATTTCAACCGGCTTAGACTGAGCGTTATAAGGCGTCATTCCGCCGGCGGTGCTGAGACCGACCGTTGTGTTTTTCAGCGTGCCTGCCTGTGAATAATCCCACTTTTCAAAGCCCGCCGATATCGCGGGTGAATTATCTGAAAGCTCGAAGTCATAGTTTACGGCATCTTTAAAACCGGGGTCTGCGACAACAGGATTGGTTATCATTCCTTTTCGAAGAGCGGTTTCAATGCTTATACCTTTCTTAATTTCCCCGTCTTTTCCGACTAATATTTTTCCGCCTCTGCTTATATCCCAGAAAATATTGTTTTTCTCACTGTAACATTCATCATTCTGTAAATATGAGAACGTACGAACTTTTTTATCTGTAAGAAGAATGTTATTTGTAAAATCAGCCGTCTTTTTACCTCCGTCATTCGCGACGGCTCTTTTGGGGGCGGAAGCGACACGTACCTGAGATTCACCGCTGAGCGCGAAAATATTGTTTCTCACGGTATTATATGAACCGTAGTGAAGGTGATATGAGTCACTCCCGCAGCAGTAGGCAAGATTCTTTTCAACGAGAATATACGCCGAACCCTCGTCAAGATATATTCCCCAGCCGCCGTATCCGCCTTCATCGGGGTCAGCGGCAACATTATGAATTACATTGCCTGAAATAACCGTACCCGGCTGATTGCCGAGAGTGTAAATCCCTCCCATATCGGAAAGCCAGCCCTGACCGATGTTGTAAATCAGATTGTCGCAGATTTTGTTGTTATATGTAACCGTGTATGAATATCCCCATACCCAGCCGACTGAAATCGCCGAATAATATCCGTCATGGATTTCATTATTGGTGATATCTACGCTGTTAGCGTGAATTACAAGAATACCGACCGCGTTATAAAACACCCTGCCGTAGCCCGAAATAATATTATTGGTGACTGTGATATTTTTGGTGACAGACGGACTGTCAACGGCAATATTTTCGCCTCTGATATACACCGCCTGCGCGCCGATATTTTGGAAAACGCAGCTGTCAACCCTGCTGTTTTTAACTGCTGAACCCATAAACACCGCGCAGGAGGCAAGGTCACGGAATTCGCAGTTTTTAATATTGAAGCCTTCCGCCTTTTCACAGAATACACAGGATTTCGCGTCATACGCCGCCTGTGAAGAATCTCTTTCCGGATTTACGGTGTATCCGTTGCCTCTGAAAACTATGTTTTCAAATGTAATACCGTCAACACCGCTGATGCTTATAAATGTTTCAAGACTGCCGCCCCAAAGTGTAAGCGTGTCGGCACGTTCCCCTTCTTCCGGAATGTAATAAAGCGTTCCCGAGGATTTATCGAGATACCATTCATGAGTCTCGTTAAGAGCCTCAAACACATTTTCAAGAAAATATCTGTCGGTTTTATTTATTCTCATCGCGGAGCCTTTGGTAAATTCCATCAGACCTGTTTTCGCGTTATAGCTCTTAACGGGAAGAAGCTCGTCCTTCCACCAGTGAAGAATTCTTGCAACAACCGCATCGGGATTTTTCAAATCAGGCAAATCTTTTCGGTTGACATTCATCGCCGAATATGAGAGAAAAATTCCGCCGTCGGTTTCTTCAACCTCCGGATTAAGGCAATATTTACTGTCAACTCCCTTCGGATAAAGATATCCGATTTCGGGATAACGGGTTTTCTTAAGCGTCGTTTCGCTGTTGAAAAGCGTTTTGATATCAGCATTTTTGCCGACACTTTTGCGGAACGCCCTGACTCCGTTGACGGTACATTCCTCAAACCCCGTATAGGGCGTACCTGCGGTAAAAACAACCTTTTCGCCGTTATAAGCCTTATACGCAACATTCCCTTTATCGGCAGAAGAAAAATATACGGTGCTGTCAAAGGTATATGTTCCTTCTCTGAAATAAACCGTAACATTGCCTGACATTTTTTTGGCTTTTTCTTTTGCCGCTCCGATTGTCGCAAGAGGCGCTGAAGCTGAACCGTCAGCACTGTCACTGCCCTGCGGGGAAACAAAAATTTCATTTACCGCCAACGCGCTGACGGCGGGCATCATACACAGCATTGCCAGAATAACCGATGAAATAACTGATAA
>JAZLLB010000080.1:0-15202 GCA_045597925.1 Acutalibacteraceae bacterium
AAAGCGTAAACCGTATCTTTTCGCCCTCAGGCACTCCGTTCTCAAAGGCATATGAGCAGATATTTACAAAATACTCCTCCGCGGCAAGGCACAGGCTGAGCTTAGTCTGCTTTGAAATATCCAGCGAGGTTATAGCGGATTTAATTTTCTGCATTTCGTTAATATCAACGTTCAGCATCAGCTCCGATGCTCCGCGGATTTTCATTGACAGCATTGTAATATCGTCATGCTGTTCCGCTTCACCGTAAAAATTACGTACATCTTTCTCAATCTCGGAAACAATGTTTTTATCTGAGGAAATGAGCTGACTGAGCTTCTTTTCGAGTTTTTCCACTCCGTAAAATCTGCGTTCGCTGTTTATCGCTTCGGTTACACCGTCGGTATAAAGAAACACAGTATCATCTGTACGGAGCTTAACTGTTGCCTGGCTGTATTTTTCACCGCCGAACAGTCCCAGCGGAGTGCCTGCCTCAACATTAAGCGTGCTGAGCTTATCCGTAAGAATATAAGGCGGATTGTGACCTGCGTTAGCGAAGGTAAACTCGTCGGTGCTTTTGTTGTAAATCCCCACAAACGCGGTCGCGAAAAGCAGGGCGGCGTTGTTCATGGAAAGAGTATCGTTGGTTTTTTCAAGAATTTCAGACGGATTAAAATTCAGCTTTGCATACTGACGGATAATCATAAGCGTGACCGCCATAAAGATTGAAGCTGAAACGCCCTTGCCGGAAACATCGCCGATAACCACCAGCATACGGCTGCTGTCAAGCGGAAGATAGTCATAAAGGTCACCGCCGATATCCTTTGCCGGATTCATTAAGGCGTTCAGCTCGCACCTGCCGTCAAAAAAATGCTCCTTTGACAAAAATCCGCGCTGAATACCGGCGGCAACATTCAGCTCAGCTTTCTGTCGTGCCTTATCCTCATTTAGGTCTTTAATATTTTCAAGATATTTATCAATTTTCTGCGTCATACTGTTGAACGATTTGGAAATCATTGAATATTCATCAAATTCGTGTTCGTCAAGAGTGACGGAGGTCTGTTTGCCGTCAACAATGTAGTCGTTCATAGCTTTGGCTATTCGCTGAGCGGGGTAAGAAACCTTCTTCCGCATAAGACGGAAAACAGCGATATAAATGGCGAAAACAAGCAGAGCAATGAAAACCAGCGAGATTGAGAATATGCCGAATATCTGTGAAAACACAGAGGAATATGACAAATCTATGCCTACAATTACTTTATTGCCGAAGCCGTCCTCCGACTGCATAATTGTCCCGATATTATGCCCGAACATATTATCTGCGGTTATGGTGGCAAACATTCTTTTGCCCTCCCATACCTCAAGCTCTTCTTTCGTAGGCTCACGCTTAAGCACATATCCTGTTTTGTAGTCAGTAACCTTTTCGTCGCCGAGTTTTGCTTTTTTGTTTACGTTTATAAATGTCCTGGTGCCGTCCTCAACGTTCGGAACATAGACATAAGCGTTCTCGACATTCATCCAGAAGCAGAGATACTGACCGTAATATACGGCGATTTCGGGATGTTCAACGTCAACAGGCTTGTTTTCGGTTCTTGATTTTTCCATAATGCTGTCGGCGTAAATTCCGACTATGGATTTTGAGTAGCTTTCGTTTTTGCTTTTGATTACAAAAAAAACAAGAAGAAATGAACCGACCAACAGTAGAGCCAGCGCAATTATAAGCAGATGCGCGATTTTTCTGGTAATATTTTTAGCTATCGAGTTTTTCATTCCGATACCTCATCAAGTTCGTCCATTCCGAAATAATCAAGAGTAAGAATACTGTTAATCGCACGGTCAAGGTAAGTGTCGTCAACAAGAGGCCATGAAAAACCGATACGGTAAAGAATGTTAGTGGTGAACAGGTTGTCTGTTTCAACGGCGTGAGCGTCTTTGATATCATATGCCGCCAGTCCGTTCAGTTTGTCGTTGATTCTGTCGTCACCCAATTTCTGACGGAACTCTTCATAATACGTCTCGTCCTCCTCGGGAACAATTTTTATTCCGTTGCGGTTGCAGGCATCAATAACCTTCATTTCATCAAAGCCGTAACGGTTATCGGCGTTGAAGGCGGTGAACATATCGTTTGTTCCTGCGAGAAGCACAACAGCCCTTGCGGTGCAGTCAACGGGGGAGAACTTCATCGGGTCTATCATATGGCTGACAGGATATTTCCCCATGAGCGCGAAGCCTCTTATTCCGCTGAGGAACATATTCGTTTCCATGTTCGCCTGAAACTCACCGTCGCTGTGGCGTCCCATAAGATTACCCACACGTATAACCTTGCCGTGAAGTCCGTTGTCTATGGCGTCAAAGAGCTTCAGCTCAGCGTGATATTTTGAGATGCCGTACTTATTGTCCATATCGTCAATGACAAAAAGCTCGTTTTCGTGCATGCGAACCTGATTTTCCCAGCTTTCCTGCGTGTGGATTCCCGGAACGGAAACGGTGGAAATCTGCACAAGCCGCGCGTTCTTCTTTTTACATATCACGATAAGATTTTCAACGCCGATGACATTTATTCTTTCAAGAATGTCATCGTCGGTGAAATGCTTTACGCAGGCGGCGCAGTTGATAACCGTATCAAACGGAATATCTGCAAGCGCGGTGCCGAGGGAGTCATCGGTTATATCCGCGTCAATAACCGTGATACGGTCGCGAAGCTCCTGCTCAAAGCTGCGGCTGAAATAGTAAATCAGCATAGCTTTCAGGCGGATTTCCGGACTTTGATGAGTACCCTTTCGCACAAGGCACCAGATATGACCCTCCTCTGATTCAAGAAGCTCCTTCAGCACATGTATTCCGAGAAAGCCTGTAGCGCCGGTAAGAAGCACATTTCCTAACGGCTCACGCCTTACCTGGTTTGAATATTTGATTGTGTTATATTTAAGCGTTTCACGGGTCGGCTCCGCTTTGATGGATTTAGCCTCTTCGGCCGCCTTTTCTTTAATATCTCTCTGCTGAATGAAGTCCGCCAGCTCCTCAGGTGACGGGTTGTCGAATATATCGCCGTATTTGACCTCAATTCCGTCAGACATAAGCAGCATTGTAACCTTAGCCGCCGAAAGGGATGTGCCGCCGAGTTCAAAGAAATTATCGTCAGCGAAAACCTCGTCAAGATTAAGAACAGAGGAGAAAATTTCGCAGAGTCTTTGCTCAAGGGATTTCTTCGGCGCGCGTCTGCCGCCGGATTTTTTGCCCGCTTTTTTTGCCTCGGGCAGAGCTTTTTTATCTATCTTTCCGCTGGGAGTAAGCGGCATTTTGTCAAGCTGCATAAGAATATCGGGAACCATATAATATGTGAGCTTGGTTTTCAGATACGCTGTCAGCTTATCAACGTCAACCTCACTGTCGGCGGTAAAGAATCCCGCAAGGTAGTCCTCCGTGCCGTTATTGCGCACAATAACCTTACTCTGCTTAACCGAGTCATATGAGCAGAGTACATTTTCAATTTCATCAAGCTCCACACGGAAGCCGCGCAGCTTAACCTGATTATCTATTCTGCCGCAGAATTCAATCTCGCCGTCTTTATTCATTCTTACAAGGTCGCCGCTGTGATAGGCGGGTCTGCCGTTCATTGTGAAGAATACCGCCCTATTCTTTTCGGGGAGCTTTATATAGCCGCGGCTTACGCATTCGCCGCAGATAATCAGCTCACCGCAGGCGTACGGGGGCAGAATGTTGCCGAATTTATCCGCCACATAAAATTCAGTGTTGGCGAACGGCGCGCCGATTGTAATATTTTTCGGTCCCGAAAGAACCTTGGCGCAGCAGCTTATTGTACATTCCGTAGGACCGTAGCCGTTGATGATGTTCATATCGGGATTTATTTTTTTCAGCTCGTTGTAGAGAGCTCCGGGGAACGCCTCCGCGCCGACAACGATAGACTTGATGTTTCTGAGAGCGGGACGGAATTCCTCCATGCTTACATAGTTATTGATAAACGATGGAGTGCAGGCCATCATTTCGACCTTATTGTCAATCATCAGCTCAGCCAGCTGCAGGGGATTGTGTATATCCTCCTCAGTTGCCACGCAGACTGTTTCTCCGTTGCAAAGGTGCATAAGGCAGTCAAAAATTGACATATCAAACGAAATTGAACTGACAGCGAGCCCCACATTTCCGGCTTTTCTGCCTGAGTAAAGCTCATACGGATAAAAGTCTGTCTGAACGTGGTTGGCAAGATTGTGATGCTCAATCATTACACCCTTGGGCGTGCCGGTTGAGCCGGACGTATAGATGCAGTAGGCAAGAGAATTTACATCAATATCAAGGCTGAGATTCTCACTGCTTTCGTTTTCAAGAAGCTCCTCGACCGTCTTTGTGATGTAAGGCTTGTTTTCGGCGAAAAGCTCTGGGCGGGAGAGCTTAATTTCTTCCGTGGTGATAACAACGGGGCTTTCTGCGTTGGTGAGGCAGAAACCAATTCTGTCATCGGGGTAGCTCGGGAGCATCGCGAGAAACGCTCCGCCGGCTTTCATGATGCCGAGCTCCAGAACGGGAATATCAGCGGTTCTTTCAGCCACCATTCCTATAATATTATCTTCATGTACACCGATTGCCTTCAGCGAACGGGCGATTCTGTTCGCGCGCATATTCATTTCGCCGTAGGTAAGTGAGACACCGCCCACGATAACGGCGGTTTTATCCGGCTGTTTTTCGGCGAATTCCTCAACAAGGCGTGTTACGGGAATATTTCTGAAGTTCTGCTTTGTATTGTTGGCTTTCGCAATAATTTTGCTGCCGTAATCTGAAAGCACAGAGATATTTTTAATATATTCACTGTCAACAAAGCTGACCGCGCACCGCTCAATTGAACTGACAAAGGTTTTTATAAACGCCTCGCTGAATATATTTCTGCGGTAATCCGCAACCAGCTCGTAAGAGCCGTTCCGTTTGTAGACATTAACAGTAAGCGGTGCCTTTGCCGCCTCTGGCAGAACGTCAATCAGTTCCGCTTTCCGACCGCAGATTTCATTGAATTCAAAACCGTCGCCCTGATAGACAAAAATTATGTCAGACTTAATGTTATACGCCCGTGAAATTTCAGCGAATGAATAAATGTCATTGCTGAAGCTGTTCATGAGCTGTTTCTGAATGTCACAGACAAGCTGAACGGTTTTCTTCTCTCCGTCGGCATTCACAAAAACGGGAACTGTTTTAACAAGCATAGCCATAGAGTCCGCGAGTCTCGAATCGCTTCTGCCGTTATAAATTGTTGTGTAAATTACGTCATCACGGTGGTCAAAGCGGGAGAGAACCACACCGAATACCGTGTTGAAGAAAGCGTTGAGAGTTAATTTGCTTTCTTTACAGTATTTTTCGATATGTCCGGGAGTTACGGAACAGATATGCGTGACAGAAGCGGAACCGCCGTCTTCAGATTCGGGACATTTCGGCGGCAGACACTCCGCGTCACAGCCCGCGAAAATGCTGTCGTAGTATTCTTTTGCCGATTTGTATTTTTCGGATTCGCGTGCTTTCTGCTCGTCAACAGCCGCTTCAAATCCGGAATATTTTTCGCTTTCGGGGATTTCGCCCGCATACGCTTTTTCAATATCTCTTATCAGAATCGCTTCCGATGTGCCGTCGGAAATGATGTGGTGGAAATCCATAAACAGGTAGCTGCCGCCGTCAGTCACGTAAACCGCGGCTCTGTAAAGCGGCTCTTCCATGAGCCTGAACGGCCTTACAAGCTCGTTTTTCAGGGGTACTCCGCCGCATCGGATAACATCAACAGAGGGGGAGATATCATCATTTCTCACCGCTCTGATTTCTCCGCTTTCATTAAGACGGAGCGTGGTTTTAACATACGGATGAGCGTTGATTGCCGCTTTTACCGCGTTCGCGAGCTTTTCGGGGTCAAGAGAGCTGTCGAGCTTAAACAGAACGGGGATATTGTATATGACTGAGTCCGGATTCGCGCTGCACTCAACAAAAATACCGTTCTGCGTCTGGGTAATTGGATAGTCCGCGAGCTTTTCATAGCTTTCGTTCTTTTCGGACGAGGAAAGGAAAGCCTCCAGCTTTCTGACCGTGGGATTTTCTTTTATATCTGAAATTTTCACCGGAGCGTCAAATTCCTGCGACAGGGAAATGTTCAGCTTTACAGCACCGATTGAGGTCAGTCCCGCTTCGTAAATATCGGTTTCAACACCGAAATCCTTATAGCCGATTACATCTGCCACGATGTCAAAAATTTTCTTCTGAACATCGTTTTGCGGGGGAATAATGTCGCCCGCCTTTCTCTGCGGAACGGGCAGGGCTCTTTTGTTGACCTTCTGGTTCTGAGTAAGCGGGATTTTATCTATCTGCATGGTTACGGCCGGAACCATATACGGCGGTTTTTCCGAACATATAAATTCGTTCAGTTTCTCAATATCAACCTCGTTTTCCGAAACAACGTACGCCGCGACATACTTTCCGCCGGAGGGTTCGTCAAAGGCGGCAACGGTAGCGTCGCTTATGCCCGGGAAGCGTCTTATAATTTCCTCAATCTCAGAAAGCTCAACACGGAAGCCCCTGACCTTAACCTGAGCGTCACGGCGGCCGACAAAGAGAAGATTGCCGTCACTCATAAGGCGCACAATATCGCCTGTGCGGTAAACTCTTTCGTAGCCTTTCTCACGGCAGAACGGATTTGCCGGGTAAGCCTCGGCGGTTTTATCGGGGCGGTTCAGATAGCCTCTTGTAACATGAGGACCCGCAATCCAAAGTTCGCCCACCGCTCCAGGAGGAAGAAGTCTGCCGTTTTTATCAACAATATACGTTTTAAGGTTATCAACCGCTTTTCCTATGGGGATATCCCTGTACGGACGGTCAATCGCGAACGCGCTCGTTACAACAGAGCCTTCAGACGGACCGTAAACGTTATACATTGTAAAGCCGTCGTCAACATAAACTGGAGCCAGCTTTTCGCCCGCAACGGTGAGGTGCTTAAGGGTTTTATGACCGCCCATGAGAGCGAACTGCCTGCCGACCTGGGTTGTCATAACGGCGTGGGTTATACCGTTTTTATTGAAATAATCACGAACCGCAATCAGGTCAAGGCGTATACTCTCATCAATGATATGAAATTCCGCGCCAGATGTAATCGCGGGGTAGGTATCGTAAACATTCGCGTCAAAGCCGTAGCTTGCGTAAGAGGAAACATGGGAGGCTTCTGTGATTTCATAATATTTTTTAACCCATTCGGTTGTTACCACAGCGTTGGAATGGTTATACATAACGCCCTTGGGCATACCTGTTGAGCCTGAGGTGTAAAGCATAATGAACAAATCGGAAACAGCGGGTACGGGAAGCCCGGCGGCACTGTCTTCGAAAGAGGGGATAAGCTCTGTCGAAAGTCTTTTGCCCTTGAAATCATCTGTGATAATATCCCTGAGCTCAGGTGAATAAATAAGAACCTTCGCTTCAGTATCACGCATCATAAAATTAAGCCTGTCAGGAGGATATGAGGGGTCGAGCGGCATATACGCTCCGCCCGCCTTAAGCACACCGAGGGAGCAGATAACCATATATTCGCATCGTGGAATGAGTATGCCTGTAACTGTTTCCCTGCCGACACCCATACCAATCAGATGCTTTGCAAGCCTGTCCGTAATTTCATCGACCTGACGATAGGTAAATTTTTTGTCAAGATAAACAAGGCAGGTGTTGTCGGGAGTTTTCGCCGCCTGCTCACGGAACAGGTCAACTACGGTTTTGTCGGCGTCATAGTCATATTCAGTGCGGTTTATTTTTTTAATCGTTTTTATACTGTCTTCATTTACTAATTCGATTTCTTTAAGCGAACAGGAATCGAGCATACCGTTTACGGTGCTGACAAATACATCAATCAGGCTGCGGATAAACTGCTCGGTATAATCGGAACGCAGATAAAGTCCTTCTGTTATGTAGCCCGACTCTGTCTTTTTAACCATCACTTCAATATCCGCAACGGAGGAATCAAAAATCAGAAGCTCAACTCCGGCCTTTTCATTCCCGATTTCGATATCATTGAAAAGCGTAGAATGATAAACAAAGGAAACACTCATGTTCAATCCGTATTCAGCCGCAAGCTCGCCGAAAGAAACGATTTCATTTTTCTTAGTTGTATAGTAATCATTATATACCCTGCCGAGATAATCGGAGGGAGCTTCATTTTCGTCAAAATCACAGCGGAACGGAAGAGTTTTTACGAACATTCCTATTGTATCGGAAAGTCTGCGGTCGGAACGTCCGTGATACGCCGTTGTGAAAACACTCTGTTCAGATCCGTTGAACTTTGCCAGAGCGTAACCGAAAGATCCGAGAAAAAGCGCGTTTTCGCTTATCTTATTGTTTTTGATAAATTCTTTTATTTTGCTTTCGGGGAACTTTTCCCGGGTATCAACCGAAACATGACCCCAGTCTTTGAAATCATTCTTTTCAATACGGTCTGGAACAGGCTTTGAGTCGCAGTCGTTTCCGCTGAACTTCGAGTTGAAATATTCACGAGTTTCCCGTTCGGTATCAGTATCGGCAGTCCTGTTTTCCGCCTCGGCAACATCAAACAGAGTTAAAGCCTCGTCACAGCACTTTTTGCCGTTGTAAACATCGGCTATACCCGCGGCGAAACGGTTCAGAGAAGTACCGTCAAAAATAATGTGATGAACGTCAAAGAAGAAAGCGTCACCCTCGGGAGCGGTAAGATACGCAAAACGGTAAAGCGGGCCGTTTGTCAGATTGAACGGACGGCGGAAGGATTCGGTGAATTCTTCAATGCTGTCTGCTGAACACTCCGATATCTCTATCGGTGAGTCTTTATATATCATTGACGGAACGCCGTCGGGAGTGCCGATGGTGACAAAAAACGCCTTATGCTTTGATGCTACGGCTTTAACCGCCTGAATAAAACGCTCTTTGTCAATTGAACGCGGCAGCTTAATACGTGCGGGAATATTGTAAATTACGGAGTCGGGCTTATCAGCACAGTCAAGATAAACACCGAGCTGTGTTTTTGTCAGCGGACAGATATCAGGTATGGTGCCCGAATGAACAACCGGGCTTTCTTTTTCGCAGTTATACATAGTAGCTATTCTCCTTGGTGTTCTTCCCGAAATAATGTTGTCTGAGGTGAGAGAATCTTTATCTGTGGCATCAAGCAGCTGTAAGACTTTTATGGAATCGCCGCCGAGAGCAAAAAAATCATAATCAGCACCTACGGTTCCGCAGTTGAGAACAGCCTTAAAGGCACCGCAAAGTCTGCTTTCAAGCTCGTTTGACGGTGCGGAATACTCCGCCTTGAATCTGTCGCGCCCAGGGGGGTCAGCGATTTTCTGTCGAGCTTGCCGTTGATATTTTTCGGAAGTTCATCCTGCTGAACCAAGAATTTCGGTATCATATAATCGGGCAGCTTCTGTTTAAGTTCAGAACGCAGCAGAGCGGGATTGCTTCCGTCAGCCGGGTTTTCATATGCTTCAAAGTCGGTTATGTCATAAAAAAGTCCTCAGTTACAGTGACGGCTGCTTCACAGTTTTCTGTAATAAAATCAATTCTTTCCCGCGGATATTCCGGAACAACAGGCACAACAGCGCAGTCTGCTTTAAGCACACCGATATACGCCGCGATATATTCGGCACGCCTGCCCATAAGAACAGCGGCAAAGCCTCCGCTTATTCCCATTGCTCTCAGCTTACCGGCAACTTTTCCGCTCAGTTCGTCAAGCTCACCGTATGTAAGACTCGTGTCAGAGGCGATAAGAGCCTTTTTATCTCTGTTGACCTCAGCGGATTTTTTAAATAGTTCAATATAGTTCATTTTACTGCATCCCGAAACAGTATATGGCATAAATTCAGGTCAGATTATAGATTTAATTATAATACATCTGATATTTTTTTTCAATACACGGTACTGTTTTTTGAAATATACGGTACTGTTTTTTTGAAATTTCCTATTGACACTTTTGATAAAATGTGTATAATAATCTAGTAATCGTAAGGAAATCACGGGATCGGAAATCGTGTGGTGCCGACCCGTTGAAACCGTTGATAAATGGAGAGTTGTCCGAGCTGGCCGAAGGAGCACGATTGGAAATCGTGTAAACGCCTAAAACGTTTCGAGGGTTCGAATCCCTTGCTCTCCGCCAAAAAAGCGGGCTTTTTAGTCTGCTTCAGTCTGTAGAAAAACCCTGAATCTCAAGCGAGGTTTAGGGTTTTTTGCAAACTTAAATATTGTCTTTTATTCAGTTAATGATATAATTATCGTAAATCTTACAGTAAAATAAGGAGATATTTATATGAGTGAGAAATATTTTGGTGAAGACATAAAAAAACTCGGCTTCGGACTCATGCGTCTGCCGAAAAAGGGCGCGGTTATCAACGTTAAAGAAACCGCGGAAATGGTTGATCTTTTTCTTGAAAACGGTTTTACTTATTTTGACACGGCGTTTGTTTATGTCGGGTCCGAGGCTGCAGCCCGCAAGGCGCTTGTTGAAAGGCATCCGCGTGATTCATACACCCTGGCAAGCAAAGTGTTTGCAATAAAAGTCCCTTCGGAAAAAATGGCAAAAGCGGAGCTTGAAACAAGTCTTAAACGCACAGGCGCCGAATATCTTGATTATTATCTGCTGCATTCGCTTTCTGAAGATAATTATAAGAAATATGACAAATTCAATCTCTGGAATTTTGTAAAAGAAGAAAAAGAAAAAGGCAGAATCAGGCATTACGGATTTTCATTTCACGGAGGTCCTGAACTGCTTGACAGGCTCCTTACCGAACATCCCGATGTTGAATTCGTTCAGCTTCAGATTAACTATGCCGACTGGGAAAACCCGAAAGTAAAATCAAGAGAAGTATATGAAGTCGCAAGAAAGCACGGCAAATCAATAATTATCATGGAGCCTGTAAAAGGCGGAAAACTTGCAGACCCGCCCGAAGAGATTAAAAAGATTTTTGACGCTGTTAATCCAGGTGCGTCTTACGCTTCGTGGGCGATTCGCTTTGCGGCGTCTCTTGACGGAGTTCTGACTGTTCTTTCGGGTATGTCAAACCTTGAGCAGATGAAGGACAATATCTCATTTATGAAAGATTTTGTTCCCCTTAATGAGGAAGAACAGGCGGCAATTAAAAAAGCACAGAGTGTGTTTAACAGGATAAGTGATGTTCCCTGTACCGGCTGCAGATACTGTGTGGAGGGCTGTCCTCAGAATATTCCGATTCCCGAAATTTTTAAAATCAGAAACAACCAGCTTTCAACAGGTAAAATAGAAGGAAGCTCAACTGAATATTTAACCGCAGTCAAAGAAGGTTCAAGAGCATCAGACTGTATCTCATGCGGTCAGTGTGAAAGCGTCTGCCCTCAGAAAATCGATATAATTAATCAGCTGAAAAAATGTTCTGAAGTTTTTGAATAATAAAAAAGCAATCTTACTGACTGTGCTGTCTGTTTTTAACGTAGGATTGATTTACGTTTAATTTCAGGACAAATCTTTCAGGATGTATACAAAATCATTGCTATGAATATTTATTCTCTGTTTTATTACGAAAACACCGTGTAAAAGAGTTCAAAAAGAAAGTTATGCAAAAATGACAAATTTAATCTGAAATGGTATTGGCTCTTTATAATTATCTTTCGTATAAATAAATGTAAAACAAAATGGAGATAAGGAAAATGAACAAAAACATTAAAAACGAAAAATCCGCAATTGATAATGAAAGCCTTGAGTCCGTAACAGGCGGTACAGCACCTGAACTCCCGGCCGAAAACCTTAAGTCAGGCGGATACAACAGTATGTTTTCAAACCCGCAAGGCTTTGAACAGAAAGAATTACGTTTTTATGACGAAAAAGTTGTTGACCCTTCCTGCTTCACTAAAAAGTACTAAAACTGTAAATGCCTATTCGGTTTAATATGCGATAATTAAATAATGAGCGGACTTATGATGCGTTCAGGATGCCCGGCACACGGAAAGCAGCAGCCTGCTTTTCCTTTTGTGTTTTTATTCACTCGTTTTGCCCGTCTTTCACAGTCAAAGCAAAGCACCGCAGGTTTTACCCCGCGGCGCTTTTCAGTGGAAGTCAGAGCGTATCAGCCACAGCAATTGCCGTTGTTGAATAAACCGCCGTTGTTGTTGTCGCCGCAACCGCAGCCACAGCACAAGATGATGATCAAAAGAATGAGCATCCAGTTATTGCAGCATCCCATGTTGTATTGCCCTCCTTTCTGTTTACACTACATACTATGTGAATTACGAAAATCGGTTACAGAATTTATGCTGATATGTTTATTTGCGTTTGCGGCATATCTGCCGGAGCCGCGCGGCTTTTACAATTAACTGATATAAAAGTGTTGACATTTTTATTTTGTTGTTGTAAAATCATATTGTTAAATCGCTGAAGCAGAAGGCAATGCTTATAAAGCGAATCAGAGATTTTCCGTCATTGGCTGAAAGCGGAATTTTCGCCGAAGTGTTGTTACCACTGCCGAGTGCCGCCGAAATAAGGTGTGCCGTTTGCCGCGTTAAGGCGTTTGAGAGGCGGATTTTTCCGCAAACCGGGTGGAACCGTGGAGTATATATGACTTCATCCCAGTATATGGGGTGGAGTATTTTTATTTTAGGAGGAATTTTTATGATTAACGTAACATTAAAAGGCGGCGTGGTTAAGGAGTTTTCCGAAAACATCACCGCTGAGGAAATTGCGAAAGAGCTGAGCATGGGACTTTACAAGTCAGCCTGCATCTGCAAAATAAACGATACCTACTGCGATTTACGCACTCCTTTAACCGAGGACTGCACACTGGAAATCCTTTCCTTTGAGGAGGATGACGAGGCAAAGCGCTGCTTTCGCCACACGGCGTCTCACGTCCTTGCTCAGGCAGTTAAAAGACTGTTTCCCGAAGCGAAGCTGGCAATCGGTCCTGCTATCGACGGCGGCTTTTATTATGATTTTGACATCGATAAGCCCTTCACTCCTGAAGTCCTTGCAGAAATTGAAGCGGAAATGAAAAAAATAGTCAAAGAAAAGCTTCCGCTTGAAAAATTTGAAATGACTCCCGATGAGGCAATCAAGTATTACGAAGACCTCGGCGAAATCTACAAGGTTGAGCTTATTAAGGAGCACGCCGGCAAGGGCGAAAACATCAGCTTCTATAAGCAGGGTGAATTCACAGAGCTTTGCGCTGGTCCGCATATTCCCGACACAGGCAGAATCAAGGCGTTCAAGCTCACATCATGCACAGGCGCGTACTGGCGCGGAAACGAAAAGAACAAAATGCTTCAGCGTGTTTACGGCACAGCTTTCACAAAGGCGGGCGCAATGGAGGAGCATCTTGCCGCTCTTGAAGAAGCAAAAAAGCGCGACCACAATAAGCTCGGCAGAGAGCTTGAGCTTTTTACAACCGCTGATATTATCGGTCAGGGACTTCCCATTCTTCTGCCCAAGGGTGCGAGAATCATTCAGCTTCTTCAGCGTTTTGTTGAGGATACAGAGCAGAAGCTGGGCTGGAAGCTCACAAAAACTCCGTATATGGCAAAGAGCGATCTTTATAAGCTTTCAGGTCACTGGGACCATTATCAGGATGGTATGTTCGTAATGGGCGATGAGGAAAAGGACGACGAGGTTTTCGCGCTCCGACCCATGACCTGCCCGTTCCAGTATCAGGCGTACCTCAACAGAGCGCGCTCATACAGGGACCTGCCGCTCCGCTACAACGAAACATCAACTCTTTTCAGAAATGAAGCGTCGGGCGAAATGCACGGCCTTATCCGTGTACGTCAGTTCACAATTTCAGAAGGTCATCTTATGTGCCTTCCCGAGCAGCTTGAAGACGAGTTCAGAGGCTGCCTTGAGCTTGCTATCTATATGCTCAAAACTCTCGGACTTTATGAAGACGTAAGCTACCGCTTCTCACAGTGGGATCCCGACGATAAAGATAAATACATCGGCACTGTTGAGCAGTGGGACGAGGCGCAGGGTACAATGAAGAAAATCCTTGACAACCTTGAGATTCCCTACAAAATCGGTGTCGGTGAAGCTGCTTTCTACGGCCCGAAGCTTGACATTCAGATTAAGAATGTTTTCGGCAAGGAAGACACCCTTATCACAATTCAGATTGATCAGATGCTTGCCGAGAAATTCGGCATGGAATACGTTGACCGTGACGGCACAAAGAAGAATCCCTATATCATTCACAGAACCTCAATCGGTTGCTATGAGAGAACTCTCGCTCTTCTTATTGAGAAGTACGCCGGCGCGTTCCCCGTATGGCTTGCTCCCGTTCAGGTCAAGCTTCTTCCCATAGCTGACAGACATCATGACTATGCTTATGAAATCGCGAAAAAGTTAGAGGACGCGGGAATCCGCTGTGAGGTCGACATCAGAAGCGAAAAGACCGGCTACAAAATCCGTGAAGCACAGCTCGAAAAGGTTCCCTATATGCTTCTTATGGGTGATAAGGATATTGAAGCGGGCGCGGTTTCAGTCCGTAAGCGTGGTGAGGGTGAAATCGGCGCGATGCCCGTTGATGAGTTTGTAAAGCTCGTTACAGCACAGACTGAAAGCAAGGAAATCTGGTAACCTCAATATATATTATCAATAAAAGCTGAGATGTTGCCGCAGCATCTCGGCTTTTTTAACGGCCTTTGACGGAAGTTGTATGTGATTGATGACTGAAAAAGCTGTTCCTCGACAAAACATATCTGGGATGACTATCTCGATAAGGTGGAAGACATCAGGCATACTCCTGAATACAAAGCTGAGAAAAGTAACCAAGAGCAAGGCTGTTTTTCCGAACGATGACAGCCTACTGAAAATGCTTTATCTGGCACAGGTTGATATCACAAGAAAATGTACAGGCAGACGAAAAGAATGGGGAGAAATCCATTCCCGGTTGGAGGTGTTCTTCGCCGACTGCCTTTGTTTTTTTATGCTATGCCTGTTTTTTCATTTATAATATGTTTTTTTATGAAAACAACCTCCTTGAATTTGGTAAGCTTGCAGGCGATTTCGTTAATAACTATCATATCTATGCACTTGACTGGACTCCTAAATATCTGAAATTCTATGTTGACGGCATACTGATTGCCAAGAGCTTATGCAAAACTTCCGAAAGAATATGGCGGAATTAAACGTCAGATTGTTTCTCCCGTCGGAGGGAATCGGAACGGTGTTATCAGAACGGAGGAATTCTACCTGAAAGCGGTTGGCTCGGCAGACGTAAGCTTTCG
>JAZLLB010000081.1:0-3327 GCA_045597925.1 Acutalibacteraceae bacterium
CATCGTCGCGTGTGATTTTACGCTCAATAAGAGTCGAGTCAACGAAAATCATGCCGCCGGGAACAACATCGTTCTCGTATTTGTCGAGTGAGGGAAGGTTCATGGCGATAAGAATGTCGGGCTTTGAAACGATGGGAGAACCAACGGGCTCGTCGCTGAGGATAACACTGCAGTTAGCCGTGCCGCCGCGCATTTCGGGACCGTATGACGGGAGCCAGCTTAACTGTCTGCCCTCAACAAGACCGTTGTACGCGATAAATTTACCTGCAAAGAGAACGCCCTGACCGCCGAATCCTGCAATAAGAATCTGAGTTGTCATATTATTTGTCCTCCTTTGCGCTTCTGTCCTTATATACACCGAGAGGATAATAAGGAATCATCTTTTCCTCAACCCACTGAAGAGCCGCGTCGGGGGTCATACCCCAGTTTGTGGGGCAGGAAGATACGACCTCAACAAGTGAGAAGCCTTTGTTGTTTATCTGATTTTCAAATGCTTTCTGGATAGCCTTCTGAGCATTCTTTACATTTTTAACATTGTTTACAGCAACACGCGCGATGAACTCGGGGCCGTCAAGAGTTGAAAGCATTTCGCTGACCTTGATGGGATAGCCTGCCATTGTAACATCTCTGCCGTAGGGTGAGGTCTGAGTAACCTGGCCGGGAAGAGATGTGGGAGCCATCTGACCGCCTGTCATACCGTAAATTGCGTTATTTACGAAAATAACGGTGATATTCTCACGTCTTGCGGCGGCGTGAACCGTTTCAGCCGTACCGATAGCGGCAAGGTCGCCGTCACCCTGATATGTGAAAACAACCTTTGACGGGTCACTGCGCTTTACACCTGTTGCGACAGCGGGAGCACGTCCGTGTGCCGCCTGAACAAAGTCGCATGTAAAATAGTTATATGCCATAACGGAGCATCCGACGGAAGCTACGCCGATTGTCTGACCCTCAATACCGAGCTCGTCCATAACCTCAGCAACAAGTCTGTGAATAATACCGTGGGTGCATCCGGGACAGTAGTGGAGCACTGCATCGGTGAGTGATTTCGGTTTTTCAAATACAACTGCCATTATCGGGCACCTCCGATTTCTTCGATTTTTGCAAGTACCTCTTCGGGTGACGGAATCATTCCGCCGACACGGTTGCAGAGATATACGGGCTTTTTGCACTCGATTGAGAGCTTAACATCGTCTATCATCTGACCCATATTCATTTCAACACAGATAAATGCCTTGCACTTGTCTGCCGCTGCGGCAAGAACTTTTTTCGGGAACGGCCACAGAGTAATGGGTCTTATCATACCGACCTTAACGCCCTTTGCACGAGCTTCATTGATAGCATTCTTTGCAACACGGGCTGTGATACCGAATGCAACAACGCAAACCTCGGCATCGTCCATAAGGTATTCCTCATACATAACTTCGTTTTCTTCAATAGCCTTGTACTTCTCATAACGCTCAAAATTCTTGATTTCAAGCTCCTCGGGCTGAAGATAAAGTGAATTTACAATATTATGTTCACGTTTGCACTCTGTACCTGTAAGCGCCCACGGCTTTTCAACCGTCTTAACGTCAAAAGCGTCAAGGGAAACAGGCTCCATCATCTGACCCATTGTACCGTCAGCAAGAATCATTGAAACCATACGGTATTTATCCGCAAGCTCGAAGCCTTTTACGGTAAGGCTTGCCATTTCCTGAACTGATGCGGGAGCAAGGACGATATTATGATAATCGCCGTGTCCGCCGCCCTTTGTCGACTGATAATAGTCCGACTGTGAGGGCTGAATACCGCCGAGTCCGGGACCGCCACGCTGAACGTTTACAACAAGAGCGGGCAGGTCACAGCCTGCAAGATACGAAATACCCTCGCTCTTGAGTGAAACTCCCGGGCTTGAAGAAGAGGTCATTACCCTCTTACCTGTTGACGAAACGCCGATAACCATATTGATTGCGGCTACCTCACTCTCCGCCTGAAGAAATGTTCCGCCGATTTTCGGCATACGCTTTGACATATAAGCGGCAACCTCAGTCTGGGGAGTGATGGGATAACCGAAATAATGACGGCAGCCTGCCTGAATGGCCGCCTCGGCAATGGCTTCATTGCCTTTCATAAGAACTTTTTCTGACATATTATCACCTCTCAACCGTAATTACACAATCGGGACACATCGTTGCGCAAAACGCACACCCGATGCACTTCTCACTGTCTGTTACCTCGGCAGGGTGATGTCCCTTAGCGTTAAGCTTGCTTTCAGAAAGGGCAACTATTCCCTTGGGACAAGCGCTGACGCAAAGTCCGCAGCCCTTGCAAAGGTCTGTTTCAAATGTTACTTTTGCCATTTTTCTGCCTCCTAATTAATCTTGACCTGAAGTGAGAGCGGTAAAATATTATCCGCTTTTCCCTCAAGCTCATTATACAGTTTTTTGTTGACGGTTGTCATTTTAATCGGTAATCCCGTTGCTTCGGACACAGCGTTCGCATAGGCAAACGAGCCTGTAACATCCTCGGCTGTAGTTTCCTCACCGAGATTCGAGTTGTTGACAATGGCGGTAAATTTCATTCCGCACGCCGTCTCAATTTCCCTCATCACCTCAACGGTGGATTCAACGTCCCTTGTAAGAGGTCGGAATTTATTTATAACCATAAACATTTCATAGTTATTCTCTTTTAAAATGCTTTCAGCGTATCTGCCGAGTGCGTATGCGCCCCTGTCATCTCCGCCGATATCAAGCACAGCGTACTTCGTTTTATCATCTATAACGGAATATAAGTCCTGCGGAAGTGCGGGCAGGTCGACATTTGAAGAAGCGTATTCGGAGGATATCACCTTTATGCCCGCTTCATTAAGCTCCTTTTCACTGTCCTTTGTGCGGAAATACGGATTAACAATATCCATATCAGCTATGACGGCATCATAGCCGTCAGCTTTCAGTTTCAGCGCATAATTCACGGCTATATTGGTTTTTCCGCTTCCGTAATGTCCCGCAAAAAGCGTTATGCGTTTATAATTCATATCGCACCTCACAGCTTACTTCTGATAATCTTTCCGCTGATAGTCTTGGGTAAATCTGTTCTGAATTCGACTATTCTCGGATACTTATAAGGCGCGGTGTGCTTCTTGACATAGTTCTGAATTTCCTTTTTGAGCTCGTCGGTAGGCTCTGTGCCCTTTGTAAGCACGATGCTTGCCTTGACCACCTGACCTCTTATCTCGTCGGGAGCGGCGGAAACACCGCACTCGAGAACATAAGGAAGCTCCATAATTACGTTTTCTATTTCAAACGGTCCGATACGGTATCCCGAGGACTTGATAACATCGTCCAC
>JAZLLB010000082.1:0-4409 GCA_045597925.1 Acutalibacteraceae bacterium
CGCTGTAGCTTATGTGGTGTTCACGCATATCAAGTATAACACCTATTTTAAATTCCGTGCTATACTTTTTCTGTTTTTGTCCCTTTTTTGCCATAAAATTATGCACCTCCAAAAGTTGTCTTACTTTTGGGGTGCATATCAACTCAGTTCGGTTTTTTCTTTTTTGGATTTTTCGTCGAAAGCCGACAAAAACTGTGAATATTTTATAAAAATTTACTTGTAATTTGTTGAAAACTATGATAATATTCTAATATCAAGGGGGTGATTTTATGATTTGCTGGATTTGTCTTATACTCGGTATTATCAGCACTGTTGTGTTTATATATAAGAGAGACTCCGACTCAAGTCATTTCGCGCTTCTGCTGAAAACCTCGTCAAGCATGATGTTTATTATGACGGCCATCTGCGCCGTTTACTATAACAAAGGCGATATGCGTTACGGTCTGCTCATCGCTCTCGGACTTGTTTTCAGTATGCTGGGCGATATATGGCTCGACCTTAAATGGATTTATCCTAAAGACATAAAATACTACCTTTACGGCGGCTTCATATTCTTTCTGCTCGGTCACGTGTGCTACACCTCGGCAATGGGGCTTTCAAACGGAATGGCGCTTCGGCAGTTCCTCCGCTGTCTTATTATGCCCGCGCTGGTTTCAGGCGGAACACAGCTCGCGGCAAAACCGCTGAAGCTCGATTTCACAGGTTATAAATTCATAACCTCACTGTACGCGTTTTTCCTTTCGATGACACTGAGCGTTTCTTCCGCGCTTGCGGTGCAGACTCACGGTCAGGTGTCACAGGTTATGATGGCTGCCGGCGCGCTGCTGTTCTTCCTTTCGGATTTTGTTCTGAGCAGTACATATTTCGGCGAAAATAAAATTTCAAAGCCGTATATCGTTGCCAATCACGCGCTTTATTACGCGGGTCAGTTTATGATTGCGATGTCCGTATTTTTCTTTAAATGAATATAGTGTTATCTGATTCGGGTTCGTTCTGATTGTATTGATTTTTTTTAATCAATTTGATATAATAATATAAAACGACTGCGGATAAGGAATTTTTACGGAGGTGCGTTTCATGAAAAAAGCATTATGTATCCTTTTAAGCGCGGTAATGATTTTCGCTGCGGTTTTCTTTGCGGATGCCGCCGCCTTTAAATACGGTGATGTTACAGGTGACAGCAAAGTAAACTCTTCTGATGCTCTTCTTGTTCTTATGGTCAAGGTCGGCCTGAAAAGCTTCGATTCAACTCAGAAAAAAGCGGCGGATGTTGACGGTAACGGTCAGCTGAATTCAAATGACGCTCTGCTTATTCTGAGTTACAGCATAAACCTCATTAAAAAGTTTCCGGTCGAAGAACAGACAGAGAAAATTACTGAGAAGCCGACAGAAAAAACCACCGAAACCACAACATCGGCAACCGGCGGAGATGCGGATCATAACAACCCTCAGCTTGATCATGATACATTTTAAAATCAGGTACTGTTCTGAAAGACATAAGGACAGTGCCGAAAGAGGTATAACAGCCGCCGATTCAACCGGCGGTTTCTTCTTTGCATACAGCTTAGTAACGGAAATACGGCATATTTGAATTTTATTACAGAATATGCTATAATCAACAAAAGTCAGGAGCTGACTATAAGGTACAGTAATATACATATCACTCTTGTGTTGAGAAAGAAAATTTTATACTTTTGAGGTGCGTTATGACAAACGAAGAATTAAATAAACAGGCCCAGAGAGAATGCTGCAGTGCTGCGGCAACCGCGCATCACGGCGGAGAAAACGGCAGACCATTCTGGAACGCGGAATCCTTTCAGTTCATGTATGTCCCTTCATTTCAGTTTCAGCCCATATCGGGATGTAAGAAATACAGATTTACCGCAAAAGATGAAAACGGAAATATTTATTCTTTTGACGCGGAAAAGCCGTCGGCTCTGCTTACGGATATATGGGAAGACATACCCGAAGGTGTTGTTGAACTGACAGTCAGAACAGTAAACGAGGATAACAGCGAGGGCTTTTTAGTCGGTGCGAGAACATTTTTCAAGCTTGCGCCGTTCAGAACGGATTTACCCGAAGCCAAACGCTCCTATAAAGAATGTGCATCACGCGCTTATGATTATATTATGAATCTTGACTTTATCCGCTACTGGCTCGATAACGGCAAGCCCGACCCGAACTATCTTTTAAACGGCTACCCGAGCAAAATGCACTCCTCGGTTATAAACGCTATGCTTAATTATGCGGAATTCTGCCCCGAAAAGGCTGATGACGCGCTGAAAATCGCGAAGAGCTGTGCGGACTATCTTTTTGAAATCACTCCGTACGATAACGGCCCGACGGACGGTGTTCCGCCTACATATCAGCTGGATTACTGCAATACTGAAAAAAATCGCTACGACGGTACACTTATCGGGAAACGAAGAAACACGATTATGATGCTTTATCCGTCGTATGTCGGCAAGTCATATCTGCTGCTTGAAGAAAAAACCAAAGAACGGAAATATTTTGATGCCGCAATAAAAATCGGTGAGTTTTATCTTAAAAATGTTCGTGAAGACGGAACGTGGAATCTTATAATAGACGCAAAAACGGGAGAAACTATCAGTCAGAATCCCTGCGACCCGCTGACTAACATTGTGCCGTTCCTTATGAAGCTTTATGAGCGCACAGGCGAGGAAAAATGGAAAACTCTTTCTGACAATGCGATTGCATTTGTCGAGAAAAACACACTTCTGACTTACAACTGGGAAGGTCAGTTTGAGGACAGCGGACTTTCCGTAAGCTATTCAAATCTTACTCATTACGGTGCCTCATCTTTAATAAGGTATTATGCGAAATACCGCTCTGACGATGAGGAAAAAATGAAAACCGCAGACGAACTTATGAGATTCATTGAGGATCAGTTTGTTGTATGGAACAGACCTGCTCCGTGGAACAAAGACAGTAAGGATACATCACTGTGGCCTGTTCCCTGCGCCCTTGAGCAGTATAACTGGTATGTACCTATTGACGCGAGCACCGCGAATATCATAAATACATTTGTTGCCATGTATAAGGCAGGCAGGGGCGAACTGCATCTTGCCAAGGCAAAGGCGCTTGCAGATACAATAACACGGGTTCAGCATGAGAACGGAATGATTCCGACTCACTGGCATAATGAAGCAGTCCTTAAAGGTGATAATTTCTGGATAAACTGCATGATAGCGACCGCGGATGCCATGGACACTCTGTCCGGGCTTGTTGAAAAAAATCAGAGTTCTGTGAGGGGAAAATTTTCTCTGCTTTGAAGATGTTTTGATTATTAAAAACTGCAAAGCCATTAAAGCTGTAATATAGTTAATAATAAAAAGGCAGGAAGTTCTTATTATGAAAAAAGGAATAAAGCTCATCGGCACCGTTTCGGTATGTATAATAATTGCGTCGTGTATTTTTGCAGGCTGCAGAAAAGAATCTGAGCCTGCGGTTAAAGATGTAACAACCGCAGTCCCCTCAACTGAAACGACTACAACCGAAGCTGAAATTACTGATGAATACGTTGAGGAAAATCTGACAGAGGCCGAACCGGAAGCAGAAACAACTGTACCCGTCCATGCAATGGAAAAAACGAAAACAGTAAATGGTAAAACTATTTCCGCCCTCAGCCGTGAAGAGCTGTACACTGTTTACAGAAACGTGCTTGTTAAATATGTTCCGGTAACGGAAGCGGAAGAATACGGAGAACCCGAAAATGCAACGTGCTTGGGATACGCTCTTTATGATATGGACAACGACGGTATATATGAGCTGATTGTTGACAAAGGCACCTGTGAGGCGGACAGAGAATGGGTAGTCTATAAACTAAAGCACAACAGTTCAACTGATGCTGTCACCGCTGAGGAAATCGGAAGCTGCACCGGCTCACAAAGCATACTTTGTGTTCCCTCCGACAGAAACGGAATAATATCGTATGGCGGACATATGGGGAGTGTATGGGTATACAGAATGACATTGAATGACGGGACTTTTTCTGCTGAAAAAATTTATTCAGGTGAAAACAGAGAAAGTAAAGAAATTATATCGGCAACAGAAAGGGAAATTTCCGAAAGCGACTGCGAAAGTTACGGTCAGTGCACCCTGCTTAAAAAGATTATTCTTGATAACAGTTCCGAAGCGGTAACACATAAAGAGGCATTCAGCGGAATTTATTAAAAAGCAGTATGCCGAAAACAGTAAGCGGTAATTTGATGCCCGAGCTGCAAAAGAAATATTTGCAGATTACACAAAATTTGAAGAGCAATAAACCTTCCTGCCGGTGAGGTTTATTGGGCAGTTTTTCAAAATCTGTGTAAACTGCAAAGAATGGTATAAAAAGTAAAGTAGATACAGGGTGTGTGAGCCGCAGGTCGGCTTACACGCCTTGTCTG
>JAZLLB010000083.1:0-22370 GCA_045597925.1 Acutalibacteraceae bacterium
CGCTGTAGCTTATGTGGTGTTCACGCATATCAAGTATAACACCTATTTTAAATTCCGTGCTATACTTTTTCTGTTTTTGTCCCTTTTTTGCCATAAAATTATGCACCTCCAAAAGTTGTCTTACTTTTGGGGTGCATATCAGGCGGGATAAATTTATTTTTAATTTAAATTCTTATTTTTTATTCTGTTTATTTTATTCTGTTTATTTTAAAAACTATTTTAATTTATCTTTTTATTTAATTCTCTTTTTTATTTTTCATTTTTATTTGTTCTGGCTCGGGTCCTCCTTTTTGTATAAACATCGCTGCTCCTGAGTTTTGTGGGTGAGCTTTTGTACACATAGGGTCGCAGCTCTGTTTATATAATTATACAAAGGGTAAAAAGCTATGTGGGAGCAAAATATAGACACAAAGCCTACACAAAGCCCCCACAAAGGTATTTATGCTTATTGTTGTTCTTCGGAGTTATCTGTTTCTCCGTATATAATTTTCCTCAGCATTTCTCTTTCGAGCCGTCTATTCTCCTCGTATTTTTCTTTATCAATTAAATTTTCGGGCCGAAGCGAGTCGAGTTTTTTCTTTATTTTTGCCTCCGGGTTTTTCACATCTGACATAAGCAACTCTCCTTTTTATTTAATTTACAACATTAATATGTCAGAAATTTTGCCACTGATGAATTTATTAATAACTATTTGAAATATTTTTTTATGCATTTTTGAGACACTTTTTTGAAATAGTCAGCAGTTTTGCAAAAATAGTCAGCAGTTTGTCAGCAGTTGTTTTAGTTTTTAAATGAGGACTGAGGCTTGGTTTCGGTGTTGTTTTTGTCCGCAAGCCGGAAATAAGCAAAAAAAAGAAGGCCTCTCAAAGTTACTAAAAACCTTGAAAAGCCTTAAAAAATGGCGTCCCAGGAGGGACTCGAACCCCCGACCTACTGGTTCGTAGTTGGTATAATCATCTTTCACGAGATTTCGTCAAGCGTCAAAAACGTTGATATAGAGCCATTTTCTGGCGGTGGGTGTTTCACGAGCTTTCACCGAAATAAACAACATTTCACCAAAATAAACAACAAATAAACAACAAAAATGAAGCGGCAGGGCTTGACAAGCTCGGCAGCATTTTATATAATGCTCTCGTGGTGCTACCATAACGGTAGGCGGTTACACTCTTTGCCCTCGCAAGGGGGTGTTTATATGGATTATCTTGTTATCATGGCAATTATCTTATTGTTTGCAACAGGTTACATATACACAGTAAAAAAGAAATAACCGCCCTGTCCTGAGAAAACAAGCGGTGTATTTCTTACATTTCTTTAATTCGAGGGCGTAACCGTCTATCGGTAGTACCACCCTTCGATTTTATTTTATCACAATTATATGATTTGTCAAGCGTTTTTATTCATGCTCCAGGCTTACGCTCGGGGCTATTTTTATGCAGCACACGGGTTGACAAGCTCGGCGGCATTTTATATAATGCTCTCGTGGTGCTACCATAACGGTAGGCGGTTACACTCTTTGCCCTCGCAAGGGGGTGTTTATATGGATTATCTTGTTATTATGGCAATTATCTTATTGTTTGCAACAGGTTACATATACACAGTAAAAAAGAAATAACCGCCCCACGCCAATGAGAACGGTTTATTTCTTATAATAAATCATATTCGAGGGCGTAACCGTCTATCGGTAGTGCCACCCTTTGATTTTATTGTATCACATATATATGATTTGTCAAGCGTTATTATTCAGGCTCCGGGCTTCTGCTCGGGGCTGTTTTGTTTTATCGGTAGAATTATACTGTTAAAGCCTTAAAGCCGCCCGAAACGGCGCACAGACGATATTTTGAACACATACGAGCTTGCTTACTCGCTCTCTCGCTCTATTGTTTCATCTATGGCGCGGTTGATGAAGCCGTTAAGGCTCTCGCCCTGCTGCTCCGCGTGGGCTTTTATTTTTTCCTTTTTACCTTTCGGTACTACTAAAGAAATTCGGTCGCACTTTTCAGCCTGCCATTTGTTTTTATAATCTGTTTTACCTGCCATTTTAACAACTCCATTCATTATAGCGGCGAAAGAAAAAATATTCTTTTCCCATTGTACTTATTATATCACAATCAATCAATCTTATACAAGATGTAAAATGCACAAAGTTTTATTGCAAATCTTGTGCAAGATTTTACAAGATCGCTGTTGATTTTATCGTGTGCAAGATATATAATATTATCAGAGTTAAGGAACGGAGCGACCGAACACACCGTCAGGAGCGAAACGCTGCACACCGTCAGGAGCTCCAAGCTCGAGGACTTAACAATATTTTGAAAAGAGGTTGTGTTTTATGGGTACATCAACATTAAACTGGTCTGAAATTCGTGTAAAGAAAGACGGCGAGACTGTCCGCCTCACGTTCAAAGCCGTTGAGCGCGGTACAAAGCACGAGATTGACGATAAAACAAAGGTATTGATTACCGGGTATTGGGTATCAGAAGATAAAAACATTTCTCTGCCCTGTATTTCTACAATAAGTGATTACAGGTGGCAGCTTGATTGCCTTATTGACAGACTTTTTCACCCTGACAAGTACAGCAGCGCATCAATGAACGAAAACGTTGACGAACGCGTTGAATATCTGACCTGTTGGCTCATGGAACACACCGAGAAAGCATACAGGCATACAATTACGGAGCTTGTGGCGCAGATTAAAGCCACGCCCGAACATCTTAAGGAAGCCGCTGAAAAGCGTATCAAGGCACATATTAAAGAATCAGGAGTGTAATTTTATGGAAAACAAATTATTTGAAGCGTATTTATCCACAGTCCCCGAAACAGAAGCCGCCGAGCTTCTGAACCGTTATAATGCAGAGCCGATATATAAAAAATATATTGACCTTGTTTCTTCACTTGACAGAGAAAAAGCCGCTTTATTGTTAAAATTCGCGTTAGATATCGGCTTTATCACCGCAGAAAAACGCATAGAAGCCGCTGAATTAACTAAAACCGTTGATATGGATACATACAGAAAAATAAAGCAGCAGTTTGAAAAAGAGGGGGTTATAAAATGTCAGCCTACAGCGTAAAAGGCTTTGATTTCAGAGACGGCGCGCCCGTAAGCGAAATTATAAGCGCAGACAGCATGGAAGAAGCGAAAGCCCTCTATCTGAATGACGGCATAGCCGTAACCGAAATAAAAGAGCTTCCGAGCTATAAAACACCGCCCGGATTCGGCAACGTTATCGGCTTCGGTATGACCGACAATATATTTATCCCCTAATATAATCACCACAAAGGAAGAAAAGGGAGCGGCGAAAGCTGCTCTTTTTTCTCTTTTTCAGCTGTACGAGCTTGTTATATCGAAAAAGCAGAGAAAAAAACAAGAGTTTTCAAAAAATGGGCTGAAAAGTCTCAAAAAGTTTGAAATTTTCGCCGCGTACGTAAAACAAGAGGGGCACACAGTATAAAAAAGGGGTTCAAAAGCACGAGCAACCCGGGGTTATTTATTAAGACTCTCGGCGTTTTTATTCCCTCGCGCGCGCGTGCGCGCAAAAGCGTCCGAAATGTCTTGATAATTTTTACTTACTTCCCTCGTGCTTCGTTGACCTAATCAATCAAACATAAATGAAGCCGCTGCTATCTTCACGCGCCCGAGCTTGTGGCAACTGTTTCCAAAAATTCATAACAGCGACAGCTCCGCCGCTTTTCAGATTCGCGAGCTTACGGCATTTTCCAAAAAATACACGCGCGCGCGTGCGCGGTGTATTCGGTGGTGTGGTTGTGGTGTGGTGGACGGCTAAAAAGGCAGTTTAAATAAAGCCGGGGGGGAATAAACAAGCTCGTGTATTGTTTTATAAGCTGTGAGAAGCCGTACAAGCGCATTGCTCCGCCGCCGTCAATCTTTCCAAGCGTTCAATAATAATCTCCTGTGAGCTTCCCTGTTGCTCTCTGAAGCTCCCCAAGCTCGTGTATTTATATGAATGATTTGTTATATAATGCTCGCGGAACGGTTCAAGCTCGCGCTTATGGTGGTTTAACTGCCGCAGTGCTTTGTTTTCGGTGTCCCGTATTTTTTCAACACTTACGCCGTTAACTGTTCCAAGCTCGGAAAGAGTTTTATTATCGTAAAATCTGCCTGTTATTATCCCCTGTTGGAACACCGTCAAATGTTCGCTCATGGCTTTGTCAAGGGCGTTTTTTAATTCAGCATTAAATATATCTGCTTCGGTGTTTTCAAAGGCTTCCACCGCCGTGCTGTCATCTATGGTGTCAATAATATACACGTCCTCGCCGTCAATACCCTGTATAGGTTCATCTAACGAGCGTGACATATTAAGCGGCCGCTTCTTTTCTGTTCTTTTGCCGAGAAGCTCCGCTATGCGTATTTTAATTTGTAGCTGTGCATAAGTTGTGAATTTTAATCCCTTTTCGGGTGTATATGCTTTAATCATTCCCACAAATGCAATATAGCTTTCCTGTTGAACATCTTCAAGGGTTACGCCGCACGCCGCGAACCGCTCGCCGTACCGTGTGTAATGCTTATATGCGAGCTTGTAAAGGAATTTATATGTATTGTTCCACAATTCGCCGATATACTCGCTCTGACCCTGTTTAATAGCAATTGCAAGCTGTTCATTACTCATTGACAAAAGAACCACCCCAAATTATAATAATCTTTGCAAGAGAATATATAAGACGGTCGGCAGCTCTGCCGGCTTTTCTTTTTAAATCGGCAAACGGTTGCCGTTTTGAATATATTTTACCAAATCGGGCGGCGTAGTCCGTTTTTAATGTTTTCGCTAAAATCGCAACCGGTTTCGAATTTGAATATTTTTATAATTCCGCCGCTATATTCGCAGACGTCTGCGAATTTGAGTATAACAAGCTCGTGGGTGCTTTTTCAAAACGGTCAACGGTGTCCGTTTTCAACAAGCAAGCCCGTATGTGCTTTTTAAATTCGCCCACGTAGGCGAATTTGAGTATTTTATTATTACGCCGTGAAAATCGACAACGGTGTCGATTTTGAGTATTTTTATTATTTATGACGGCTTTATATAGCTTGATTTCTTTTTGTATAGCTTAAAGCTCGTATAATTTATACCTGAATACTCTGAAAAATAATGTGTTATGCTGTCCTTTATAACGTGATAATCAGGATAATACCGCTCTATTTCTTCCGCCGCCGCGTGAGTATCTGTTAATACACGAGCTTGCTTCTGACTCATGTTATCATTTTCGTGTTCTTCGGGCTCTTTAAGGTTTCGGGTTCTGTGCCAACGCTGTTTACCTATCGGGTTTTTAGGTAAATACTTTGATAACCCCTCTAAACCGCTTTCATCAAACTGTAACAGCTTTGTATTACACACACCTTTGCCCCACATTTTATCTAATTCGTCTCGGGATAAGCCGCATTTTATTATTATATGGTGGTGGTATCTTCCTTTGGGCGGCTTTTCAGTACACCATACAGCGCACGGAGCGGCGACACCGTTCTTTTCACAGCGGTATTTTATTCGCCTGATATAGTTTGATACATCCTTAAACGCCTGTTCATCAGTAAGCGGCAGGTATTTATCTTTATATGTGGGCGTAATATAATAGCCCTCGCCTGTAAAGTTTGTTTCAAGAAGCATTACAAGCCTTTTTTGAGCGTATTTATCATTCAACCGCTTCTGGTGTTCGCTTGTAGGCTTATACCGCCGCCGCTTATTACACCCGGACGGAGCAAAGACGGGGAAAATATGCACGTAACTATAATCGCCGCACTTATATGTTTTCTCTCTTATATGTGTTCTCATTGCCCTGCTGCTCCTTTCGTCATAAAGTTAAGATACTATACAAGCCCCTAAAGCCGTTCAGGCTTCATTTTTCAAAGAGTGCAAGGTGTTGACCGCTCTGCACTCTTTTTTTCTTTATTCAGGCTGTTACAAGCTCGTGATTATATGTTATGTCAGCTTATGCGGCGGATTTTCCCATATTCTCCCGAGCTTGCGGCACTATTGCCGCCGCTGAGGAAGTCAAGCAGGGAATTAAAGTTTATGAGCTTTGCCGTTCCTACATGGGTTACAGGGATTTCACCGTTATTCACCGCACGGCGCAAGGCTCTGAGCGTGAACGCTGTTTCGGGGTCAATCTTTTTCAGCTCTTTTATTGCTTCGGGTAATGTTCGCATTTTCGGGATTTCTGACATTTTCAACACTCCTTTGCAAGCTCGTCAATGATGTTTAATATGCGCTCTGCGTTTTCCTCGCTGAAATCACCGCGCAAATATTTTGAGAATGTTGTATCAGCTACACCGTAAGCCTTTGCCACCTGCCAAATTTTCAAACCTGACTCAATAATTTTCTTTCTGATTTCTGTACCTTTCATAAAATGACATTCCTTTCTTGTTTTTCTTGTTGACTTTATGTCATAACTTAATTATAATAGTGGCAAAGAAGAAAGTCAAGTAAAATGTCATAACTTTATAAAAGTTGTGCCTACTTGCCACAATTCAGAATGGAGTTATTATTATGAATGACAAAAAAGCTGTTAATTCTTTTTGTTTGGATAATTTAAGGAGCTTGATTGATAAAAAAAAGTCAAGAACGGAAATTGCCGCCGCTTTAGGATGTGATGTTTCAACAATAGCAAAACATTATAACGGCTCCCGTGATGTTACAACTGAATATGTGTTGAAATATGCAAAATATTTTAATGTTTCATCTGATTATATTCTCGGATTGACAGAATATAAAACCGCTTTAGATAATGAAGAGGGCAAAACTATACGCTTGTTATGTGATTATACGGGTTTAAACGAAAAAAGCGTATATAATCTAAAAAAAGCATGGGAACATGACGAAAAGAAACACCATTTACGCAACGAACCTTTTTATGTTTTTAATGGTAGTATTTTAGAAATAATAAACACTTTTCTTTCCGATTATGATTTATTAAACAATCTTGCCGATAATGCCTCTAACTTTGACCTTGATGTTTTCGGTTCATTTGATAGCATTAAACGATTTATGTCTAATCATTTGGGTAAAACTATACACAAAGAAGATATTTCAGATGTAATGTATGACTATTGTGAATTACGCGAGTATTATCAAAAAGCGCAATTTGATAGATATTGTTTTATAAAAAATATTGAATTGATATTTGACAATTCCTTTAAAATATATTTAAAAGGGTTCGATAATCCTAAAAGCCGCCCTGATTCGTTTTATGATTTATTACAAAAAGCTGCTGAATTAGGTGTAAAAATAACTGATATTGAACCCGATTTTCCATTTTTTGAGGACGGTGAAAACAATGGCAACAATACAGAAACGGAATAACTCGTATCTTATTTCGGTATCGGTTGGTTATGATGTGAATAATCGGCAGATACGCGAAACAATGACATATAAGCCCGAGCCAAACATGACACCGAAACAGATTGAAAAGGAACTACAGCGGCAGGCGCATTTATTTGAGGAACGGGTGAGGAATGGTTTTTGTGCTGACGGCAATATCAAATTTGCCGCCTTTGCTGAACAATGGTTCAGGGATTACGCCGAAAAACAGTTGAAGCCGAAAACCGTTCAGCATTACCGCGCCCTGCTTCCCCGAGTAAATGACGGTATAGGACACATAAGACTTGACAGGCTGCAGCCCGTTCACTTAATAAAGCTCTTTGCCGAGCTTGAAAGAGACGATATAAGAGCCGATAATAAATACAGCTGCAAGCTCGATTTTAAGGCATTATTAAAGAGCCGACAGCTCACAAAGGTTAAACTTGCCGAGCTTGCGGCCGTGAGTGTTGCAACGCTCGACAGCATAACAAGAGGAAAGAATATATCATATAACAGCGCGGCTAAAATCGCTCAGGCGTTAAATATAAAGCTGTCAGAGCTGTTTTTTGAAATAAGCAAGGGTAAACTTTCACCGAAAACAATACGCCTGTATTATGTGTTTATTTCCTCTGTATTGAGTACGGCGGTAGAATGGCAGTTGATTATTTCAAACCCCTGCGACCGTGTGAAGCCGCCGAAAATCGAAAGAAAAGAGCCCGACATATTAGACAATGAGCAGGCTGTTGCGCTTCTCGATAAGCTGAAAGACAAAGATATACAACATCAGACAATGATAAAACTTGCTTTGCTTTTAGGCTTGCGGCGTGGTGAGCTTCTCGGGCTTAAATGGGAAAATATCGACTTTGACAAGGGCGTTATTACCATACGCAACAATTTACAGTATTTACCCGATAAAGGCATATATGACAGCTCCACTAAAACAAGCTCGTCAGAAAGAGCCATGAAAGCCCCCGAGCTTGTTATTGAAGCTCTGAGGGAGCAGAGAATATATCAGCTTGAATTAAAGGTAAAGAACGGCGACAGGTGGACGGAAACGGGATATATATTTACAAAGAATGACGGCACACCCGTTCACCCCGACAGCCTGACAAAGTGGTTCAAGGAATTTTTGAAAGATAACGGATTTCCCGAAAATATAAGGCTTCACAGCTTGCGGCACACTTGCGCGTCTCTGATGATAAGTGAGGGGATACCTGTTACAACTGTTGCCAAGCGTTTAGGACATTCGACAGCGGCGACCACTACAAGCATATACGCTCACGCCATACAGTCAGCGGATGAAGCGGCAGCGGAGCGCATAGAAAGCATATTGAACTCCGAAAAAGCAAAAGAGCGGAACGCATAAAGCGAACCGCTCAATTTTTTGAACTTTCACGAGCTTGCAAGCTCTTTTTTTCTATTTTTTAAACAACAAAAATGCAATTTTCAGGGCAATAAACAACAAATAAACAACAAAACGCCAAAATCGGCGGATTTTAGGGAGCCGAAAAAGGCATAAAAAAAGCCGAAAACCCTTGATAAATAAGGCTTTCGGCGTGGCGCGCTGCAAGGGATTCGAACCCCTGACCTTTTGGTTCGTAGCCAAACACTCTATCCAGCTGAGCTAGCAGCGCAACTCCAAGTACCTGGATATAATAACACAAATTGATTATAAAAGTCAACAGTTTTTTTAAAAAAATAATATTTTTATGCAAATTTACAATATGTAACTGTCATCGTTTGGAAATACAACCTTTATTTTGGTTATTTTTCTCAGCTGACTGTCTAAATGGGATTTGTCGTATAAACCAGCGTTGATTTTTTATATTGATTAATACAACAAATCAGCATCCCATACATCAACAGGAACATCCTTAAAAACAGATTTAAGACGGTTACGGACATCATCTTTTGTAACATTTTTCTTCAAAATAACCTGAAGGAATCCGCCGCCTCCCGCACCTAAAATAAGTTTACTGTCAATCAAATCATCAACACACAATAAAATATACTCAATGAGTGTATTGGAGGTTTCGGGATTCAGTTCTTTTGTATATTTCCATTGAACATTCATATTATCCGCAAACATATCAATGTCTCCGATTTCCAATGCTTTTTTCATATTATAAGCAATATCGGTGAGTTTTCTGTATGCGTTAATCACCTTTATTTCATTTCCGAGATAGTTGCCAAGCAATCCGTGAAGAATATTTCTGGCAAGTCTGCGCTGCCCTGTATATATCAGACAAAAGCGGTTATTGAGTTCATTGCGTGTTTCGTCACTTATCTGAACCCGTTCAACATTAAGAACCTGATTTAACGCCCTGTTGCTGCTGACCAGTTTTATTCCGCTTGTCATACCGCCTACCTGATCCTGCCAGCCGCCGCCTGTAGACATAATCTGCTCCATTTCGAGCACATAGCTGTATAAATCATCGTAGCTGCATTCTCTGCCCGTAAATTCAAACATAGCTTTTACACAAGCAGCGGAAAGAATCGATGAAGTTCCCAGTCCGGAACCCTTAGGAACATTTGTAATCTCACTGTGCATTTCAAATCCGCCGCCGAGGCGGGTTAAAATTTCGTCAAGATTTCCGCCCGTTTTCGGAATTATTCCGCAAGCAAGAAGACAGCCTTTTTGCAAGGCAAATAAATCATACGGGTTCCCTGTATCCTGAAGCGGTTCTATTGTATCAAATTCACCGTGCGCATTCATATCACGGCTGTCAAAAATTATTTTATGTTCGGGAATTTTTATAAGAGTTACCGTTACGGGAAATTTACCGTTCAATTTTATTGATGCATTCAGCACTGCACCGCCGTTTTCAATACAATATGGCGGTGTATCTGTCCATGTACCTCCCCAGTTTACACGCAGGGGCAAATTGACAACAGCTTTGTTTTTAACGATTTTCAGCTTATCGTTATAACGAAGATTATTCAGTGCCGATTTCAGCATTGTATCCGAAATAAGTTTAAAACACTTTTCTTTGTAATAATCGCTGTCAAGCGCCATACCCACATACCAATACAGGCGTATAGCTCTTGAAAAATCTTCAATTTTGTTTGTGTCAAAGCTGCTGAGCTTATTTTCAAGCCATTCTTTCTGAACTTTTGTAAGTTCTGAATTATGTAAAATATTTTTGCCTTGACTCGCAGGCCGACCGTTTTCAATAAGCTTGTAAACATTGCACATATTTACAATGTCTTCCATACGCTTTGACCAGTCTATTATTGCTTTCGGGTCAGCATCATTAAAACCCGAACAAAGTGATTTTTTAGCTGATTTCTGCCAGCTTTCCAAATCACCGGTTTTGTTTACAATAAGACTGTAAAGGTTCAAAGCCGACTTAACAGCCTCTTTTATAGTATCACATTCAGGATAAAGCTCAACAAACCAAAGAGGCTGATTATTATTTTTAATAAAATCTATTGTATTAAGCCCGATACCGAATATTTTTTTCTCCTTGGGATTATCGTCAACGCCGTAAATTCTGCAAACAAACTTTCCGTTCAATTGCTTCAATCCGTGAAGCACAACATTATCGGGAACAACTTCATCATGAATGTCAATAAAAGACAGCAGACACCTGTTACCGATTTTCGCATTGTGATGAACATGAGAGTATTCAAGATAACAGTCTTTTCCGATTTTCGTGTCGTCGCTTAAAACTGAATTATATCCCGCGGTTTCTCCCGAAATTGATGAATTTATCTGATTATTCCAGTCTAAAGCCTCATAATCTTTCCATAGACTGTTCATAAGACTCATAACTTCTTTTGTCGTTCCGAAATGGACAAATTTAGACGGTGAAAAGTTCAGCAGCTTCATTTTAAACGGTCTTAATATTCCCCACACGTTTTCTCTTGCTTCATACAGTTCATCACAGAACTCACCCTCGGGAGTTTCGCTGTAAAATTTTTCCAGTGTGGAATCTTCCGCAAGAGGATAAAGAAAATCAGCGTAAAGAGAAAGCCGTGTTGTCGGATTGATATATTTATTCACTCCGTTATCGTCACTCACAAGCGTATAGAGTGCTTCAAGCATATCGGGAGCAAACATCACCGCACCCGTATCAATAGAAACATCTCCGTCCTCGTTTACGGCTTCCGAATCGATAAGAGTCTGAACGCTTTGTTTATGCAGAAATTTTTTAACATTTCCATTTTCTCCCGCAAGAAACACACCGTGATTTTTACCTGTTTCGGCATTTTCCTTAAAAGAAATCGCCGCAGCGCCATAGCCGGAAAAATCAATCTGGAGCGGGTTGTAAATAAGCATAATATCCCCTGAAAGCAGGAGCATTCCCTCATGCATTCTCGCGGGAACAGACGCAATAGAAATCATAAATTCATCGAAAAGAGTTGATGCCTTGCCGTTCGGAAGAACTCTCGGAGCAGGAGAAAACAGTTTGCCGAGAGCTGAATAGCTCGGAGTTCTTTTACCGTCGCCGCCGCTGTGAAGGACAGCAATATTTTTGCCTTTGAATGTTCCGTATTTTTCTTTTACGTACTTTATCGCGGAAAGAGTTGCTCCGCCTGAGCCCACTCTTTCACCATTAGGGTCAGGAATAACAACAAATTCTGTTGCGGGAGGCAGTTTGCGAATTGCAAGCTGTTCCCTGAAAGTCTGAGCCTGATGCTCGTTTGAAGCGGTGAGAATAATAACGTCAAAATGCGGTGCTGACGGATTGTTCAGCGCTTTAATATAATCACTTTGAGAGTCAAGCTGTGACTGACGAAGGAAAAGAGCGGTTAAATCAGATGAAGAATTCGTGTACATAAATTGTCAAACTCCTTGTCCTCTCATAAAATTACTGTTACAGGCAAATCCGCAAATGATTTTCAGGCTCGCATGTCTCTTAATCTGATTTTCAAGTTCAGCAGCAAATCATAAGACACTGAAACAACATCGAGCAAAAATGCATTGTTGAGTGCAAAAGCCGGAATAGAATGATTTATCATCCTGAAAGTTTCAAAGCCTTTAAACTTCCTTATGTTTTCTTTGTTTTCGGCAAGAAAAACGTTGTTCCGTGAAATCAAAGCTTTGAATTTAGTATGCTTTTCTTTGATATTTTCGCCCTTGATAAAAATATCATAAACTACCAAACCAATCAATCCGTAATAAATGCTGCTTAACTGTTCTCTAACGGACAGACCTTCCGATTCACATTCTTTTATCAGGCTTTCCGTTATGATTTCAAAGCCTTCCTGTATCGGTCTGTCTTTTATATGTACTCTTGAACCTTCACGGTTTCGATGGAACAAAAGCACTTCACGACAAACGGAATAAACCGGACAATGAATCACCAGCTTGTGATTGACCTGAAGCTCGGAGCCCCTGTAGATGTTCGGCAATTCGTATTTAATATTTGTATCTTTTACAAACTGTGTTCTGTATATTTTGTTCCATGAGTCGGTTAATACCAAATCACAGGAAATTTTATAAAAGTCTGTCGCAAGCAATTCTTTCGTAACGGTCAGTTTATCGCCTTCCATTTGCGGCATAATAGTACCGAAAAAGACACCGTCTTTCCCGTCATCAAAACAGGTAATACCGCAGACGGATATATCCGCGTCATTTTCCGTTATGGATTTATAAAGTTTTTCAACATATTCAGTTGACACATAATCATCGGAATCGAGTGTTACAAAATATGTGCCTTTGCAAACATCAACACCGAATTGACGCGAAGCCGCCACACCTGCATTTTCCCTGTGAAAAACCTTTACTCTGTCATCAGTAAGATACTCATTGCAAATTGCGGGAGAGTTATCTGTTGAGCCGTCATCAATAACCAATATCTCAATGTTTTTGTATGTTTGATTAATAACACTATCCAATGTCTGTCTTACATATTTTTCACAGTTGTATACCGGAATAATGACAGAAATTAAATCTTCACTGTGCATAATTACATAACCCTTTCATCTTTATTGGTTACTTTCTTCATAAAAAGTTTCCAACACAAGTTTTTTCAACGTCACTTCGTCCGCATAAAATTCCATGAATTTCTCACCTTTACGCACTTCACCGTTTATGGAAATAATTCCCTCAAATGAATAGCTTTGAAGCACATCTGTCATTGACAGAAGCTCATCAGCCGTCAGGTCAGAAACGAGGTAATCTGATACAGACAGAATCATATCCGATGCAAGTCCGTTGTTTTCCATGGTAACCGTCTTTGCTTTTTTAAGGAATGCAGTAATGTACTGTCTTTGGCGCTTCATTCTCTCAAGGTTTGTTGAATTAACAAGTCCCTGTCTTGAACGGATATAGTTGAGTGCGTGTACGCCTCTCAATGTGACAGTTTCACCTTGTACAAGCGTTTCGTCAACGGCAGTCATATCGTCAGAAACCGTCAGCGTAACTCCGCCGATTTTATCGTTCAGCACAGCTACCGCATCCATACTGATAGAAGCGTAATGGTCAATCTGCAGACCGTACAGATATTCCGAAACAGACCACACTGTGTTTTCGCAGCTATCCTCACGACCCGAACCATATGTATGGGAAAGCGCAAGCTGACCTTCAAAACTGTTATACGGGTTGCCATTAACGTCAAGCATGCGAATATTTGCCATTGTGTCACGGTTAATATGAATGATGGAATATGTTTCGTTTTCCGTATCAACAACAACCAGAAAGAGAGCATCGGACTGCTGGTTGTTTCGATACCCGTTTTTGTTGCGTACGGCAGCTTCGTATTTATCAATTCCGATAAGAAGATATGTTTCCACTTTATTTTTTTGGATATACCATTTACCGTCAACAAGATATTCGGGACGACCTCCGTTCTGGTAGGCGTAGTCATCATCACCGGAGTCATCCACCTTGCCGTAGTACTGATCCAGTGTCAGAAATATACGAAACCCGAGAAAAAACAGGCACGCAGTCAGTATTACGGCAATAATGCCAAGTAATGTGCGTTTTTTGTTATCTCTTTCATTTTCCATAAAAATCACTCTGCTTTTCTTCTTTTATTAGCTTTTATAAAGAAGAATCCGGCTCCGCCGACACAAAGTACGGCAACTCCGACATATAAGAATTTAAAGCTATCCTGATTATTTGTCTGCGGAGAACCTTTATCATCAGGCTTTACGGGGAGATCTGTATTTCTTTCAACAGCAAAAGCAAATACGCCCAGACGGTCAACCGTTATGACAAGATTTCCGTCATCAGTCCATTTAACGTCAGTTTCGACGTTCCATTTTGTTCCGTCTGTATTGTGAAGAAGAACAAAGAAATCGTCTTTTGTAAAATTAGGCTTGATCGTAAATCTGATTTTCTGTCCGTCCTGGAGATATTCAATCTTTGACTTATCTCTTATCAATGAAGCATCAAAAACATCAGAAATAACAAGGTCATTTATGGTGATTTTATCCGGTGAATTACCGTAAAAAGCATCAATAGCTCTTTGAATTTCCTTATCAAGTCCCGGATAAAGTTTACCGAGATTTGCCGCATTTTTGATTTGATTCCCCGCGTTTTCGAGTTCTGCTTTTATTTCGGGAAGAATAGCATTGTCTTTTTCAGCCAGCGATATTATAAAAAATTCAAGTGACGTTTTGCTGTCTTTGTCATACAACGGCACGCCTGCAATTATCTTATCTGTTATTTTATCAATGATAAATGCAACATACGGTTTTCCGTTATATATTATCGGTATAATTTCGGGGGCGGATTTTGCCTCTATACTATCAACAAAATTCGCCGCAAAAGCGGATACGCTCATAGTTACAGCAATGCAAACTGCCATAAAGATAGATAATAATTTTTTCATGGTAAAAACTCCTCCATATTTTGTTTTTATTTTAGTTTTGCCATTACAAGATAACGCTTGGTTCTGTCACCATTCAAGCAGGTGGAAAGTATAATAACCTTATCACCGCACGAAGGCTTTTCTTCACGATTGACATTAGAGTTAAAATATCTGGCCGATGCAACGCTTTTGAAAAATGACGAGAAAATTCTCGGGTTTTTAAAATCGTAATTATAAAGAATGTGTCTGTTGTCATATGGTGTTGTGGCAAACACCTCATATTCCAGTTTTTTGTCGGGCAGGTAAATTTCAATCGTTTTATATTTTTCAAGTCCGCCATCCGAGGAATAACAGTCCTGCAAGCTCCCGAACATTGCCCCCGACTGCATATTGTGTCCGTAGATTACCGTAACGGGGTCATCAAATGTGATTGTATTGTAGCTGTGTTCCGTCATAATCATTCCGGCAACAAGATAATTTCCGTTAATGTCACGCCGCAGGTAATAGGAATCATTCGTCGGACTTTGTATAACAGGATAATCTACAACTGTGTTTGGAATATGAATCCATGCATAAACATCTTTGTTTCTTTTGATTGCCGCAGTAAGCTTTTTTAAAATTTTCTCAGATTCAGATTCTGATTCCGGTTCTGATTCAGGCTTGCTGACATGTTGTCCGTCATCGAACAAATTGTCATCCTGACCAGTCCTCTCAACTGTTTCTTCTTCAAGCGGAAAAAATTTTGGCTGTACCGAAAAGAAGACAAGACATGCGGCAATCAGACAAAGTATTGCACCGCAGTATATGTATAGTTTTCTCAATCATTTATCACCCCTTTCAAAATATAAACCGCAATTGTTATTCAAGTACCGGACATATTCCGTTCCGATTCTTTTTTCAATAACGGAATACGCATCACTGAGCTTCGGCGGTCTTGACATCATATTATGGCAATCTGACGCAATGAAATGAACGCTTCTGCTTTTAAGCATACTTAATGCAGCGGCTCTTTGTTTCTTATCAAGAAAAGCAGTTGCATTAATCTGAAATAAAATCTCAAAATCGAGCATATCCTCGATATATTCCTTGTTTTTACGAGTCAAATATCTGTCAACATGGGCTATGACTACCTGAAGATTTCTGTCCCTCTGAATAGAATAAACTTCATTTACCATGGATGAAGTCCAATCACAAAACGGCATTTCCAGAAGAAGAAGATTTGTTGACCCAAGCGTAAACTCAGACAGGCTTTCTGTCCTGCTTATTCCATGGTAATAGAGAACCTCTGCACCCGTCAAAACCGTTATGCTCCCGTCAAGCTTATCAGCAAGCAATGAAACCGACTTCTGTCTTCGGTTGAAAAATTCCTGCGGAGTTTCCCGTTCGGCATAAAAATGCGGCGTTGCTACAACGGCTGCAGTCCCCTGTCTTGAAAGTTCAGCGAGAAGCTGCAGACTTTCTTCTGTTGAAGACGGACCGTCATCCATATTGGGAAGAATATGCGTATGGATATCTATCGTATATTTCTCATCTATCATGACTTTTCCACGGATTTCTTTTCTCCGGCATTCCCGTAACCGCTATCATATGATTTTGAATATGAGGAATATTTATCATATTTACCGTATTTACCATATTTACCGTATCTACCGTATCCACCATACTTTCCTCTCGAATACGCACCGTCCTCGTTAACAACAAATCCGAGAATGTTTGTATTTACAGTCTGCAGCTTTTTTATGGCATCACGAATACTCTGCCTTGTGGAATATTCGGTTCGTGCTGTAACAATGAAGCCGTCAAGATATTTCGCGATTGAAAGTGCATCGGAAACTATAGTTACAGGAGGAAGGTCAACAATAATATAATCATAAACTTCCTTGAGTGAGTTTATCAATCCTTCCATGCTTTCGGAACTGAGCAGTCTAAACGGATTCGGAGGTACAACACCTGAACAAACAACAGACATTGACGGTGCCTTTTCACTGTATTGTATAGCATCGTCACCCTGTATCTTTCCTGTCAGATAATCGCTGAGTCCCACTGTGGATTCAAGTCCGAGCTTTTTAGCTATAGTAGGCAGACGCATATCGCCCTCAAGCAGCAGCACCTTTTTCTTGTCAATCGAAAGCGAATACGCAAGATTTATGGCAAGAGTACTCTTACCTTCGTTTCTTTCCGAACCGGTTATACCGATTACCTTGCCGACATTATTATGTGAAAAGCTGTACTGAACACTTGTCTGAAGTAAATTATACGCTTCTGTTTGTGCAAAATCAAGATCTCCGCATACAGCCATATTTCCGTCGCTTTTTTTACCCTTCTGGGCTGCATAGCCATAGCCATAACCTTTTTTATTATACCCGTATTTATATTTGGAATAATATCCCTTTACGCCTTTATTAGGAATTGTTGCAAGAACAGGAATGTTATCAAATATCTCTGTCAGTGTATATTCGCCGTGGATTTTATCATTCATGATTTCTTTTACAATGATAACCATGAACATAAGCGCAAGACCCACTATAAAGCCCCACTCGGCATAGGTAGTATAACCGGGATTTACCTTTCCTTTCGGTTTAACCGCATAGTCCAGGATTTTAACCGAGCTGCCTTCAATCGTATTAGAAAGAACGTCGGGCAGCACCTCCGCTATTGTATTCGCGATGATTCGTGATTCTTCCGGGTCACCTGTTACAACCTCAACCGTAAACCATTCCGTATTGTTTACAGGACCTGCCGATATCATCTTGGATAACTGATTTCTCGAATAAGGCAAGTCTGCTTTTTCAATAACCGAGTCTAATGTTGTTCTTGATTTAAGCGCAACAATATATGTATCAAGAAGCTGTCTTGCCGCCGTCAATTCTCCGGAATTGAATGATATAGAAGTACCGCCGACAGAAATAGTATGGTTGTTAACATACACGAGAATGTCTGCCCGATATTTAGGTGTTATGAATATAGCAGACCCCAAAGTCAATACAACTGCGCATAAAACCGATACCGCAGCAATCTGGATTTTCTTTTTCCATAATACCCTCAGTATCCGAACATAGTCAATTATAATTCCGTTTGATTTGTTTGATAAATCCATTTTGTTAACTCTCCTTCTGTATTCCGTTTATATATTAACATATATTTCTTAAAAACATCAGTCATATTCACAGAAATCTTCTGTGAACGTCATATGATTCCCTATCGCTCAACTCCGAAAGATTCTCTGTTCAGCTTTTCCATGCTTTTCCAGTATCTGTTAATTCCCGTATACATCTCGTAAAATCTTGAACGTATCGGCAAATAAGCCTGATAATCCGTATATATAGTTTTAAGAATTGCATCCGGATTCTTTGGAATCATATACTCATTCTCCCGGATTTTACAGAGCCTGCACGGTTCAAAATCACTCTTCTTAAAAGTATCAGAATGAATTGTAACAATCGTCCAATATTGAGCCGAATTCAAATCGTACATGGTCAGATATTTATTCAGCTTTTTATCAAGACCGCTGACAGAAGTAAAAAGAAGCTTTATCCCGTAAGACAATTTTTTCCAATAAAAATAAGTTTTGCTTGATGCAGACTCTTCTCTTTCATATTTGACAAACATTTTTTTGCTTCTGTTAACGAATGCCTCTGCTAATTCTTTTCTGAATTCTTTCTGATTCTCCGACGGAGCTCCGCAAAGATAAAATATATCCAAATGAATCAGATTAACGTCATGCCTGACATTCCCGATACGTGTTTGAAAATAGGGGAATTTTTTGTCTGTAAAATTGCTGATAATAAAATAATCTTCAGGTAATTCTTTTTCTAAAATACGCATAAGTTCATGAATTTGATTATACGGCACGCAAACATCCATATCGTAATCCCACGGAATCATATCACCGTCTCTGACTACGCCAAGCAAGGAACCGAATGCCATATAATAGGTAATACCATGAGAACAGGCAATTCTGTGAAAAACACGGAAAATATCCATGACGATTGCCTGACATTCTGTAAATTCATCATATGTTTTATCAATATACTCATGCAGTTCTTTTTTAAATTCATTTTGATTCACATCGGTTTCCTCCCGACTACTGCTTTTTCACTAAATCTTTAGCGGTATTAATAATATACTTTAACGTGTTTCGATTGAAAATATATGCGAGCAGGAAATAAGATGAAATTCCCGTTACAATCTGCAATATCAGTAAAACATAAATATTTAATGATAATAATCCGACAAGCGAAACAATAACACACATTGCAGCAGAGCAGAAAAGACTTGGCAGTATATCTTTTATCTGCTGCTTATACTGATAATTGATAAGTCTTCTGTTTGGAATTGAATTAACAATTATCTGAACAACTGTGCATGTGATAGAAGAAAGAGCCATTATTTCGGGAGTTTTTGAAAAACATATAAAACCAAACAAAATTATAAAATAACTTACTTTTTTAATTATTTCCAGTTTCAGGTACACATCACTTCTTCCGATGGCTTTTATTGTTTCACAATTGCCTACCGCTACAACATTAAACATTGAAGCCAAACAGAAAATTTTAACATAGTATGAGGCAGGAAGCCATTTTTCGGTTAAAACGACTGCAATAAAGTTATCTGATACCGCCCAAAATCCCAACATGGCAGGGAACAGAATGAAGGAGCATACACGTATAAATGTCCTTGTACCGTTTAAGACACGCTCTTTGTCATCCTGACACTTTGCAATTACCGGGAAAAGCACAGCTGACAGCGTATGCATAAATGTCGCGGACAGCGTATCGGGAAAGCTTTCTCCTTTTGTATAAAACGACAAATCATTAGGTGTATACTTAACACCTATTATTAACGGAGATACTTTAGAATAAATAACATTTATAAAGGAAGAAGCAAATATCTTCCAGCCATAACCGAACAATACTTTTATCCTGGAAACAGAAACACGCAGCTTAATATGCACACGCACAGTAAGTATAAGAATAACCGTATCAATAAGCGGATTAATCATTTGCTGTGCTACCAGTGCCCAAACGCCGAAGCCGTTTACAGCCATAATAATTCCCGCTATTCCCGATACCAGAGTTCCGCCTAATGTTGCAAAGAAAAACTTTCTGAATTGCAAACCGGATGAAACATACGCACACCAGATAGATTTTACAACATAAACGGGTAAAATCAGTCCCATAACACGTATTACCGGAATCAGCATCGGCTGACTGTACAACCGTGCAATGGGCGGTGCTGAAAAAAACAAAATTAAATATATCACAAAGGAAATAATCAGACCGACCCATAATACAGAAGAATAATCCTCGACATCCGCGTCTTTTTTTTGAATAAGAGCCGTATTTAATCCGCCTGAAATAATAACATTTGCAAATGCAAAAAATATTGTTACTATACTTACAATCGCATAATCAGAAGGCATAAGTATTCTGGCTAATACTACAGAGACAACCAAAGTAATTACCTGAGCAAGTATTCTCTCTGTGAATTTCCAAAACGTGCTGAAAATAGCCTTTTTCTTTAAATTTTCCTCCATAACCTTTTAGCTCCTGAACTTTTTCTTAAAACAATCAAGGTGCCGATTTATGTAACAACTCCTTATGACGCGCTATTTCCTCTTCGGTAAACCGATACTTCAAAACACGTGCCGGTACCCCGCCGACAACAGCATAAGGCGGGACATCATCAGTTACCACAGCCCCCGCTGCAACCACTGCACCTTCATTGACGGTAACTCCTTTTAAAATAGTCACATTGGCACCAATCCAATTATCTCCGCATATTCTGACAGGCTGGTCATTTTCGGGTAATTTCTCTTCGTGTTTTACATGTTTGATTTTTTTACCTAAATAATCTATCCGGTGATCTCCGGTAATAATGGTTACTCTCGGTCCGAACATAACGCTGTCTCCTATGGAAATCGGGGCACTTGTACACATAAATAAAGCCTCTTCTCCAATACTTACATCATTTCCGACTGATATCTGGGTTCCGAAAATCCTGATACTTGGAGTAATACACACATTGGAACCGCAAGTGATTTGCCGCTTTATTAAACGGATATATAATCTGTTATAAATCTTTTGCGGTAATTTAAGAATTTTCATAATTACTGATTCCTGCATAAATTCACCTCATATAAAGAATGAAATCATAAATCTGGGATCCATGAATATTGTCAGTGTAAATGCATATAAAACCCAAATAAATTTAAACACTACTACAAAAAAATTTATTTTTGTTTTCTCTTCCTTGTAGTTTATATATATACGGCGTATTGATAAACCAAGATAAATCAGCATAAGAACCGTACCGATAATTCCGATATTATGCAGCCAGTCAATATATTCGTTATGGGCAACATTGACAAACATTTCAGAAAGGAACATCGGCGTTGAGGGATTTAATCCTATCAGTTTTCTCCAAAGAGGCTGCTGCAAAAATAATTTAATATGAGAACTTGCCAGAGATGACCTGTTGGTCGTAAAAGTAACTGTGTTGCCTGCAAAAAAATTATTTATCTTTTCATTGATTCTCAAAGCCAACTGAACAAATATCTTAGATGAATCTCCGTTTTGCAGCAGTTTGTTATATAAAATCACAAGGGAAACACAAATTACTATTGCAGCCAGGAATTTCCAGAGCTTTTTGTTCTTTGACAGAATAAAATATATTATCCATATCATAACATTTATGATAATGGCCGACATACTCAAAGACGATAACAGCATTACATATATAACAACAGCCAGTACAGTATTCGGTATTTTCTTAAAAGGCTGCAATATAATAACAGAAAATGCGGCAACCGTATAAAAGAATCCCATGTAATTCGGGTCTTCAAAAGTCGCATTGTTTCTGGTAATAGAAAGATAGCTGTTATTAATCAGCTCGGAATAGTTTTCCGCATTATTTAATATCATACCGGTAATATACGCAAAGACAGCAGTAACTGCCCACACGGCAAAAAACTTCTTCAGGCGATTGCTGTCGCTCAATTCATCCTCTATAAAAATAAGAATAACAACAACATCAAGAAACGCAAAAACACCCGTTCTTATGTTATTTAACGCTAAAGCAAATACGCAAAAAAAGTAATAAATAAAAATCGGTATTACCTTATTATATTGAATTACACTTATGATTTTTCCGGATTTTTTGAGCCTTCTGTATATCGCATAAAAAATATAGATAAATGTGTACCACCGATATACTGACATTCCGAATAAAGAACCATACACTATATAATAAAACTGCATGATCGGCATTGCCAAATATAAATCGTCATCTACTGTTAAAACCA
>JAZLLB010000084.1:0-17241 GCA_045597925.1 Acutalibacteraceae bacterium
AAGAAGAATATATCTGCCTTTTTCCAGTCCGAGCTTTTTATGTATGTCACTGTTTACTATTTTTTCAAAATTATTACGCAGAACCTCAGCCATAGGCGAACCCACAACATATGTTCTTTCCTTGGGCAGTCCGCACTCAACAAGATAACGCCGCGCGTGTTCGGTATACGCAAGATTCACATCTGAAATTATATCAACAATTCTTCTGTTTGTTTCTTCCGGAAGACATTCGTCTTTACAGCGGTTCCCCGCTTCAAGATGAAAAATCGGAATATGCAGTCTTTTCGCTCCTATAACCGAAAGGCAGCTGTTTGTATCTCCGAGCACCATAACCGCGTCAGGCTTGATTGCCGCCATAAGTTTATAGGATTTATCTATGATATTTCCCATTGTTTCACCCAGGTCACTGCCGACGGCGTCGAGATAAACATCAGGCTCACCAAGCTCCAGATCCTTAAAAAACACTCCGTTCAGGTTATAATCATAATTCTGCCCGGTATGCGCAAGAACAGTATCAAAATATTTACGGCACTTCTTAATTATTTCAGATAATCTGATTATCTCCGGTCTTGTTCCGACAATAATCAACAATTTCAGCTTACCGTTATTCTTAAAAATATTTTCGTTCATTTACGAATCCACCTTTTCAAAAAAAGTATCGGGATGCGACGAATCAAACTGCTCATTCGCCCACATTAATGTAACCAGATTTTCCGTATCTGAAAGATTGATAATATTATGTGTATATCCCGGAAGCATATGTATTGCCTCAATCTTTTCGCCGGACACCTCAAACTCTATTATTTCATCTGAGCCGATTTTTCGTTCCTGAATCAGCCCGTGCCCTGAAACAACAATAAAAAACTCCCATTTTGAATTGTGCCAATGCTCCCCTTTTGTTATTCCGGGTTTGCTTATATTTACCGAAAACTGTCCGCAGCTTTCCGTTTTCAATAACTCAGTAAAACTGCCTCTTATATCAGAGTTCATTTTCAGTTCAAATTTCACCTTTTCTTTCGGAAGATATGAAAGATAAGTTGAATACAGTTTTTTAGCAAAAGAATCACCGGGAATCGCAGGCATAACCAATGTTGACGGCTGAGACTTAAAGCTCTCAAGCAGCTCAACAATTTTTCCGAGGCTAACCTTGTGCGTTTTCGGAATATAACAGTACTTTCCGTCTTTTTTCTCGACCGGAACAGTTCCGTCATAGTCGCACCTGTAAGCCTTACTTTCAAGCAGATCAAGCATCGAATCCACAAGATCATCTATATACAGTAATTCCAGTTCGGTCTTTTCATCATCTACCCGAACAGGCAAATCATTTGCAATATTATTACAAAACGTAGCAATCGCTGAATTATAATTCGGTCTGCACCATTTTCCGAAAAGATTAGGGAAACGAAAAACAAAAGCCTCCGCGCCCGTATCCTCTGAATATTTGAAAAACAGATTCTCCCCCGCCAGCTTTGACTTACCGTATTCAGACAGAGAATATCTGCCTACAAGCGATGCCTGAATTGAGCTTGAAAGCATTACAGGGCATCTGTTTTCATATTTTTTCAGAGTATCAAGCAACACGGAACCAAACGTGAAATTGCCGTTCATAAACTCTTCGGTATCTTTCGGCCGATTTATTCCCGCAAGATTAAAAACGAAATCAGTCTCACGGCAGTATTTATCCAGCAGCTGTTTATCCGTATTAATATCGTACTCAAAAATTTCATCAATTATTATATTGCGAGTCCTGTTTTTTCCGTCTCTGATGCATTTAAGATTTTCAACAAGGTTTTTTCCTACAAATCCATTTGAGCCCGTAACAAGTATCTTCATAAATCTATCTCCGCTTTTTTCAATTCATCTCTGACATAGTCCGTTGTCAGAATCTTCTCCACAGTTTCATTAACTGAAAGTAATCTTGTATTGTGACTTGTGTAAGCGTCATTCGCTTCTGTAAACACATGCCCGCTGACGACAAACTTATCATAATTAAGATCTCTGCTGTCAGCTGCAACACGGTAATAATCTCCCATATCCTCCGCGCGAAGTCTTTCTTCACGGGTCATCAGTGTTTCATAGAGCTTTTCCCCGTGGCGGGTACCTATGATATTGGTATCTGTATCACCGAAAAGCTGCTGAACGGCTTTCGCGAGAGTCCCTATTGTTGAGGCATCAGCTTTCTGGATAAATAAATCACCCGGATTTGCGTTTTCGAACGCGAATGTAACAAGGTCAACAGCTTCATCAAGATTCATAAGAAATCTTGTCATTTCGGGATTGGTTATTGTTATCGGCTTTCCCGCTTTTATCTGGTCAATAAACAGCGGTATAACTGAGCCTCTTGAACACATAACGTTGCCGTATCTTGTGCAGCAGATTACGGTACCTCCGCGTTCGGCGGCAACACGGGCATTAGCATAAATGACGTGTTCCATCATTGCCTTTGATATTCCCATCGCGTTTATCGGATACGCCGCTTTATCTGTCGAAAGGCAGACAACACGTTCCACCCCCACGTCAATGGCGGCCTGGAGCATATTGTCAGTACCGATTATATTTGTCCTGACTGCCTGCATCGGAAAAAATTCACAGGACGGAACCTGTTTCAGAGCCGCCGCGTGAAAAACATAATTTACCCCGTACATGGCATTTTTAATCGATTGGGGATCTCTTACATCTCCGATATAAAACTTAACCTTATTGGCGTAGTCAGGATATTCCGCCTGAAGGTTATGACGCATATCATCCTGCTTTTTTTCATCTCTTGAAAAAATTCTGATTTCAGAAACATCTGATGAAAGATATTTTTTCAATACAGTTGAACCGAAGCTTCCAGTACCTCCGGTAATAAGTAATTTTTTTCCGTTAAACATACATCAACCACAGCTTTCAATAAAATTGGTTATTTTTGTTACAATATTATCAATTAAAAAATCCTTATATATTTCGTTAAGACTTTCAACAGATATTTGAGATGTATCAGACAGAAAATCTTGTAAAAGGTTTAAATCTACAGCTTCGCCGGATTTGAAATTGTAGACTTTCGGATACATATTAAGATAATAAAGACTGATATCATTTTCTGAATTAATTATATTCAATATGGGCTTTCCGGTGGAAATATACTCAAATACTTTGCTTGGCACCTGATTTGGAGTGGTATTTCCGACATTAATCAGAATATCTGCAGAATCCAGTACTTCTTTGCATTTTTCAGAGCCGACTATTCCCATTAATCTGATACATTCAGGAAGTTTCTCATAATGTTTATTCAAATATTCACAGCATTCTCCGTAGAATTCAACAACATATTTATTTTTATCCAAAATACCTAAGATACTGATTAAAGCGTCAGGATTACGTATGTTTTCATAAAATTTACCCGTATAAATTAAAACAGTTTTTTCTTTATCAATATTTTCAAACCGGTTTCTTTCAATTTTAAAATTTGGTAAAGTAATATCAATAAACGGCAAATTACCATACGGATTAAAATTATTTCTCAAATTTTCTTCAACAATGCCTTTGCTGTATATTATTCCTTTTGCACATTTTGCCCATCTTTTTTCGTCCTCACTTCTTGTTTTAAAATTACTTTTAAAAACAAAATTTTTATACTGATAGTTATATGTGTGGGGATCCAAGAAATACAAGAAAGTTTTTTTCTTTGTTTTTTTATAAATATAATATGCAATTTCATTACTAAAAACAGGACAATAAACTGAAATAATATAATCAATTTTGTTGTTTTTATTTAGTTCTAAAAATTTTTTATACTGCATTCTTTTCTGGCAATAAATTCCGATTTTATTAACAAGGAAAACAAGAATTTTAGAAATTATTCTTTCAAGCAAATTACGATTTTTACATAAATAATTATCAATAAAAAGTTGTTCTTTTTCAAAAAAATAATGTAAAGAATAATTTTTATTATTTTCATCTTCAGAGTTGTTCATGTAAGTATGGCTAAAAACATCAATCTGATAACCGGCATTACTTAAACCATCTATCAGATGGAGCGTACAATTTTTATCCGCAGAATCAGATATCCAAAAATTTTCTGAAATAAATAAAACATGTTTCATAAAGCCTGCACCTTTCAACGCAAAAGGATTATTCTGTTAAAATATGTCATATTATATAACAAATATTTAAAAATATCAAGGGAGTTTTTGCTCTCTGATGTCTGAGCGTGATTATAACTGCTTCCAAAAAAGAACTGACACCGGGTATTTTATTACAACAGGTTGTTTTCTTGAAGAACTTCTTTTGCAAAATCAGGAACATCGGTGATAATCCCGTCAACACCCATTTTCGCAAGCCGGATAATGTCCTTTTCCTTGTCAACAGTCCATACATTTATCTTAACTCCTTCTCGGTGAACGGCATCAACATAGCTTTTATTAACATAGCAAATCTGCGGGTGAAGCGCCTCACAGCCCAACTCACGGGCAAATTTACCAGCTCTGAACATCATGCGGTAAGCCTCTTTCCTGTCAGGGCTGTACAGATACGCGGTGCGCGTATTTCTGTCAGCTTTTTTTGCTTCAACGAGCATATGGGAACTGAACGATGAAATAAGCAGTCTGTCATAAAGTCCGTGTTCCTTAACCGCGTTAACGGTTTTTCTTACAACGCTTACGTCATGCTCAAGCGACGGCTTTATTTCAATATTGAGAATTTCAAAATCTTTTGTTTCACAAAGGCTGAGCAGCTCATCAAGCGTAGGGGCTTTTGTACCCTCAAAATCATAGCTGAAATATGAGCCGAAATCAAACTGTTTAAAGACATCAAGATTCATTTTTCTGATTTCGCCCCTGCCGTTGGAGGTTTCGTCTATTTTATAGTTGTGACATATAACAGGAACACCGTCGGCTGTGAGATGAACGTCAGTCTCAATTCCATCGGCATTCATTTCAAAGGCTTTTTCAAAAGCGGGCAGAGTATTCTGCGGTGCAGCACGGTTTGCCCCCCGATGAGATATAATTTTAACTGCCATATTATCGCTCCTTTCACATTCAGCACACGACAGATTCTGTAATCAATCAAGGAAACACCCCGCCATAAGACGAGGTGCGCAAAATTAAATATTAATAAATCGTGTTTATGTTATATATAATTATGCTTCTTCCTTCATTTTTGCGAAGCACTCACTGCAATAAACAGGTCGATCTTCACGCGGACGGAACGGAACTTTTGCAGCACCGCCGCAGTTTGCACATGTTGCTTCAAACATTTCGCGTTCTCCGCGAGCAGCGTTCTTGCGTGCGTCACGGCAAGCCTTGCAGCGCTGAGGCTCATTTACAAAGCCTTTCTCTGCATAGAATTCCTGTTCACCTGCGGTAAATACAAACTCGTTGCCGCATTCTTTACAGGTAAGTGTTTTGTCTTCGTACATAGTGGTTTACCTCGCTTAAAATTTTTACGCCCCTATACGGATTTGCACCGCTGACTTTTCAGCTCCTCTTGGATGGGACTCATGAATTTTTGCCGATTTCCGCCTTGATTTTCTGCCTCGCACGGCTCAGAGCATTGCCCACAGCTTTTTCGGTTATCCCCAGTTTCTGAGAAATCCGACCGTAGCTGTCTTCCGCAATATGAAGCAGCAGAACATCTTTCTCAAGTGCTGTAAGTTTTTGGTCAATACAGCTCTGAATGACCCCGACACTTTCCTCCATGGAAACAACAGACTCAGGATTACCGGCTGTTTCAATGAGCGAATTTTCAACATCTTCAAGAGGAACATAGGCGTTAAGAGGCTGCTGTTTGCGGCGTGTACTGTTCCTTACGGCAGTAGAAATGCTGTTTTCTATACATCTGCGAGCATACGTACAAAAGCTTGCGCCCCTGGATTCGTCAAAACTGAATATGGCATTGACCGCACCGATGAGACCTTCCTGGATAAGGTCACTTCGTGTTATTGCTCCGCCGCCGGCATTAAGTGAAGCGGCTGCTTCAATGCACGGCATAACCGACTTTATAAGGTGCGACATCGCGCCTTCATCGCCTGCGGTGGCGGCTTGTATAAGCTGGTTGTCAGAATGAAAATCAGGCATTGCACACCTCGCAGACAATATCTTATTAGAAATAATATATTAAAAATATATCAATGTCAACACTTTGTTGTGAACTTTAAAAAGTTTAGATTATATGACAAAAGAGTTCAGCTTGTTTTGTGTATAATTAACTATGTTTTTTGACAAAATAGAACAAATTTTAACTAATTAGACATATTTTTCTGATTTATCACGGTAAAGAAATAAAATCTATATTTTTTTAAAATTAAAACATTGAGTTTGATAAGTGAATGCGGTATAATAAAAGCAATATAGAAAAGGGTGAGATAATGACAGGTTTTATCTGCATAAACAAGCCTCAGGGGATAACATCTTTTCTTGCGGCAAATAAATTAAGGCGTATTGCCGCTGTTAAAAAAGCCGGGCATACCGGAACACTTGACCCAATGGCCACCGGCGTTCTGCCTGTTATGCTGGGCGGAGCGACAAAATTCGCCGATTTCATTCCTTCAAGCGAAAAAGCGTATGTCGCCGACATCCTGTTAGGTATAACAACAGACACATATGATATAACGGGTGAGGTATTATCACGAAAAGAAGTAAACGTGACAGACGATGAATTCAAAGCGGCAGTTGAGTATTTCACAGGTGAAATTCAGCAGGTGCCGCCTATGTATTCCGCCATATCTCAAAACGGCGTCAGACTTTATCAGCTCGCGAGAAAGGGAATAGAGGTTGAAAGAGAAAGGCGCAGTGTTACGGTATATTCCGCTGAAATTCTCGGTAAAAAAGAAAAAAATGTTTACAGCGTTTCTTTTTCGTGCAGTGCGGGAACGTATATACGTTCTCTCGCTTATGATATCGGTGAAAAGCTCAGCTGCGGCGCGTGCCTTCAAAGGCTCGAACGCATATATTCAAACGGATTTTCAATCAAAGATTCCGTAACTCTTGAGGAAGCCGCCGCTCTTGCACATGAAGGAAGGCTTGGGGAGAAAGTAATAAGCGTTGAAAAAATTCTTGAGACTTATCCTTCGATAACCGTCAGTGAAGCGCAGGCGAAAAGATTCAGAAACGGCGGTGCCCTCTCTCTTGCGAGAATCAGGAACTTCTCAGGCGGCGGACTGTTCAGAGTTTATTCGCCCGTCAGGGAATTTCTCGGACTGGGAAAAGCAAATCCCGAAACGGAAGAACTTGATATAGCGAAGCTCTATACAGAAGTGTGAGTTATGGAAAGAATTATTTTTCATGTTGATGTCAACAGCGCGTTTCTTTCATGGACGGCCGCCAAAATGATGGAACAGGGCTGCAAAGATATAAGACTTATTCCGTCAGCTGTCGGCGGAGATCCGGAAAAAAGAACCGGCGTTATTCTGGCGAAATCAATTCCTGCGAAAAAATACGGCATAAAAACCGGCGAGCCTACCGGAATGGCACTCAGAAAATGCCCGAAGCTCGTGATTGTGAAACCGGATTTTACGCTTTACAGACAATATTCCGACGCGTTTATAAATATCTGCCGTGACTATTCGCCTGTCGTTGAAAAGTATTCCATTGATGAGTGCTTTATTGATATGACAGGTATGGAACGGATTTTCCCCGATATTATCAAAACCGCGTATGAGCTTAAAGACAGAATAAAAAACGAACTGGGCTTTACCGTCAATGTCGGCATCGGCTCAAATAAGCTGCTTGCCAAAATGGCGGGTGATTTCGAAAAACCCGATAAGGTGCATACGCTTTTCGATTATGAAATTGAAGAAAAAATGTGGAAGCTGCCTGTATCCGACCTCTTAAGCGTGGGAGAATCAGCCGCGCGGAGGCTGAGCCAGCTTTCAATCAGCACAATCGGTCAGCTCGCGGCTCTTGATGTTGAAATACTAAAAGCAAATTTCAAAAACAAAATGGGTCAGCAGCTTTATAATTATTCGCACGGCATTGACGATTCACCTGTAAATGAAAATCAGCATAAGCCAAAGGGCTACGGAAATTCCACAACGCTTCAGGAAGATGTCACGACCTTTGAAAAGGCTGATGAGATTATTTTGAATTTATGCGATTACGTCTGTGCACGACTGCGTGCTGACGGTGCGAAGGCTTACCGTGTTTCAGTGCTTATAAGAAGCAATGATTTTAAGGACAGCTCACATCAGAAAAAGCTGAGTATTCCCACAGATGTAACAGATGAGGTTTATAAAATTTCAAAAGAGCTTTTCCGTGAATTATGGGACGGAAGAACGCATCTGAGACTTATGGGAATTTCACTTTCGGATATTGCAAATGAGGGTGAGCAGATATCGCTTTTTGACGGCGAAGATAAAGAAAACAGCCGCAGGCTTGATAAAACCGTTGATGAAATCCGCTCAAAATTCGGCAGAGATAAAATCAGTCGCGCGGCGGTAATGAATTCACAGATAAAGCTGAAATAGTAAAGAAAACAACAGTGCAGCACTTTTTACGGTACTGCACTGTCTTTTTATATTTCAAATATTCTGAACATTATGTTTTTGCGGTAATGGGTGTATGTCGTGTAAACATATTTATCATCGCAGATAATTGCGGGATATGAAAATTCCGCTTCGGTGTCATCGTCTTTTTCAACAATCACGCACGGCGAGAAGCTCTTGCCGTTGTCGGTGCTTTCTGAAAGTCCGATTATGTTTCTGTCGCCGTGTCTGCCCGTAACAGGGTTGTAAATAACAACTATTTTTCCGTCATTCAGCTTAACGCAGTCAATACCGCTGTTGTTGTTGGGAAGCGCGGTTCTTTCGGCGGGAGACCACGTTCTGCCTCCGTCAGATGATTCGCTTCTCATTATACTGCTTACGGTAGAACGGGTAAGCATATAAATTCTGTCTCCGTCTTCCCACAGAGTCGGCTGAATTATTCCCTTGCCTTCGGTATTTTCATGGTCAAACGGAACAAATCCGCTTCTCTGCCACGTTTTGCCGCCGTCAGACGAAATATCCGTAAAGCAGTCCCATTCTGTTTTTGTTTCGATTGAAGCCGGAGCGCAGATTCTGCCGTCAGAAAGTCTTATTGCTTTATTTTTAACAGGACCTCTGCCGCCGATATCGCCTTCAACAAGCTCCTTCGGCTCCGACCATGTTCTGCCGCCGTCGGTTGACTCAATCAGCATGGTATACCACTGCGGAATAGGCTTGCCGACCTTGTAAAACAACATGATTTTTCCGTCATATTCAAAAAGAACGGGGTTCCAGCACGGAACATTATCACCGACCGCAACAATCCGGGGCTGACTCCATTTCCCGTCCGAAAAGCGGGAAAGCCATATTTTAACGTCATCATTCCCCTCTCGTGTACCTCCGAAAAACGCGCAGAGAAATTCATTTTCTCCGACCTTCAGAACAGTCGAAGCGTGAACCGACGGAATAAATCCGTCTTCAAATACTTTTGCGCTGAATATTTCTTTCATAACATCACTCCGTTTTATTTTCATTTGCGACTGCTTCGGCATTCTGAATTGAGCTGACATAACAGCCTTTATCTGACCTGCGAAGAGTTATTTTTCTGTATTTGGCAGGTTCGGGCTGAACGAAATCGTTGTTTTCGTTTTTCTCCCAATCTCCGTAAGCGATGTATCCGGTGAGAAGCTCAACAGTCTCTCCGGTCTCGCTGATTTCAATTACTTCAGGCACATAAGCCGGGTCGTAACCGGTGATAGGCACAACATATCTCTGAGCCGCGCTCTGATAAGTAAAAATGCAGGTTGAACATTCAACGCTCTGATGAACAGGTTTTACTTCCGTTCCGAAAAGTTTCGCGAATGCCTCTTCAACGATTGCCTGCGGAATCCCCATGCCTGAATTTTCTCCCTCTACGAACTCAAAATCATATGGGTTATTATCACTTTCAGTCAGCAGAGAAAGAATCGCGGAACACAGCAAATCCTCCATGTCGGCACCGGTGATATCGTCAAATGTCTTCGGGTCAAGCGTTACAACCGGATACAGAAAATCCTCGTATTCCGCTTCTGATTTATCATTGCCGGAATTCTTTGATATCTGTCCCGCTATTGTGCTGATAAGAAATCCCATACCGATAAGCGCGAAAATTATAATAATAATCCCGACAGCCAAAGCACCTTTATAATTCTTCTTTTCGGGTTTTGACACCGATTTATTTTCCTGATTAAAATTTAATTTTTCACTTAAGTCTTTATTTTTTTCTTCGGACACACCGATGCCCTCCCTGTTTTTTCAGGCAACACCGTCAATCTGAGGTGTACCCTTTATCTTATCTGACCTTCGCCTGTAACAATATATTTTTCACTTGTGAGGTTTTCAAGTCCGAGAGGTCCTCTCGCGTGAAGCTTCTGATTTGAAATTCCTATTTCGGCACCGTAGCCGAATTCACCGCCGTCTGTGAATCTTGTAGAAGCGTTCACATAAACCGCCGCCGCGTCAATACGCTCAGTGAATTTTTTAGAAGCGAAATAATCATTTGTAACGATACATTCGCTGTGACCCGTTCCGTATTTTGAGATGTGTTCAACAGCTTCGTCAATTGATGAAACAATTTTCGCGCTTATAATATAATCAAGATATTCTGTTCCCCAGTCATCTTCGCTTGCGGGAATTGAATCCGGGAACATAGCACATATTTTTTCATCTGCGCGGATAAGAACTCTTCTGTCTCTGAGAGCGGAGCATATCTGCGACACAGCTTTTTCCGCAATGTCCTCATGAATAAGAATACTCTCACAGGCATTGCAGACAGACGGTCTTGAGGTTTTCGCGTTTATAATGATTTTCACCGCCATATCAATATCAGCCGCTTTATCAACATAAACATGGCAGTTACCCGTACCGGTCTGAATAACGGGTACAGTGGAATTTTCAACGCAGGCTTTAATAAGCCCCGCACCGCCTCTCGGGATTATAACGTCAATATATTCGTTCATTTTCATAAGCTTGTTGACCCCTTCATGAGTTGTATCCTCAACAAGCTGAATACAATCCGCCGGCAGTCCCGCCTGCTCAACGGCCTTCCGCATAACATTTGCTATTGCCGTATTTGAATATATCGCTTCTTTTCCGCCTCTTAATATTGACGCGTTGCCGGATTTAAGGCAGAGAACGGCAGCGTCAAGAGTGACGTTGGGTCTTGCCTCAAAAATTATCGCAACAACACCTAACGGAACGGTTATTTTTTCAATTTTAAGTCCGTTAGGCCTTACCGAACCGCATATAACCTTACCTATAGGGTCATCCGCCGCGGCAACCTCCGCCGCTCCCTTCGCCATAGCTTCTATCCTTTCCCGGTTAAGCACAAGTCTGTCAACAAGGGATTCTCTCATTCCGTTGACACGCGCGACTCTTATATCTTTCATATTGGCTGAAAGAATCATATCCGAATTAGCCATAATAGCATCTGCAATCATATATAAAGCGCGGTTTTTTATTTCAGTACCTGCGCCGGCGAGTATAGTTTCTGCTTTTTTCGCTTTTATTCCGATTTGCTGCAGCATAGTATTAATCCTTTCCTGTTTCGGGGCGGAAGAACGTACCTGTCTGTCTGCCCTCAATTAATCTGTAAATATCATCGGGATTTGTTCCGTTAATAATAACCGTGGGAATTCCCGCGCTGCCCGCGACCTTCGCGGCGTGAATTTTTGTAATCATTCCTCCGGTTCCTCTGCTTGAACCCGCGCCGCCCGCAAGATTCTCAATCTCTTCCGTGATTTTTTCAACAACGGGAATAAGAACGGCATCATCATCTGTTTTCGGATTACCTGTAAAAAGTCCGTCAATATCCGAAAGAATAATAAGTCCGTCAGCTTTAATAAGTTTCGCCACAATAGCCGAAAGATTATCATTGTCTCCGAAAACAATTTCTTCAACGGCAACAGCGTCATTTTCATTAACAACTGGTATCGCGCCGTATTCAAACAGCTTGTCAAAGCAGTTCATAAGATTGTTTTTACGTTCCTCATTTTCAAAATCCAGACGCGTAACAAGAATCTGACCGGTTATGTGACCGAATTCGGAAAAGAATTTGTCATACATAAACATCAGCTCGCACTGACCGACGGTTGCCGCCGCCTGCCTGCCCGGAGTATCCTGCGGTTTCGCGGAAAGCCCCAGCTTACCTACACCGATACCAATAGCACCCGATGTTACAAGCACAATCTGCTTTCCGCTGTTCTTTAAATCGGACAAGATTTCTACCAGCTTCTTTATTCTTCTTATATTCACCTTACCTGTTTCATATGTGAGAGTCGATGTTCCGACTTTAATTACTATTCTTTTGGCTTCTTTTAAGTTATCCATAATTACCTCTCTTTAAAAGTAAGGGTTGCCGCACCGAAGGTTACATTGTCTCCGCTTTTTATTACTGCGGGTGATTTGATTTTTTTGCCGTTCAGATATGTTCCCGAACGGGAATATGTATCTGTCAGCGTCCAGCCTCTTTTCTGCTTCGTCAGCACCGCGTGAAAACGGCTGACTGTGTCAAAATTCAGAATGATGTCGCATGAATTACTTCTGCCGATAGATGTCTCCCAGTGAGTAACGGGATATTCCCTGCCGCTGAGTTCATCAATAAAAAGAGCCGGCTTGACCTTCGGCGATTTTGTTTTTATCAGCGACGAAATGCATATAAACAACACAAGGACGCAGATTGCCGGCAGAATAAATCTTATATAATATGTAATATTTTCCAAAACCAACCACCTCTGTCAGCAGCCGCTCATCATAAAGCGGCACCTCACTATTCCTGCACGCGGATTGCGAAAGTATCATTTATATTATATTACATTTTTCCAGTCTAATCAAGTGCAAAAACAACTATTGCAAAAAAACGCAGAAAATATAATGATTTTCTTATAAATTATATCGGATTTCAGAAGCACACTGATTTCCGATTTTCGCAGCAGCATCAATAAAAGTAATCTTTATTAAATTTTTCTTGATTTACTTCACTAAAAATGTTATATTTTTCAGGTAAGCAATTACATTTGACTTTATAAGCAGTATTTTAAAGTTAAGAAACAGCCGTCTGAATTCAGCACTATTTCATTCTCCCCTGTGCTGACTCATTAGCGGCGGAATGGAGATTATTATGATTATTGCCAATCACGCACATGTTTTCCCTAAGGAAATCAAAGAATCAGGAACAATCGACGAGCTGAAAAAACTTATGGACGAATGCGGAATCGATAAAACGGTCTGCTTCGCTCCGTTTCCGGAAAGGTTTGAGGAGGAAGGCTTCCCCGACACACCGAACGAATGGCTTGCGAAGCAGCTGAAGAATCAGCCCGATCTTTACGGCTTCGGAACAATCGACTTTAAAGCGAAAAATCTTCACGATGAGGTTGACAAAATTGCCGATTTAGGATTTAAAGGCATCAAACTGCACCCGCCTTATCAGGAATTTGACGTTGACGGTGAAGATGCGTTCAAGGTATACGAAAGAGCAGAGGAACTCGGACTTTTTGTTTCATTCCACTGCGGAATGCATTGGCACCGTCTCAAAGGAGTAAGACCCGTTCTTTATGACGAGGTAGGCTGGTTTTTCAAAAATCTCCGCTTCAGCCTTGAGCACATCGGCGGATATCATTTCTTCAATGAGGCTCTCGCGGTGCTGTGCAATAATTCAAGAGGAGGTATTCAGCCACGAGCTTTCGCCGGCTGGACTTCAATAAGTGACATAGACGGTATGGGTACATGGACTCTCACAAACGAACAGCTTGAAACCGTAATCAATCAGATAGGCGAAGAAAGAAATATATTCGGGCTTGATTTCCCGTATAAAAACGCGGAATATACAAAATATGAAATTGAAAGATTCAAGTCTCTCAACATTTCAGATACCGCGAAAGAAAATCTTCTCTGCAATACAATGAAAAACATTTTGGGAATATAATATAATAAATTAATGCCGCATAATTAATATGCTGATTTAAGGCTGTGACGATTTTCACTTTGTCACAGCCTTCAGTCTGTAGAAAAGCCCTAAATCTCAAGACAATCTGACAAAAAATCTTACTGCGCAATTCGCACACCATAATTATACGGTGATGTCTTAAAAAATTAAGCAACCTGCCTCAGATGAAGCAGGTTGCTTTTCGTCTGTCAGACGGTGGTGGACCCGAAGGGGCTCGAACCCCCGACCTTACGGATGCGAACCGTACGCTCTCCCGAAATGCACGCTTACACAACCTATATTTTTTATATTTAAACAAATTGCATTGCCGATACTATGAAAAAGTTATTTATTACATAATGTTTTACAATCTATTCCTAAGCAATGACATAATGGCTTTAAACTATCACAACATGATTTCATTACTATTTCTATATTCAATTTATCGATAAATCCTTCTGTTTTACTACCTTTAATGTAAAGCTTATTTGCTTTTTTAAATAGTGCTTTCAGGGAATTTTGTCCGTTACCTTTTGGTCTTTTAGTTGTTTTTGATAGATTCAGATAACTGAGAACACCTTCATAATCATACAAAAACCATTCTTCAATTGATTGATTAGCAATAACATAATGTACTTCTTTTGCTCCAGCATCTAACAATTCTTTTTTAAGAATTGTTTTATCAATAGGTGGCTTTTTGGCTAATTCAAATACATCATTGTCTATACAGATAAACACATAAATCTTTTCATTAGGATACTTTGTCTTCATTTTGTTGAATTTTCTTAAGGCATCCTTTTTATAGTTCCCTATGCCGTTCATATCTTTGTATTCTATTTTGCAGGGAAAAGATGTTCCCATTTTATTTCGAGCATTTATAACCACAGCTTTATAAAACTCTATTTCTGTTGGACCTTCAGCAAATATTGCTACAACTTTGTTACTCATTAGTTTCCAAATAATCGTTTAAATATTCTTCGGAATCTGAAGTTGAAAGAATATTAAACAAATAGTCTCCTACAGATTTATCATATTCAGCAGCATCCTTCATAAGTGAGTGAACTTTGCTGTTTGCAATTCTTTTAAAATTTGCTTCTCCGGAATCCGTAGCCATCCCAATATATATGCTGTGGGGATTAAGGTATTGAACGATATACGGTGAATGACTTGTAATAATAATTTTACAATCATTTATAAGTTGGCTTAATACATCTATGTAATTTTGTAACAATCCGGGATGTATGGAATTTTCTGGTTCTTCAACTGCAATCATAGATAAACCTTTTATGTCAGCGATTATAGCAAATGTTAACATTAAAAAAATGCGTTTTGTGCCGTCAGATAAATTTTCAAATCCTATTGGCTGAACTAATTTTTCATCCAAAATACTCATTATATAAATACTATCTGTAAAAACAAATGGAGAATCCTCTGAGATGCTTATTTTTGATGGTTGGTTTAATTTGATTTCTTCGACAGAAATATCCTTTACTTCCGGAAACAGTTGTTTAAAAGAGTTAATCAACAATTCATATTTATCTATGTAATCTTTCTTTAAATAAAAAATCGCTCTTGGAATACTTTGAATTCCCTGTAATTCTAATTCTTGAAAGCCTTTTACAACAAAGGGTGCTGGTGCAAATGATGGTCCCGCATCTAAATGTCTTTCGATGAAATATTGAATAGAATTTACTTGATTAATAATATCTGCATAGTACAAATCATCTATTGATAATAGTTTTGATATTACTAAATTATTATTATCAATTTTGATAATTTTGTTGCAACGGCCTGTTTCGGACGAACGAAATTTTGCATCTTCGTTTTTCCTTATAACACAAGAGTTGTATTTTTGATTTTTATCGTCTTTTTTAATATTTAAATGTTCTTCTGTTATTTCTGCATGGTTAGTATTAGTTTCCCAAGAAAAAGAATATCCATAATTAACATAGGAACTTTGACCATTCGATACAAGTTTTATTTCCATATCAAAACTAAAATTTTGGCCAACATTTGATTTTAATATGGGAATTCCTTGTTTCGAAGACATCATTTCGCTTCTAACATTGCAGGGGAAATGAATAAAATCAAATCCAAAATCGATTGCATCTATAACATTAGATTTGCCGTACCCATTTAAACCAACCAATGCTGTTATGGAATCAAAATCAATTTTAACTTTTTCAATATTCCTAAATCCGCCTACAGTTATGTTTAATATTTCCATTTTTTTTGCTCCTTGTAGGTTTAATAATCTCAACATGTCTTTTTTCATACGAATTATACCACCTTTTTCGATAAAATGCAATGTTTTTTTTCGCATTTTTATAAAGTTTTACATATTTTGCCGGCTTTTTAGAAAGATATGTTATTTCTCATCCCATATTTTAATGATAAAAGGATGAAAAACAAAGAATTAATTGTCGATAATTATTAATTATTGCTACCTGAATGATTATCCAAGATATAAGGCTATATTTAATTATACAGAACAAATGTTCTGGTGTCAATTCGGTTTTTATGAAAAAATCATGAATCAGAATGATACAGGGATATATTAGGATATAAAAAAAGCAAGGCTTACGGGCTTTGCTTTTTTGATTGATATTTTTAAGAATATATGTTAAAATATAGAAACTGCTATTGGAAGGGGTGAGGATGCTGAAAGCGTTGATTGATTTTGATTCGCACGAGGTCAAGGTGACAATAAAGACATTGCTTGAAGACAAATCGACAAAGCAGAACATAATATGGGCAACGGACACATACAACGACTATGGAATGTTTTTTGCCGATGATGCTCAAATTACAAAAGATTTGGTTTCGGGTGCATACAGCAGATTAGTACAGCCGAGAGTGTATAAGGCATCTGAAGATCAGACAGACAGAACAAGAAAACACGCAGAGGTATTCACCCCGTCATGGATGTGCAATCTGATGAATAATTTCTGTGACGAGGAATGGTTCGGCAGAAAAGATGTTTTTAATGTACAGGACGAAGAAACATGGATTCCTACATCAGAAAAAATAGAATTTCCCGAAGGAAAAACCTGGAAGGAATATGTTGATTCAAGACGGCTTGAAATCACCTGCGGTGAGGCTCCGTATCTTGTTTCGAGATATGATACATCAACAGGTGATATTATTGATATAAATAACAGAATCGGTATTCTTGACCGAAAGTTGCGGGTAGTCAAGGAAAATGCTGCTGACGAAACGGAATGGATAAAATGGGCATACAGAGCCTTACAGAGTGTTTACGGTTATGAATATCAGGGAGATAATCTCCTGGATGCAAGGTTAAATCTTCTGTATACCTTCTCTGATTATTTTGTAGATT